>JAVHOI010000191.1:0-3006 GCA_036169975.1 Ferruginibacter sp. | reverse complement strand
TATACTTCGCAAGGGGTAAAACAGTGAACTTGCTCAAACCTTAGTAGAGTAAAATTGCATTAGCGCTTAGACCTTATTACCTTATTTATAATTAATTTAAAATAGGTACTACCAACCTGGGCCAATTAGCTAATAAGCCTGCCTGACTGCATCAGGCAGACAGGGTTTGAGATCTAATTGGGCTAATATTCTCCTAAGGTTTTAAAACTGGTTGTTAACATATTTAAAATAGCTTTAGAAAAGAAGGAGGCATAATAAGTTTTTCTAATTTTACACAGAATCTATCGGATTAAAAAGTCACGAATTTATCCCTTGCGAAGTATAGCAAAGTCTGGTCCTGTTTAAACTATGTTAGAAAAAAGGGTGATGTTTATTGTCCGCTATAAAGCGGACGGACGTATGGTGTAATATCTAATAATTTTCTACCCACCAAAAGTTCCTTCGGGATGTAGAAAAGCGTTGTCAATATTCGATTTGCGATTTAACTGCCTTATTCAATCAAATAAACCGTGAAGTACCCTATACTATAAAACTATTAACCATTCACGATCATTCCTTCTCCTAAAACCTGCGCTGATACCCCGCGGAAATAGTTACCTGGTTGCCCTTGGTTTTAGGCAGGTATTCCACATTTTCATAAGATGCCGAGAAAGAAAAAATATTCAAATCAGCTACGGAAAACCGGTAGCCGGCGCCTATTTTTTTTGTCTGTAATTTATACGGATTATTCAATAGGATGGCCTGGCTCCTATCGTCAGGCGAAATGCCCTGCCCGATAAAAAAAGAAAAATAATCGTCGGCGCCTTTACCGTAAACACGGGCGGTAAGTGTATAGGATTGTGAAATGCGGCTATTGGAAGGTGTCAGGTAAGTTCGCCCGTTGAACCAAAAATTTTTATAATACTTGCCCATTGCAAATGTATATATCCAGGTATCGCTGTCAAAATTTAGATACCGGAACCCGGCATCCGCTTCAAATGACTTTGGTAAATTGGCATACAGAGAAAACCCCGCCCTGAATTTTGGAAACACCGGCATATCATTGGAGTACCCGATATTGGTATAGGCATAAAAAGTTTTGGATATCCGGGGATAAGCATCCGCTTCAAACTGTAGGCCATTCCTGGTATGCCTGTTGCCATAATTCAACCTGCCGATAAATGAGCCGGCCTTTGTCTGGCGGCTGTAGTCAAGGCTTACGATATGCCAGGGGTTGGAAAACTGTTTATCAAAATAGGTGTAATCATACGATATGCCGATCTTGTTTTTTGAACTGTAATCTTTTATCCTGGCGGCCAACGACCTTAACGCATTATTTTTAGGATCGGTTTGCAATAGGCTATCCGTAATAAACCAGGCTTCCTTATACCGGTATAAAGCGGTAAGGTATTTCGCCTTTCGAAGCATCAAATCTTTTGAGGCTGGGTTGTATGCCAGTCCTCGCTCAACGTAATTCAAGGCGATTTCATAATGATCACTGTAATATTCAATATCCGCTATGGCTACGGATGCATCCTCATAAGCTGGTTTATTTTGCAACGCGGCCGTCAGCATCAGCAGCGAACTATCCGCCTGGCCGCTCCAGTAATAAACACGGCCCAAAAAAATCTGAATATCGGTATAGCCCGGGCTTTGACGCAGCGCCTGCCTGCACATCCGGATGGCGGCAGGATAATCCTTATTATCAAATGCGGCCTTACGTGCCATTTGAAAATATTCATCCGATGAAATGGTTTGCGCGGAAAGATTTGCAAGCATTAATAAATTAAGCGCCAACACCAGGTAATATCTTTTAGCCATAAAAACTTTCATGTAGTTAAATTGGATAAGTCTTAAAGCAATAACGGAATAAACCTCCTTGTATTGCCAAAGGCGGGATATTTTTTATAGCCCGGCTCCACTTTGGACATACTATTTTTTGAGTGTTCCTGACTATTAACCGTTACATTAAACTTGCTGAATTTGATACTCATCCTAAAATACCATAGGTTCATTATTTTCGTTAATGAAGATAAAAAAGGGCTTCACTGTAACAGCAATGCCCTTCAATTAATGTAAATTTTCCTGGTTACTTCTGAATAAGCAATTGATGTTTTTCCTTATAAGTTCCGCTAATAATTTCTATAAAGTAAGTTCCGCTGCCAAGGCCCGCAATATTGATAAAACCTGTTTTTATGTTATTGAACTTTTGATTCTTTTTCAGATTGCCTTGCATATCATAAATCCTTACTTCATCAAATGTGGTATTAGCGCCATTTGCAGATTTTGTTTGCACTGCCGATACTGACACATCGCCTGATGCAGGGTTAGGAGATACCATATAATAATTGTCACATGGTACATATGCGTTTGCATGTGATTGTGATGATGTGCCACAACTATTGATCGCTTCCACAGAAATATCATATTCAATATCGCACTGGGTTTTGGAAATTGAAAAATGCGCAGATGCACCATGATATAAAGTATTTAATGCGCCATTCATGTACCAGTTGTAAGATGTAGCACCAGCTACGGGTTCTATATCAGCGAATAATTTGCCAAAGGTTGGGTCAATTAAAGAGAAGTTAATTGCGCCGGGTGGTGATGGAGTGCCAACTGTAACTGGTAATGTCAATAAAAACTGTCCTCCACAATTATTAATGCTTGCCTGAATTACTATATTCCCATTATTAAATTGTGTTGCGGTTGTTGTTGGATTTGTTGTTGGTCCGGTCGGATTAAATAATACAACACCTGAAGGAATTGCACTCCAGGTAACAGTGGCGCCAGTAGGCATATTTACAACAGAATAGGTGGCCGATGTACAAAACGTAGGGCTACCAGTTATTGAAAATCGTCCAATTTGTAAGGTATAATATCCTGTAGTTAAGTTACTCATATTTTCAACCCGAATAAAATATTCACTACCAGCGATGAAATTAAATTGTATGCTTGAAAATAGATTGGTAGGAGAGGTGTTATCATTTTGAGCTAATTGTACCAAATTATTATCGAATAATGTTA
>JAVHOI010000190.1:0-3008 GCA_036169975.1 Ferruginibacter sp. | reverse complement strand
GGTGAATAAATAATATTCGTATCATTGCTTTTAAATACGAAACTAATCAATATTGAACTTTATGAAAAAGAAGGTTTTATTTATAGTTGATTGGCCCAATCAAATTGAAAATGTACAGGTACTTCAGTTGTTGTTGGATAATGACTATTCGGAAAACTATGAGTGGAAAGTTTGGAGTTGTAAAAAGGGGAAGGATAATGGATTATTATATAGGTGGTATTGCTACACCAGGGGGGCATTGTATGTCATTAAAAACAGAAAAAAATATCATGCCATTTTTTTATGGCAACAAATGGTTGGGTATATTCTTTTTGAAATAAAAAAAATTATCCATTTGGAAATTCCAAACATTATTTTTTTTACATTTATTTATAATTCAAATACCATATTCAGGAAATACAAAAAGCATTTGGTAAACAATGCCCTCAGGCAATCAAAGGCAGTGCTATGGCCTACTTTAGAGATGTCGAATGAAGTGAAAAAAGATTTTCCAAAATTCGAACTCAAAAACCATTCTCCAATTGTACCCTTTTTCGATATTATAGACACCAGTTTTCCTGTAGATAAAGAACTGGATGATCCCTATTTTAGAAATGGCGTTTTTACGGCAGGAAAGAGCGAAAGGGATTTTAATATTGTAATCAGGGCTTTTAGGAACACGGATATTCCGGTTACGATTGTATGTACTGATGATTATGCTATTACGGAAACCAATATTACCCCCAATATAAGGATACTGCGGTTTTCACAGGTTTCACATGATCAATATTACGCATTGGCCGGCCAGGCATTTTGCATATTGGTATCCGTTATTAATGAGACATCACCTTGTGGCATGTTAATAATAGCCTTTGCCATGACCAATTCAAAACCTATCATTGCTACTGATGGTTACGGAGTAAAAGGGTATATGGTAAATAATGTAAATGGGATTTTATTTAAAGTTGGTCAAAGTGATGAAATACGCAAGGGCTATGAAAAATTAAAAAATGACGAAGCATTTAGGAATGACCTGATAAATAATGCAAAAATTACGGTTAAAGAAATGGGCCCTGCCAATTATATTGAAAAAATCATAAAAATTATTGAAAATTGAACGCAATAAATTATCAATATAAATGTTTAATTGAATTAATTTAATCAGAAAATTTATAAAATACCATCTATGAAAGTACTTATTCTTGCAGGCGGCCGGGGATCCCGGTTGTCGGAGGAAACCGGAATGAAACCTAAGCCAATGGTCGAAATCGGTGGCAAGCCGATACTTTGGCACATTATGAAAATCTATTCCGCTTATGGGTTCAACGAATTTATTATTTTATGTGGCTACAAAGGAATCATGATAAAAGAATATTTCGCGAATTACCAGCGTCATAATTCGGATTTGGTAATAGACATGACGACACATAAAGAAACAAATATAAAAAATTATGCGGAGCCATGGAAAGTTACCCTTATAGATACCGGATTGGATACAATGACAGGACGAAGGATTAAACAGGCTAAAGAGATTGTTGGCAACGAACCATTCATGCTCACTTATGGTGATGGCGTAGCGGATATTAATATTCAGGAATTGATTGCCTTTCATAAATCGCATGGGAAGGCGATAACCATGACATCCTCGCAGCCTGAAGGGCGATTTGGTTCCTTATCCATCGAAGACGGAACTGAAAGGGTTTTATCCTTCCTTGAAAAACCTAAAGGTGATGGAAACTGGGTAAACGCCGGCTATTTTGTTTGCCAACCCGAAGTGTTCGATTATATACAAGATGGCGATCTGACTGTTTTTGAAAGGGAACCATTAGAACAGCTTGCGAATGCCGGAGAACTTTTTACTTATAAAAATCATGGGTTCTGGAAACCTATGGATACGCTACGCGACAAGTCTGAATTGGAAGAATTAATCAACACCGGTAATGCCTCATGGATTAAGTGGTAAAAATTAAACAACTAAAACAATAAATATGAAAATATTAATTACAGGAAATCTCGGGTATGTTGGATGTGGTGTTGTAAAAGAATTTAGGACTAATTTTCCCAATGCGGAAATTGTGGGTTTTGATATTGGCTATTTTGCCAAATACATTTCCAGCAATAAAATAAGTCCCGAAGCCTACCTGGATGCACAATACTTTGGTGATGTTCGTCAATTCCCTGATCATTTGCTCAATGGCGTGGATACGGTCATTTCACTTGCGGCAATTTCAAACGACCCTATTGGTAATAAATTTGAAGAGGTAACCCTTGATATCAATTACAGGGCTGCTGTGGAGATAGCCCGAAAAGCTAAAAAGGCCGGCGTTAAAAAGTACATATTCGCATCCAGTTGCAGTGTTTACGGCGCTGCAGGCGATGAGGCAAGAACAGAGAACTCTCCCGTTAACCCATTAACTGCTTATGCCAGATCAAAGGTGTCAACTGAAGTTGAACTGGCAGAATTAGCTGATAAGGATTTTCAGGTTACCTGCCATCGTTTTGCAACGGCATGCGGAATGAGCGAAAGACTAAGACTCGATTTGGTATTGAATGATTTTGTTGCCTGTGCCATAACCTCCGGCGAGATTACCATCCTAAGTGATGGAACACCCTGGCGCCCTTTGATAAATGTGTTGGATATGGCCAGGGCAATCAGGTGGTCTCATGAGCGGACATCTGCCGAAGGTGGCGACTATCTTGTTGTAAATACAGGTAGTAACGAATGGAACTATATGGTAAAAGAATTGGCTTATAAAATTCAAAACTTTCTTCCTGATACCAGGGTATCAATAAACGAAAATGCACAGCCGGATAAAAGATCTTACAAAGTAGATTTTGGCTTATTTAAAAAATTAGCTCCAAACCATCAGCCGGCGCACGATTTGGAAAGTTCCATCAGGGATTTGATTAGTGGTTTAAAGGATATAAATTTTCAAATAAATAATTTCAGGAATTCGGAATTCATGCGCTTGAATGTTATAAACCAGCTTTGTAAAGATGGTATTATTGATGACCAACTCAGATTGGTT
>JAVHOI010000189.1:0-14148 GCA_036169975.1 Ferruginibacter sp. | reverse complement strand
TAAATTCTTAGGTCGCAAAAATACTTGCACCTTGGGTTAACGAAAGGTTAAACATTATATAAAACAGTCCCTACAAATCTGCAGGGACTGTTTAGTGTGGGCCCACCTGGGCTCGAACCAGGGACCACCTGATTATGAGTCAGGTGCTCTAACCAACTGAGCTATAGGCCCCTTTCTTCCAACTATTTTGAAGAAAGAGGATGCAAATATAATCAAAGGCAATCAATTTAACGCTTCATTAAAATTTTTGCCGTTATTTTGCACCTTCAAGATTAAATATGAAGAAAACATTGTCCGTATTGATTGCAGTAGCGTTAATAAGTACTGCGTTTGGTCAAAAGAAAAAAGACTGGAGTAAAGTAAACATTGATCGTGCAGGCGATCATTTTATGATACAGCTTAGTAAGGATAACTGGAGCGGCGCACCCGATAGTATAAAGAGCCGGATGAATGGTTTTTCGCGTGGCCTCAATATCGCAGTCATGATGAATAAACCTTTTAAAAGCGATCCACGCTGGAGTGTGGCGCTGGGATTAGGTATCAGCCATAGCAGCATCTTTTTTAAAAACACCAATGTGGATGTAAAAGCATCCTCAACGCTTTTACCCTTCACCAGCCTGGACTCTGCGGATCAACATTTCAAGAAGTATAAGTTAGCAACTACATTTTTGGAAGTGCCCATCGAATTACGATATACTTTTGACCCGGTAAACGAAAAGAAAAGCTGGAAGATAGGGTTGGGCGTAAAGGTAGGTACAATGCTGAATGCGCATACCAAAGGTAAAACACTGCAAAATAAAAGCAACGCTACCATAAATAGTTTTACTGAAAAACAAAATAAAAAAACATTTTTTAACGGAACCCGTTTGGCTGCTACGGCAAGGGTAGGTATTGGAAATTTTTCCTTATTTGGAGCTTATTCAATTACTTCATTGCTGAAGGATGTTGCCGGGCCATCTATACGGCCTTATCAGATTGGCCTTACAATAAGCGGCCTTTAGTGTTAACAATATTAAAATGCGATCCCGGCCTGAGGCCGGGATTTTTAGTTTACAATCCTTTAACTTTGCAACTTATTATACTTCATGAGCGACGAAATCAAACACGAGTGTGGCCTTGCCTTCATTCGCCTTCGCAAACCTTTCAGTTATTATCAGCAACAGTATGGATCAGTATTGTACGGCCTAAACAAGTTGTATTTATTGATGGAAAAACAGCACAACCGCGGACAGGATGGCGCTGGCATCGCTACCGTTAAACTGAATGTGGAGCCTGGTTATCCCTTTTTGCACCGCCTGCGAAGCAGCGCCAATCAACCCATTCAGGATCTTTTTTTTCAGATAGGAAAGGAAATAGAGGAGATAGAAAAATACCAGCCTGATATTAAAAACCATCCCGGTTTGATGAAGGGTCATGTAAACTATCTGGGCGAATTATTATTAGGCCATTTACGTTATGGCACACAGGGTAAAAACAATACAGAGTTTTGCCATCCATTTATTAAAAGAGATACCATACCATCCAGGAATTTGGCATTGGCCGGCAATTTCAATTTGGTTAATACGGAAGAATTATTTGGGCTTATCAATATTGACCCCGGGGTATTTCAGCGGCAAAGCGACCTTGCCGCGATGATGGAAGTAATACATCACTTTTTGGTAAAAGAAGACGAAGCATTTCCAGAAAACCTGGACATTGCCAAGGTGTTGAAAAAGGCGGTACCGCTTTTTGACGGTGGATTTAATTTTTGCGGATTGGTAGGTAATGGCAGCGCTTTTGTAATGAGGGATGCGCATGGCATCCGGCCATCCTATTATTATGTAGATGATGATGTAATAGTTGCCGCCAGTGAAAGGGCCGCGATCAGAACTGCTTTTAACGTAGGTGAAAATGAAGTACAGGAACTAATGCCGGGTTGCGCTTTATTGGTAGATGCGGATGGCAATTACCATATTGAACAAATTGTGGAAGCCCTTGAAAGAAAAGCATGCAGTTTTGAACGTATATATTTTAGCCGTGGAAGCGATGAAAAAATTTATAATGAAAGAAAGGCGCTTGGCCGGTATTTAAGCGAGCCTGTTTTAAAAGCGATTGATTATGATTTAAGGAATACTATTTTTTCTTTTATACCCAACACAGCGGAAACCGCCTTTTATGGCCTGGTAAAAGGAGCCGATGATTATCTTAAAAAAATTAAAGTAGAAAGAATTTTAAGCTGGGGTAATGATTTTGATGAAGAGAAATTAACGGAGATGATTAGCCGGAAAATCCGGTTTGAAAAAATCGCTATCAAAGACGTAAAGTTGCGTACGTTTATAACTGAGGACAGCAGCAGGAACGAAATGGTACAGCACGTTTATGATATTACTTACGGCACCGTGCGAAAAAATCTTGATACCCTGGTAGTTATTGATGATTCAATTGTAAGAGGAACCACGCTAAAGGAAAGTATCATCCGGATGCTGGCGAGATTGGAACCCAAAAAAATTATTGTTGTTTCATCAGCACCGCAGATACGCTATCCCGATTGCTATGGAATTGACATGAGTAAAATGGGGGACTTTATCGCCTTTAAAGCCGTAATTGAATTGATACACGAAAGTAAACAGGAAAATTTATTGGAAGAATTACTAACCAGGTGTAAGGAACTGCAACGCAACAATCAATTGCATACGGAAAATGTAGTGAGGAAATTGTACAAGCCATTTACACTGGGGGAGATGTCAAAAAAAATCGCACAACTGATTACGCCAAAAGAAATTACTATCCCTGTAAAAGTAATATATCAAACCATTGAAACTTTGCACATGGCATGCCCAACCAATACCGGTGATTGGTATTTTACCGGGAACTATCCTACCCCAGGGGGAAACCGGGTATGTAATAAGGCTTTTATGAATTATATGGAGGGAAAGGATGTGAGAGGGTATTAACCCCAAAACCTTTACGAAATAATCGGGATGTACCTAATGGGCGGTAGGAACAACACTAAGAAAACTTTTGATATAAATTTAATTATGGTTAAAAATTAAAATATTCAAATGAACAATTCAAAAGAGAGCATAAATACATCCCGGCTATCTATCGGGTACGGGGGTAAAACGCTTCTTGTGATCCGTCATGCAAAAAGCAGTTGGGACATTGGCACACTCAATGATTTTGAGCGGCCACTAAACGACCGTGGCAAAAAGGATGCCCCCCTGATGGCAAAAAGGATGATAGATAAAAAAATTCAGATTGAAGCCTTTGTTTCAAGCCCCGCCAAAAGGGCGAAAAAAACCGCTGAATTATTTTGCGAATCATATAACAAATCATTGGATGCGATCCTTTATGTAACCATGCTGTATCATGCAACCGCTGAAGATTTATATGAAGTGGTAGAGCACCTTGATGATTCATTAAATACAGTCGCGGTTTTTTCTCATAACCCCGGTATTACGGTATTTGTAAACACATTGACTGATGCCATAAAGATTGATAATATGCCTACATGTGGTATTTATGCCATACAGGTTCAAACGAAAAAATGGTCCGATATTAAAAAAGCTAAAAAAGGATTTCTCTTTTTTGATTATCCCAAACTTTCCTGAAATATATAATTTGAAAATGGCCTAAAGCAGCGGCATTATATTTTATAAAG
The DNA here is from genome assembly GCA_036169975.1 of Ferruginibacter sp. GTDB lineage: Bacteria > Bacteroidota > Bacteroidia > Chitinophagales > Chitinophagaceae > Ferruginibacter. The sequence continues at coordinate 10,508 of JAVHOI010000189.1, read as the reverse complement.
CTTTTTCAAAATAAATGGCTGTCGCAATTGGATTATGATAATATGCGGGCGTTTCATAAAAACCTGCTTGTTTATATAAGTGGATAGCCGGAAGCATATAATTCAAGGTGTCCAATTTTACAAAATCATAATTACATTCCTTTGCTAATTGTAAAGCCTTCGACAGTAAAATTTTTCCAATACCCTTATTTTGATGACTGGGTTTAATATACATCCTTTTTAGTTCGCCTGCCCGGCTACTTAATTTTCTAATTGCTACACAACCAATCATTTCATTTCCTTCTTTTGAAAGAATAATACCGCCAAAAGGTTTGGCATACATCAATTTCAATCCTTCCAATTCATCATTAAAATGCTGAAAATCCAGGTTGATGTTAATTGAAACCGCATACTCTTTAAACAATAAGCCCGCTGCGGTATAATCCTCATTTGTTGCTGCTGAATAAAAGCTAATCATTTTTTATTTTTTTGTTGCATAGGTAAACCCCCGTAAAAATCAATACTGCCGCCAATACCTTATACAATTCAAGGGCTTCCTTTAAAAATATCATGGCGATAATAGCCGCGAATACCGGTTGAGAATAAATATAAGTACCGGCTACCGATGCCCCTAAAATTTTTATGCCATACACATTAAAAAGGTAAGCCAAAAAAGTCCCTCCGATTACTATTAATCCCAAACAAGTGTATTCGACCAATCCAAAACTACTCCAGCATACAGCAATAAATTCGTTCCATCCAAATGGAAGCACCATTAAAAACCCCATTGAAAAAATCAATCGTATTACCTGAACCGGGTTGTATTTCAACATCAGGGGCTTTACTAAAATAAAATAAAAAGTATAAGAAATGGCATTGATGAGGATTAAAATATCGCCTATCAAAATATTGTCGCCATTACCCGAATTTTTCCCTGAGGTAATTAGCAATACCGCTCCACTAATACCAAAGCCCAGTCCAATAATCGTAAAGATATTTATCCGCTCTTTTAAAAGCCATGCGGCAATGAAAGTGATTAAGATTGGCGTGGTCAACATGAGCAATACCGCATGAATGGAGTAGGTAAGCGATAAGCCTTTTAAAAAAAGCATCTGGTTGATGGCGATACCCATTAAAGCACATAGGGCAAACCTTGTAAGGTCCGCCCGTTCAATATTGCTTTTAACAGGCTTCATTAAAAATAATAACCAAAACAGGATAGCGGACACGCCTACCCTGATTACATTCATGCCAAAAGGCTGCATGAAATTATTGCCGGTAAGATATTTTACAGCACTCAGGTTAATGGCAAAAAAAAGGTTAGTGCCCAATAACCCGAGGTGCGCCTTCATTTTTAAATGCACAAATAAAATTGATTGGTAAAGTTGGAGGCTTTACAGCGAATGAACAAATTGATATACTGTTTTTTTGTATTGCTCCATATCAAAAGAGGGAATTGCGAAAGGGTAAGCCGCTGCCAGTTTCAATGCGTTTTCTAATACAAACCCCTCTTGGCTGGTAGTGTAAAAAAAGTACTGTTCCATTAAATGCCCGGCAAGGTATTCCTGTTCTTTCTGGCCCGGAGTTGGCACCAGTATGGCTTTTTGCTTAAGTTTTACCAAATCCATTATAGTTGTATAGCCACTCCTGCTTATGACTAATTTAGATTGTTGTATTGCTTCATTCAATTCCTGAGCGGGAAGATGATCCTTAATAATTAAATGGGGGTTTTTATTTTTTGTATAAAATGTATTCTCTTCATTTTCGTCAATACCAGGTAGGCCTCTTATCAATAATGAATTGCCCTGGTAATTTTGAAGTTGTGTTACCAATAACGATTCAAAAATTGTACGCTGTGGCTCGGGGCCTGAAATCAGCAGCAGCAGGTCATACTTATTTTCAAAGCCATCTTTTTTTTCAAACCTTGATAAACCTCCGATATATTTAATATTGGAAGGAATTAGTGATGGATGCGATAATTCTCCTGAGATATTTTCCTTTCCTTTAAAATCGGGTACCCAACAGAAAGTGTATTTATTAATAAACCAAAAATTAATATTTTGAATGATTTTATCAGAAAATCTGTTTCCTGTTTTTATCAATAACTGGTGGGTGATATATACAGAAGGAATATCCGAATGATATAACCCGAAGCGATTATCCGATATAACCGCGTTAATTGAATATTTTTTTACAATTTTTTTTAACCATTTATGCTCATTATAAATGCCAAGTAATATCTGTGGTACCTGGAATAATATTTTCAGGGGTAACCAAGACTTTTTTTTACTATAACTCATCCTGTAACCTTTCAGTGGTATATAGGTAAGTTGTTGAAATTCATTTTCCAACAATGATTTTATGGCAGTTTCCGCGGCAATTATTACCTCGCATTCATTTGCCAAAAGCTCTCTTATCAGCGGAATACAACGTGTTGCATGGCCAAGGCCCCAGTCAAGCGGAACAATTAATATGGTGTTTTTATTTGAAATCCTGTTAATCTTTTTGCTGACTATTTTAAGAATACAATAATTATTTGTGAAAATAGTTTAATTTAGTAACCTTATATTATGCAACGCTATTTTAAAATCGCTTTATCGTTCATGTTAATTGTTTCCATTATTTTAACCGGATGCACTTCATCAAAAAAGAATCAATGTGGTTGTCCAAGTAAAAAAGGATTAGTGGGATACTAATTAAATTTGACTGGTAAGAAAAACCTTACGCAAATGGATAAAATGAACCGGGATCTGCTTGTATTATTCAATCAGGAACTTTTAAGCCCTCAGGCCATTGAGCATGAGGTTGAATTGTTACATGAATTACTCTATAAGGTAGAGCGCCTGGATAATTTAGTAATCGCCCACGAAATAATTGATCTCAACAGATATAAGGTAATTAAAAAAAAACCGGCAATAAGGGATACCATCCGTGTTCAGGAATTAAAGCCATTTGTATTTTTGAATTGTATGAATTGATCTCTAATTTACAAGCTTTATTATTTTATTTATGCTTTTTAGAAATATCCTGCCCATTTAAAACGCCATTTCACTCCACACTTAATTTTGCCAATGCTTCCTTTAATTTGGCCAGCATTTCATTAATCTCTTCTTTTCTGCTTGTGCCTACACTTAACCGATACCAACTGCTGTTAGCCGAAGCGCCAAATGCGGAAAAAGGCACAACGGCAAGTCTTGCTTCATTTAATAAATAAGTTGTTACATCCGTTTGATTGATTAATTTTTTTCCTTCTTCAGTAGTTTTTCCGACCAGGTCAATTTGTATCGTCAAATAAATTGCCGCCTGTGGCGCTACAGCATCTACAGTAAAACCAGCCTTCTTAAGATCCTTAAATCCCGTATAAATTATATTCAGCCTTTCTTCCAGTTCTGATTTAAAATGTGTAAAATAAATATCTATTGCTTTTGTTTGTCCTAAATATTTCGCCACTGCATTTTGCTCTGCCATTGGCGCCCATGCACCGAGGTGGCTGTTGATTGCTTTCATTTTATTAATCAGATAAGAAGGTCCCAACGCCCACCCAACCCTTACTCCTGTAGAGGCGAATGCCTTGCTGATACCATCAATAAAAATAGTAAATTCCTTCATTGCGGGCCTTAGCGAAACTGGATTGTAATGTATTACTTTACTATATGTAAGCGTCCAGTAAATTTGGTCATACAACAAATAAAGTTTTTTTTCGTCATAACCCCGCTGTGCATTTTCCGCAATCACCATATCGCAGATAGCCTCTAATTCTTCCTTCGTAAAAGTGGTACCGGTCGGGTTCAACGGAGAGCACAATGCCAATAATGAAGCACCTTTCAAATGCGGTTTAATTTCATCGGCCGTGGGCATAAAATTATTTTCCAACTTACTCTCTATTACTACATGTTCGCCTTCGGTAAAGTGAACATAGTGGTTATTGTTCCAACTTGGTACCGCGTAAATTACTTTATCCCCTCTGTCAACTATAGCCCTGTATGCCGCATATATCAGCGGCCTTCCTCCGGCGGCAATTAATATTTCATTCGATTTGAATGAAATGCCTTCCCGTGCCTGAATAAAATTTGCAACCGCATCCCTCAATTCAGCAATGCCTTCCGCCGGGGGGTAAGTAGTATTATGGTTTTTATAGGAGGTAATGATTTCATTTTCCAATTCGGGAGGGATAGGAAATATGGCGCTGTCAAAATCACCAATAGTATAATTATAAATTTTATTACCCTGCTTGATTTTTTCCTTTATTTCCGCTCCTAATTTTACAATTTCAGAACCAATAAGGGTTTCAGAAAGTTTACTCAGTTTGGTGGAAGGCATGGCAATTAATAATTTAGATGAAATATATAATAAAGTGCAAAGGTAAATTTAAAAGAATGCAAATTAATTTATTGTATATTCACAATACCCCAAATTAAAAGTGTTTAAAAATTTATTATAATCCTTGCTTTACCATTGCCTGTGCATAACCACAAATAAAATTGCGAGTTTTTTTTATAAAGCCCGACATCACCTTTGCGGATTTATATAAACTTTTCGTTTGCCTGCCACCTGTATTTTACTGTTGTTTATCAACCTGGATTATTGTTTCTATAATATCAGTAATACAGCCGCCAAAAATATTATTAATTGTCGTATAGCAATTAATACTTACTCGCGGGTTCAATGAACCTCTAACATTTCATTGTGCAATAACCATCTGAAAAATGATGAATTGGATTGCTGCATGTAAATTGCATCAATATTCAAAATTGACTGCTTATTAATAAAAGGGTAACCTTTTGCCTAAAGTATTTTCAGTCTTCCAAAATTAGAAGTTTCCGTTTTCAGGATAAAGCATTTCAGAATTGTTGTGCGGCGCATAAATCGCATTAATCAATCCGCCAATTCCTGGTGAACCAATGTTGCCTGTTTTTTAAATATTTAAAAGCCAAATATTTTATATAAAAATCCTGTTTTCGAAATTATTTATTAAACAAATTTTCAGCTTTTTTCGCTTTTTCAAAATCCAGGATCACCGAGTTAATACAATATCGTAACCCTGTTGGTGGTGGGCCATCTTCAAATACATGCCCCAAATGCGACTTGCACCTGCCGCACATTACTTCCGTCCTTTTCATTCCATAAGTATTATCCGGAGCATATATTATACTCCCTTTGCTTATGGGTTCAAAGAAACTAGGCCAGCCGCAACTGCTTTCAAATTTTCCATTGCTGTTAAAAAGGGGATTACCACAAACCGCACAATAATATGTACCAATCTCTTTATGACTATTATATTTTCCGGTAAAAGCCCGCTCTGTTCCTTTTTCTCTTGCAATTTCATATACCTCTTTGGGTAATATTTTATTCCATTCAGCATTGCTAAGATTTATTTTATCCGTATCCGATTTGGAGTAAATGGGATTGTTTTTATTAATTGAATCCATCTTGGTTTCGTTTTTTTTGTTTTGCGCAGAATTACATCCTGTAATCAGGAATAATATTACGGATAAATTCCAAATTTGCTTTTTCATAAATTATATACAATCTAAATTTAAAAAATATTTTTAAACTAAGTTTTAAGAATAAGTCTGGTTTTTCAACAAAATATTATAATTGTTAAAGCATTTTTAAAGTTCGTAGTTTATATTTGTTGTTTCACAAAGGATAGCAAGTAAAATATGTTAAATTTAATACTCTTCGGTCCTCCGGGCAGCGGTAAAGGAACGCAAAGCGAAAAACTAATTGCGAAGTATGGTTTAAAACATCTTAGCACCGGTGATATATTACGTTCGGAAATTGCCCATAAAACACCATTAGGACTTGAAGCAAAAGGTATAATGGATAAGGGGCAGTTGGTTCCGGATGCAGTGGTAATAGGTATGATCAGTTCTGCTTTGGAAACCAACCCTGATGCTAAAGGTTTTTTATTTGACGGTTTTCCAAGAACATCAGCACAGGCTGAAGCACTGGATAAATTATTGGAATTGAAAGGCACATCCATTAACAAAATGCTGGCGATGGAAGTAAGTGAAGAAGAATTAATAAACCGTTTGCTGAAACGAGGAGAAACAAGCGGAAGGAGTGATGATAATAATGAAGGTGTAATAAGGGCAAGGATTGCGGAATATCATAATAAGACTGCTGTCGTAGCTGACTACTACAAAAAATTTAACAAAGTAGTAGAAGTAAAAGGTGAAGGTGGAATAGAAGAAATATTTGATGGGTTATGTAAAAAGATTGATGCCACTGTGCAGCGATGAAAAATTTTATTGTTTAGAAAATAAAGCAGGTCATAAGACTTGCTTTTTTGTTTTATTTTGTAATTATCAAATAACTATATGAACCAGGAAAAACTCGATTTTATTTTAAATAAATTCATCCCGGCTATAAATCATTTACCAACCAGTGCTGCTGGTAGATGGGGCAAAATGAACGGGCAACAGATGGTGGAACATGTAACCGGTTTTTTTAAAATATCATCCAATAAACTTCATTTTCCTTTGGTTACTCCGGCGCAACATTTACCAAAGTTTAAAATGTTTTTATTAAGTGATACCCCGTTTAAGGAAAATACAAAGGCTCCGGCAACAGTATTGGGAGAAGAGCCTTTGCTTTTACAAACTAATAATATGGAGGAGGCTATTGCTGGTTTGCAAAAAAGTATTTATGAGTTTGTTGATTATTTTAAAGATGATGCAAACAAAACTACACTTCATCCGGTATTTGGGGAATTAAATTTTGAAGAATGGATTTTATTGCATTATAAACATGTGGTGCATCATGCAAGACAATTTGAGTTGCTTTAATAAACAGGTATTGGCTTTTACATTATTGAGGCATTATGTTTCAGTAATTCTGCCATTTGCGAAAACCTAACCTCCTCTGTTGAAATGTTCATTATATCAGAATAAATACCATCATTAGAATCATTCTCCTGTTCACCTTCACCGAATTATTCTCATCCGAAAGTAATGCGAATAGCTTTTCTCCTTCAGTTTTTGCTGACTGCGCTGCTGATTCCATTTTTCCTGAAAATCTTTCTTGTTTCTCCGTTAGTCAGTTTCCCCATAAATGCCAGCGCCACAGTGAAATCAGCATCCGGTTTTCGTGCCGGGAAAAATTTTTCATAAGCCTCAACTAATTCAATATTCATAAAAGGTTTGAAGCCTTCCCCGGCCAGGTCATGTGCAGTTTCTGATTTGGTTGCCGAGGTCAACCTTTTTTTATTCGTAGCTTTCTTTGAAACGATGATTTTTGCTTTATATACGGTCATGGTTTGTAGCACGGCAAAAAACATAAAACTTAATAAACGGTACATACCTAAGTTTTTTACGACAATTTATTTCATAATTTTTTGTAAAACTGGAATTGTTTTTTTTAAGGAGAAGATGTAAACTCTATAATAAAAGTGAGCCTGTATTAAATAAACAGAGCCGTTTGGAAACAGTATTGTTCCGGGTTAGAACAATTTTATTGAGCGGCAAAAGGGATTCGAACCCTCGGCCCTTAGCTTGGGAAGCTAATGCTCTACCAACTGAGCTATTGCCGCTTTCTGAATTATCTTCTCACGCTGCGAATTTACCCTTTTATTTTGATCATTGCCTTCACTTCAAAATTTAATAATTGAAAACTTTATAAACAGCGGGGCAAATTTTTATAGACTGTTAATTTAAATCACTATTTGTAAACAGCAATGTCATTTTTGAAATGCTCCCATACAGGCGAGCAAAAAAATTTGGCGTATATTTCAAGTTAAATTCAACACACTTTACACATTTTATTATGACATCTGCATTGCATAATAAAAAAACGGGAAATATATTTTTACGCATGCATCCGTTGCAACGGATTTTGTTAAGCATTGGCTTGTCGCTGATAACTTTTATTTTTATTCGCAACAGCCATTTAAGCCGGGTGCTTACCATTACAATTCTTTGGGATGCCTTTGCTTTTTCATTTATCCTTACAAGCTGGATAGTTTTCTTTACACGCCCTGTGCCGGAAATCATTAAGCAGGCAAACAAAGAAGACGGAAGCAGGTTCTTGGTGTTGGTTAGTATTTTGCTAAGTTCCTTTGCCAGCATGTTTACTGTTTTGCTTTTAATCATCACAAAAGACCAATCGCCGGACAGGGAAATAATTACGGTAATTTTATCCATATCGGGTATGATGCTTTCCTGGGTAATGGTACATACGATTTTTACGTTTCATTATGCCCATATTTATTATGATGAAGGGAAAAATGGCCTGCCGGATATTAAGGCGCTCAATTTCCCCGGCGGAAAAAAACCGGACTATATTGACTTCGCCTATTTCGCTTTTGTAATCGGCATGACCTTTCAGGTTTCGGATATCGAAATCAATTCCCGTAAGTTTAGAAGAACCGCTCTGGCGCATGGTTTGCTGGCATTTGCACTTAATACATTTGTGGTGGCGCTTACCATTAATTTAATTGCGGGGTTGAGGAAATAACCGGGCGGTATTGTGATTGCGGGTAAAGAAATTATATTGAGCCTGGTTTAAAAGTAATTATGAATTCGAGCATTAACAGTTTTTGGTTAAGTTGTTGACATAAGGATTGAAAAGGAAAGAAATGCGAAAATTATATCCCGCAATTATAAGCGTTTTAATTATAATGGCAGCTCAAAGTTGCAGCAAAAAAATCAATCCCGCCAAAACCGAAGTAAATACTGATAACAAGGGCGCAGTTTCTCCCGTAATAAAAAAGAATGATTCATTAATGGCAATAAAACCGGCAATTAAACGAAAGCCAAAAGAATCAATACCAAAAGTAATTGCAGTTAATGATCAGTTCGCAAATAAAAGTGTAGATGGAAGGTTCTACTACGATCTTCAGGGCCACCGCTACTGGCGCAATAATAAAGATGGTAAATATTACCTGTTCAATAAATCAATGTTAACGGATGCCGCATTTAAAAAGCCCGAATAAAAATAATTCATAAAGATAACTTTTCGGCGATGCGGTTTTAAAAATAGTGCAGCCCGGGCAAATAGCCCGGGTTTTTTATTAAAGTGATCATTAATAGATACGCTGATTCATTTAATAGCCTTATCATTTGGCTATTGTATTTGTACCGCCCGGGATTGATTTTAAATATCTAAAAATTTCGCCTGATCGGGTTAATGGTATTTATTTTAAAATGCAACAGCTAAGGGGTATAACTATTTTTTAATTTTTAACAATAATTTTCTGGGAAAACTTGTTGTATATTATGAATATCACGTCTAACCCAATAAGCAATCTAAATGCTCTGTATATGAAAAATAATCCTACACAACAGGAAGTATTATTAATGACGGGTACTGATTTTGCCTCCAGGCAATATTGCGAAATGGATACTCCTGAAAATTCAAAAAATCTTTCCGGAAATGAAAAATTAAAAGACGCCTGCTGGAATGGTTTACTAAAAGAAATGCTCCCGGAAATTTTCCTGAATATTGATCCCGCTGAAAAGTTGTACCTGTGGCAGGTTAGGGAGGCTAATTGGTTTTTTGCTCTCGAATTAGGTGAATATCCGATAAGCATTAATAGATATTGTTCGATAAACCCTTATCGTTTTATGGAAGTGAAGGGATACAATTAATTTGGGAAATCATTTAATGATTACAACTGGCCCTGATGTTTTTATCAACTGTTATCAGGCAGTAATTGGATTAATTTTAAATCCGGGGAACCCCCCCAACCAAATTTATCATTAGCCGTTCATTTTATTTTCAAAATAAAACAGGATAATAAAATTGCTAAAACGGGTGCGTATTAAAAAGACTTAACAGGCTTTTATAGTGGTATCCCGTTGCAAGTAAACTCGTATAAAGGCAGTATATTCCATTATGCTTTAAAGCATGGGACAATATGATTGAAATCACCCGTTTCTAATATTTTAGCTGCTAAATTGCATCCTTCCTAATGCATTATCGTACATAAAAAATACATTGTCATTAAAAGGTAAAATAATAAATAATAAAAGTACCTAAATACTTTTATTAAGGCATATTGTTTACCTTTGTAAAATAATTAATCTTAAATATCAGACAAATGCAAACTTTAGAAGAAAACATCCTGAATGTAACTTTGCTTGAACCAAGGCAAAAACACCCAACCATATTTGTTCGCTTTGATGAACTTGAAGAAGGTGAAAGTTTAACCATCCTTAATGACCATGACCCCAAGCCACTTTACTACCAGATGCTGGGAGAAAGAGGAAATATATTTACCTGGGAATACCTGGAACAGGGACCGGAAACCTGGAAGGTGCGGATTACAAAACGCATCACCGGGGAGAATGAAGAAACGCTTGGGCAAATTGCCGCGAAAGATCTGCGTAAGGCGGAAATATTTAAAAAGTACGGCCTTGATTTTTGCTGTGGTGGAAAGAAAACAGTTAAAGAAGCTTGCGCTGAAAAAGGATTAGACCTTACCAGAGTTGAGCAGGAGCTGCAGAATGCGGATAAAAACCCAACCGCACGACCATTGCCTTATGGCGATTGGAGCCTCGGTTTTTTAGCTGATTATATCATAAATA
>JAVHOI010000188.1:0-3047 GCA_036169975.1 Ferruginibacter sp. | reverse complement strand
ATTTCAGTCATACTTATTTGACTGCCATTGGGTTAAGAAAGGTGTATATATAATTGTCGAATATGGTTGCCAACCTTTTATTGACTCTTATTATTTTAAAACCTGCTGCCAAGGTTGGCAACCCTTCAGAAAATAGTGCGGCAATTTGAAATGCGCCGGGGATGCCATCTCTATTTTTCAGGTTGGTAAATTTGTTGTTGAAAGTGTTATCGGACATGAATTTGGTTTTTCAGTAAAGTTGGTGGGAAGCCTGATGTATAATTGTTGATAGTTGTTCTATCGCCTGGCTCCTACACCCGATTGTAGCGTAAAGCCCGCTGAGGCTTTGAGGGTGGGCTTTGTGGCGGACTTGCAGCGAAAAGCGGGACAGATGTTGAATTAAGAATTATGTTTGTGTTCAAAAAAATAAATTTTTCTAACTTTATCAATGAGCATTTGATAATAGTTGATTTAGATAACCCACCTTTTAAACGATTTTTATGCGACCAATGAAATTTACTGAAACCTTTTTTGCATGCGCTTTTTTCCTCATTTTGTTTTCCTGTAGTAAAGGGGGCAATACACCTGGTCCAACTCCTGCGGCTATTCCCGGGTTAAATATCCAGGATGTTTCCCAGGTAAGAACCGCCTCCTCCACCACTATGCGGTTTAATATTTATATCAATAAAGCAACCACCAACATTGTGTCAGTTGACTATACAATAGTGGCAGGAACGGCGGTTTCCCCAAAGGATTATGTAGCGGCTTCGGGCACGGTTACCATTCCCGCCAATCAAACCCAGGCCAATATTGATGTACAGGTAATGGGCGATGCCACGAATTTGCGCCAGGCCAATCTGGAATTCACTGTTCAGTTAAGCAACCCTAAATTTTGTACGTTGATTTCAGCTTCCGCTAAGGGTACGATAGTAAGCGAAGACGGTACATTTTTGCCTACGGATAATGCAGGTTATACCACACCACTTTCCTATCCGGGTTATACACTTGTATGGAGTGATGAATTTTCGGGAGCCAGCCTGGATGCGACAGTTTGGAACCAGGAGATTGGTAATAATAATGGCTGGGGAAATAATGAACTGGAATATTACACCAACAGCCTGAAAAATATTTTTCTTTCAAACGGTAATTTAATCATTGAAGCCCGTAAAGAAACTACCGGCGGGTTTAATTATACTTCGGGCAGGATGACCACGCAAAACAAAAAACAATTTAAATTCGGCCGTATGGATATCAGGGCGAAATTGCCCGTAGGCAAAGGTATCTGGCCTGCTTTGTGGATGTTGGGATCAAATATTACGACTGTAGGATGGCCTGCCTGTGGCGAAATGGATATCATGGAATTAATAGGCACCTATCCGGGTAGGGTTTACGCTACCATGCATTGGAAGGATGTAGGCGGGGGCCATGATTCAAAAGGAACCAATTTTAATTTAACATCAGGCGATTTCTCTCAACAGTTTCATGTGTTTAGCATGGTGTGGGCGCAGGATATTATTAAATGCTATGTAGATGACCAGTTATACCTTACCGTTACATTGGCTAATTTGGGCATGGCCAATTATCCTTTTAATGCTGATCAGTTCTTCTTGTTCAATGTTGCGGTTGGTGGCCAATGGCCCGGTTCGCCGGATGGCACCACCAATTTTCCTCAAAGGATGTTTGTAGATTATGTAAGGGTGTTTCAATAAAAACTACAACTATTGAAAGGGATGCGGATAACATTCGGCATGGATTTATTTAATAATGAATATAGCTATGGGTGGTTAAAGCGTTAAGAGATTTTAGTAAAATAATATTAAATGTCGTTGAATACAAAAAATTTAAATAAACTGTAGCTTCTTTTCAGGATATGATATTAATGCCAATGAAACGTATCTAAATTTTTCGCCCCCGGCCAGATAGCATTTTAAGAGGCCATTTATTTTTTATTTTCCGGCGATAAGCCGGAAGAATTTCTTATAAACAATTCCGTTTGCAACACCCTTGTTTCAAATTCCGTAACAGGCCTTTTACTTTCAATTATCTGTATCAGCAATTCAGTGGCCACCTGCCCCATTTCAAATGCGGGTAATCGTATAGTCGTTAGCGTGGGGTTAATTAATTCAGGGATATTGGTATTGGTAAAACCTACCACGGCTATATCATCCGGTACAATAAGGTGAAGATTTTTGATGGCGGTTAATGATCCGGTGGTAATGCGGTCGCCGGCGGTTACAATGGCATCCGGCTTTTGTTTTATTTTCAATAAATAATTAAGTGCCCCTTCAATTTCTTCTACAATCATTCCGCCATGGCTGCAATACTTTACATATTGTTCATTAAAAGGCAAACCGTTTTTCGACAAAGCGTCTTTATACCCTTCAAGCCTTTCTTTGGTTATGGATAAAAACGGAGCCGAAGTAATGTGGGCTATTTTTTTATAACCATTATTGATGAGGTGAACGGTTGCGTCAAACGAGGCCTTGTAATTATCCGCAATCACTTTGTGGGTTATTATTTCATTTGTAACCCGGTCGAAAAAAACAATGGGTAACCCTTTGTCATGTAAATGGATAAAATGCGAAAGGTCGGTTGTTTCGCACGAAAGTGAAACCAATAAACCATCTACCGATCTGGAAGCAAGGTGATGCACATTTACTACTTCCCGCTCATACGATTCATGGCTTTGGGAAATGATAACATGGTAGCCCCTGTTATAGGCTATTGATTCTATTCCATTGATTGCCTGCGAAAAAAAATTGTTGGCTATTTCGCAGACCACCACGCCAATGGAACTGCTGCGCCTTTCCTTTAAACTTAGCGCAATGGGGTTGGGCCGGTAATTTACCTTCTCGGCATATTCCAATACCTGTTTTTTTGTCTCCGAACTTATTTCGTAACTGCCCCGCAAAGCCCTTGAAACGGTAGAGGTAGATAGCCCCAACGCTTTCCCAATATCTTTTATCGTAACAGGTTCAAATCTCATATTTTGTAAAGATCGTTTTTTTATAATTTTTTATCAAGTTACCTTTTTTCTGGGCAAAAAAAAATGGTATCGTTATCGGGAA
>JAVHOI010000187.1:0-3059 GCA_036169975.1 Ferruginibacter sp. | reverse complement strand
TTTTATTTTGGTTATTGAATATGTATGTGGTTTACCTTGGTGTAGAAAGTATAAAAAAACTATTGGTGTTCAAGGCGTTTTTTTTGCCGTTTGCCGCATTGGCTTTGTTGTTTTGGGCCATTAGCGCGGGGCATGGGTTAGGACCTATTTTAGAACAGCCATCAAAGTTTAAAACATCCGGGGGGTTCTTTCATTTCTTCTTTCCGGCGCTAACAGGAATGGTTGGTTTTTGGGCAACGCTCTCTTTAAATATTCCCGACTTTACGAGGTATGCCAAAAGCCAGAAAGCGCAAATAACCGGACAGGCCGTGGCATTGCCTGCATCCATGACTTTATTTTCCTTTATTGGTGTAGTAGTGACTTCGGCTACCGTTATTATTTATGGCACCACCATTTGGGATCCATTGGTATTGGCCGGAAAGTTTGAAAGTAAATTTTTGGTAAGCGTGGCTATGATAGCAGTAGCGGTTTCAACGCTGGCTACCAATATCGCGGCGAACATTGTAAGCCCCGCAAATGATTTTTCGCATTTGGCGCCTAAAAAAATTAATTTCAGAACGGGTGGATTTATTACCGGCATCATTGGGATACTTATTTTTCCCTGGAAGCTGATTGCTGATCCGGGTGGCTATATTTTTACCTGGTTGATTGGTTATTCAAGTTTGCTGGGGCCAATAGGTGGCATCATGATCGTTGATTATTATTTCATTCGTAAACAAAAATTGGAGCTCGGTGAATTGTATAAAGAGAAGGGTGCTTATAGTTTTACAAATGGGTTTAACCTGAATGCCATTATTGCCCTGTTGCTGGGCATCCTGCCCAATGTGCCTGGTTTTCTGGTTCAGGTAAAATTGATTGAAGATACCTCCATGCCATCATGGATAATTCATTTATATAGTTATGCCTGGTTTGTTGGATTTTTTGTAAGTGGGACCTTTTATTGGTTGATGATGAGAAGAAGTGTTTACAAGGTTGCCAACCTTTAAAAGGTTGGCAACCTTAACGCTGCTACAGGTAATCAATATTTGGCTTTAAACAAAACGTAATAAAAGATGCCCAATGGTATGTCTTTGAACCGAGCGTGGCAACAATGCTTCATTGAAATAATTCTGCCGGTCAACAAATAAATTTCGATAATTTTAAATGCGCCAACAGAAATAAGGAATACTAATTAAAACACCTTAAATTAGTATTTGTATTTTAGAAATTAACGCTGTTTCAAAATAATATCATGAGCATTTTAATTAAAAACGGGAACATCATTACGGCTTCAGATAATTATGTGGGGGATATTTTTATTGAAGGTGAAACCATTTCGGCTATTGGTAAAAATTTAGCCGCGAAAGCTGATCAGGAAATTGATGCATCCGGCCTGTTGGTTTTTCCGGGCGCCATTGATCCACATGTACATTTGGAAATGCCTTTTATGGGAACTTTCTCCAGCGATAATTACGAAAGCGGTACCAGGGCCGCATTGTACGGTGGCACTACTACGGTTATTGATTTTATTTTACAATCGCAGGGGCATTCATTATACGAGGCTTACCAGGCATGGAGCGGAAGGGCTAATGGAAATGCGATTGGCGATTATAGCTTTCATTTGGCGGTTACTGATTTTAATGAAAATACCTGTAAAGAAATAATTGATATGGTGGAAAAGGAAGGTATCACTTCGTTTAAAATATTTATGGCCTACAAAGGCGCACTGATGATTGATGATAAACAGATGGTTGGCCTGATGAATGAAGTGAAACAAAGGGGCGGCATGGTAACGGTGCATGCCACCAATGGCGACATGATTGATTTTCTGGTTGCCAAACACAGGGCTGAAGGAAAATTATCCCCGTTGTATCATTATCTGTCACAGCCGGAAGTTACGGAAGCGGAAGCCTCCGGAAGGTTTGCGGCCATTGCCGGTTACACAGGTTGCCCGGGCTATATTGTACACCTTACCTGTGAAGGGGCATTGAATGCGGTACGAAATAATAACCGCGATAATCAAAAAGTATTTGCTGAAACATGTATTCAATATTTATTACTGGATGCCTCTTTATATGAAAATAATTTTGAGGGAGCCAAATGGGTAATGAGCCCGCCATTAAGGGAAAAAAAAGACCAGGCCGCTTTATGGGCTGGTATTAACCAGGGGTTGATACAGGTAGTGGCTACCGATCATTGCCCTTTTAAATGGGAGCAAAAATTAATGGGTAAGGATGATTTTTCAAAAATACCAAACGGCCATCCCGCTATTGAACACCGGGTTGAATTATTGTACAGCGAAGGGGTACGAAAAGGAAAAATAACCATCAATAAATTTGTAGAAGTATTGAGTACCAACCCCGCGAAAATATTTGGGATGCATCCCCACAAAGGATGTATAGCGCCGGGTTCGGATGCGGACATTGTAATATTTGATCCCAACCAACAGCACACCATCAGTGCTTCTACACACCATATCAATACCGATTATTCCGGTTACGAAGGATGGCAGGTAACCGGTAAATGCAAAACCGTTTTATTACGGGGCAGGGTGGTCATTGCTGATAATAAATGTTTGGTAGAAAAAGGGAATGGAAAATATATAAAAAGGAATAAGGTGAAGGGGATTATTTAAGCCCGTATGTAGGTACCGGTCGCGGCCTGTACCTACAAAGAAAAAAACGTCTAAACGCCTCTACGGCAAAAACAAAAATAACATGCCACGAATCATCAAATCGGGCCTCATACAAATGAGCCTGTCAAAAACAGAAGGCGAAGGAACCATCGAAGAGATCAAGGAAGCCATGGTTCAAAAACATATTCCGCTGATAGAAGAGGCGGGCGAAAAAGGAGTGCAGGTATTATGTCTCCAGGAAATTTTCAATACGCCTTATTTCTGTCCCGGACAGGATGCCAAATGGTACGCATCGGCTGAAACGGTACCCGGGCCTACAACAGAGCGGATGGCGGCTTACGCCAAAAAATACAATATGGCCATCATCGTGCCGGTGTATGAAAAAGAGCAGGCCGGCGTGCTGTACAATACGGCTGCGGTTATTGATGCCGGTGGAACCTATTTG
>JAVHOI010000186.1:0-3063 GCA_036169975.1 Ferruginibacter sp. | reverse complement strand
CTTCCGGAATTGTATAAAAGCGGCCTTGTAAACAGGTTGGCCATTGTTGTAATAAAAAATCATAAAGCAACCGAATGAAAATAATAATCATTTTTCTTTTATTACCCATCCAGTTATTAGCTCAATCATTTACCAAAAATGAAATAAGCCGCTGGCAACAGCAGGCCAAACAGGTAACTATTATCCGCGACAATTGGGGCATTCCGCACATATACGGAAAGACGGATGCCGATGCCGTATTTGGATTGCTCTACGCCCAATGCGAAGATGATTTCAGTAGAGTGGAAATGAATTACATTGAAAAACTTGGCCGGCTTGCGGAAGTAAAAGGAGAAGCGGAACTGTATAATGATCTTTACCTGAAACTCATCATAGACTCCGCGGATGCTGTGGCGGATTTTAAAAAAAGCCCGGCCTGGTTACAAAAATTATTGAACGCTTTTGCGGATGGCATTAATTATTATCTGTACAACCATCCCCTGGTTAAGCCCGCATTACTTCATCGCTTTCAACCCTGGTATCCTTTGTTGTGGACGGATGGAAGCATTGGAGCCATCAGCACCGGGGATGTAACGGAGGAGGAAGTAAAAAATTTCTACACCGGCCATGATGCGCCTGTAACAATAATTGAAAAATGGTTTCCCGAAAATACTACCGGCTCCAATGGCTTTGCCCTGGCGCCTTCCAAAACAGCATCGGGCAATGCGATATTATACATCAACCCACATGTTACTTTTTATTTTCGTCCCGAGGTGCATGTAGTGAGTGAAGAAGCCGACCCGTACGGACGGGGGATGAATGTTTACGGCGCCGTTACCTGGGGGCAGTTTTTTATTTACCAGGGTTTTAATGAATACTGTGGCTGGATGCATACATCAGGCAATGTAGATGTGGCCGACCTGTATGCGGAAAAAATTATTAAAAAAAAGAACAGTCTCTTTTATGAATACGATAAAAAATTACTGCCTGTAAGGGAGCAAAAAATAACTATCCGGTATAAAAAAAATAATACGATTGAAACTAAAATTTTTACAGGTTTTTATACCCGCCACGGCCCGGTAATGGCTAAGCGAAACGGGCAGTATATCAGTGTGAAGGGTTATAACCGTTCACTAAAAAGTTTGATTCAAAGTTGGGAAAGAACAAAGGCAAAAGGCTTTGATGATTATAAAAAAAATATGGAACTGCTCGCTAATACTTCCAACAATACCGTGTTTGCGGACAACAAAGGAAACATCGCTTACTGGCATGGAAATTTTGTACCCCGAAGGGATAAAAGATTCAACTGGAGCAAACCCGTAGATGGAAGCATAACCGCTACCGAATGGCAGGGCCTGCATACGCTGGATGAGATTGTGCATGTATATAACCCGGCTACCGGCTGGATACAAAATTGCAACTCCACACCCTTTTCCGTTTCCGGCGCAAGCAGCCCTAAAAAAGAAAACTATCCGCCTTACATGGCGCCTGATGGGGAAAATTTCAGGAGCATTAACGCGGCAAGGATATTGGGTAATGAAAACGCCTTTACCATTGATAAAACTATTGCGGCCGGTTACGACACTTATCTTGCTGCATTTGAAGTGTTGATACCCGCACTCGTGCGGTCTTATGAAAAAAATGTTCAATCCGGTGATTCACTTTTCGCTTCTTTGGCAGATCCTGTTTCTATTTTAAAAAACTGGAATTATCATGCTGATGAAAATTCCATAGCCACTACCCTGGCCATTGAATGGGCGCAAATTTTAACTTCGGCTATCCGTAAGATTTATACCAACGAAGGAGAGGAAGACCAGGTAACGGTAACCAAAAAATTCGCTGCCAACGCATCGGCAAAAGATTTGTTGGCTCCTTTACAAAAGGCCATAAACACTTTATCCGCAAGGTTTGGTAAATGGCAAATGCCCTGGGGCGATATTAACCGCTACCAGCGCATAAGCGGCGGCATAGATCAGCGGTTTG
Source organism: Ferruginibacter sp. (assembly GCA_036169975.1). Classification (GTDB taxonomy): domain Bacteria; phylum Bacteroidota; class Bacteroidia; order Chitinophagales; family Chitinophagaceae; genus Ferruginibacter. Next base: position 1,101 of record JAVHOI010000186.1, on the reverse strand, counting down.
ATGACACCAAATCCAGTATCCCCGTAGGTTACGCCTCTTCTTTATGGGGTATGTTGCCCTCTTATAACAGCCGGTATTTTCCAGGAACCAATAAGCGGTATGGCGTGAGTGGCAATAGTTTTGTGTGTGCCGTGGAATTTGGGAAAAAGATAAAAGCGAAATCATTATTGGCTGGTGGTGAAAGCGGCAACCCCTTATCGAAACATTTTAATGACCAGTTGGATATGTATGCCAAAGGGAAATTTAAAGACGTATTATTTTATAAAGAAGATGTAATAAAAAATGCGGAAAGAATTTATCATCCGGGAGAATAATAAATTTTGGGACTTCGGTTTAATAAATGAAAATGTCCCGTGCGCTGTGGAAGGAATTTGAGCCCAACTCTAATAATTCATTTTAGCCCGATAAACCTTTATAATAATCATAAAGCTGAAAGCCAGGATTTGGGTTTCTGTTTGCCCGATAACTTGTTCAGTTGAAAATAATATTATTCGCAGTACATGAATTTAGCTGAACCATTCCTTAAATTTATTCTACATTTGAAATACCTTGATTTCGCACCATTCAAAAAAAATAAAAAACATAGTTTATGAAAAAACAATTCTTCCTTTTTTTATTCATCATTCTTCAGTTATCAATTCTGAACGCTCAAAAAATAATACCGGCTGTAAATGCAGGTGCAGCCGGCTTTTCAACACAACGCCTTCAGCGCATTGATAAGGCTATGAACGAATGGGCGCAAAAGGAATGGATGAATGGCGGCGTGGCGCTGATCATCCGCAATGGAAAAATAGCCTATTACAAGGCTGCTGGTTATAACGACATTGCAGCCAAAGCCCCGCTTCAGAAAGAAGGCATTTTCAGGATCGCCTCACAAACAAAAGCCATCACAAGTGTAGCCATAATGATGTTGTTTGAAGAAGGCAAACTGCTGTTGGATGATCCCGTTTCAAAATATATCCCCGCTTTTAAAAAGCAAACCGTATTGGATAAATTCAATGCCGAAGATACTACCTATACTACCGTGCCGGCCAAAAGAGAGATCAGTATCCGCGACCTGCTTACGCACACTTCCGGCCTTGGCTATGCGCAAATTGGCAG
>JAVHOI010000185.1:0-3077 GCA_036169975.1 Ferruginibacter sp. | reverse complement strand
AAACATGGGAATAAGTTTTGAGCCAACTCCCATAATCAGCAAAATGAACCAACCCGCAATTCCCATGTGAGCATGAATCTTCAGAAACAACAAATGTGATTTGGTGAAAAATGGATAAGTAAAATTAAATGCCATTAATGCACCTAACAATCCGGTTAGTAAAAGCCATACCGAAGAGGTAACGATAAAATCAGCTTCTGTAGTCCATTTGGGAGCTTTACGTGCTGTAAAAAAAATATTTGCCAGAAAAAGCAAAAACGAAAAAAACAGCAGACTTGCTGCAACCTGGATTTGAACACCAACATAAAAATTCCAGAATGCCCATGCCAGACATATTACACCTCCGGTAAAAGTAATAAAAGTGATTTTCGCCAGTGTTTCACTGTACAACGGCGTTTCGAGGATTACCGGAAGCAGTTGGTATAATGCTCCAAAAATAATCATGGTTCCCCAGCCTAATGCTGCAATATGGGTAATCGCCAATAGTTTAGGGTGAAAGTAATGTCCGACAAATGCATCGGATGAAAAAACCATTAATAAACAGAGGACACAAAAAAATAACGATCCGGTTACATAATGAGGAAGTATTACGCCAACCGAAGGACTTTTTTGTGTTTGCAGACCTTGCATCTCATTTAAAAATTAAAAGCTTTACATCATTTTCGCCATCTTCGCGGATAAGCCATGAAAAATGCTTTTCTTTTATTTCCGGTAAAAGGAATTGCGGGATTTTTTTGTGCTGAACATATAGTGCATAGCCTTCAGGCAGGGTCTGCAGCTCCGATAAAATGCTTGCCATTGGCATTGGCATTTCCAGGTGCCTTACATCAATGGTTTTTGTTTTACCGGTAAACTTATCCCGCATTTTGTCAAACTCATTTACAATATGATGGGATGGAGGGATGCAATCCGTCTTGTCGAATTTTTCACTGCTTGTATTTCTAAGCCAGGTATAAATTTCACCTTTTTGAACCTCTTCTGTGTAATGTTCAAATCCTTTTCTTTTTAATATATTAATAAGAGGAACCGGCTCAAAAGTATTGATGATAAGCAGGCATTTTTCCGGCGACATGGAAGTTAATGTTTCCATAATTTTTTGGAAAGGATCAATGCCTGATGCCAAACCGGCACGAACATCAAGCGTAACTGTATTTTCTGTATTTATTTTCTGCATGAATGCAGGGCGTTCTTTTGTTGACATGGTATTGTTTTTTATGTGAATATTTTCAGGAGTCGCCACAAAGCCAAGAGGGATTAGCTTTTTGAAAAAATCGTCGGTAGAACATCCTCCAGTGCACCATCAAATTTTAATAATTCTCCCCCCTTCCTTAAGGGGGGAGAATTAAAACACAAACAAAACAAAAGTGATTCACCAGACCGGCAATTTAAGGCCCGACAAGGGCTAATTACGACCTAACAACTCTTTTTCCAGCGCAACCGCTTTTGGAAAAAGAATATTGCTTTCAAGATGAATGTGCTGGTGAAGATCGTCTTCAAATTCCTTTAATTTAGCATATGCTAAACGATATGTTGTGCATGCATCAACGGGAGAAGTGTATTTGTTGGTTAACCGACTTACCGTCTCCATTACATCACCTACTGCTACGTGCTCCATTTCCATCATTCGTACAGGATTCTCAATTGTGCCGAATCCGGGCGAATCCATTGCTGTTCCCTTCATTTTTGCAGCAGCCAGCTCCTTAATATACGGGAAAAGCATAATTTCTTCCTTTGCCATATGGCTGACAAGTTCATCGGTGATTATCTGAAAATTTTTCGCTATTTCAATTACTTCAGGATGAGTTCCTCCATGAACCTGAGCTACTTTTTGGGTATATTCAGTAATAACAGGCGTAGCCTGTACCACATATTTATGATGGGTGTTCAAAATGTATTCTGCCAGGAAGCCAAGTTCCCAATTATTATAGTCATGCGATGAAGCTAAAGATGTTGTTTCGGCTGCTTTAAGTTCTTTTTCTATCTGTACTACATCCAAACCTTTTTCCCTGCATGCCTGAGTTAAGGTTTTTTTCCCACCGCAACAATAATCTAATCCAAACTTTTTGAACACCTCCGCTTTGCGAAAATCTTTGCTTACTAAATCACCAATCGATGCTTCACTTTCACCATTTTTTAGTTTACCGATTTGAACTTTCCACCATTTCGGACCATCTTCCAGGTATTGCCATGTAAATACACTCCCTCTTTCTGCCAACAATTGGTAGTAAAGTGGTTTTGGATCATGATCATTGTGAATTACAAACGATCCGCCTTTTTCAAGATCATCGAATTTTTGAAAAATAGTGGGGTGTTTAAAGCGCGGCTCTATCACCGTAACGTCAAGAATATCCATTGTTTCCATGCTAAGTTTATTTAGATTAATTATAAATTGGAATTAATAAAGTATTTATTACAGTACAAATATACATTATTTTCAAAAGCGTATTTATGATTTATGTCATATTTTAACATGCAAGACGACAAAGTTCGCTCGACAAACATATCATATTTAAATACATACATGACGAAGAAAAGCATGGAGCGCTATCCAAACATGATACACATCACAATAATTGGACTCGTATTTGATTTTCATTTGAGATAGGACTGTTTATGGCGCGCTTTTTTTATAACGACTAATAATACCATTACTTATTAGCCGATGTTACGCAAAAGTCCGAAGGACTTCTATTTGAATAGCTCCGTATGAACTACGGTTGAAAAATCAGCAGATTACGCGAACCCGGAAAGAGTTGAACCCTTGCAGGGTTCGTAGTTTGAACCAGCATGACAACCACAGGTTTCACCTATGGTTATTCATATTAAAATCCTTCAGGATTTTTTGCGTAACACGAGTTATTAAATTAACTCAGGATCATTCGAGTTATGTGGAAAAAATAATTATCCGCAAATAAAACATTTTAGGTATATACGTTTAGAGCGCACATAGAAAAAATAAAATTATCTTTGCTACCATGAAGGAAGCAGAGGAAAAATATAAAGGAGTGAATTCGATAAAATTTAATTTGATTGTCCGTTAGTTTACCCATAATTAAAAACCATAGCAACAGCAAGCC
>JAVHOI010000184.1:0-3081 GCA_036169975.1 Ferruginibacter sp. | reverse complement strand
TATCGGCCTTGATAATTTGGTGATAGAACAAACCACCGCCATCACTATCTACCGTATGGTGCAGGAGCTTATTAATAATACCATGAAACACGCAGCGGCGACAACTATTGTGGTACAGGTTACAAAAAGCGGCAGCAACTTATCCGTAACTGTGGAAGACGATGGAAAGGGTTTTGATACAGCGATACTGAAACAAACAAAGGGTATTGGCTGGAGCAATATTGAAAACCGGGTAGAATTTTTAAAAGGTAAATTGGATGTAAATTCACAAGCGGGAAAAGGCACATCAGTATTAATTGAACTGATAGTATAAATGATTTATTGATTCAAATAAATTATTCCCCTTCGGGGGAAAGGGTCATGAGTATTAAAATTTTTATAGTTGATGATCACTATATGGTGATAGAAGGTATTCATTCATTATTGCAAAATGAAAAGGATATTGAATGGACGGGGCACGCCACCAATGCGGCATCCTGCCTGGCTTTTTTGTTACAACATCAGCCCGATATAATACTGATGGATATAAACCTGCCTGATAAAAGCGGTATAGATTTATGTAAAGAAGTAAAAGAAAAATATCCTGGCATATTTGTTTTAGGGCTAAGCACTTTTAACCAACAAAGTTTTATTGAGAAGATGATGGAAAGCGGCGCCTCCGGTTATATTCTTAAAAATGCCACCCGGGAAGAGTTAATGGAAGGTATTGAAACAGTAATAAAAGGAAAACAGTATTTTAGTTTTGATGCCTCACTTGCTTTAAGAAAGCCAGAACCTGGAAGTAAAATACCAATTATTACACGCCGTGAAAAAGAAGTGCTGGAGCTTATTGCCGATGGTATGACTAACAACGAAATTGCCCAAAAACTTTTTATCAGTTGCACTACGGTTGATACGCACAGAAAAAACCTGCTGGCAAAATTTAATACAAAAAATACGGCTTCATTAATTAAAACCGCTGCTCAATTGAAAATTATCTGATATATTTCGTTTGTGAATAATTATTTACAGCCTTATCATAAAACCATGCGGCAATATCAATAATCTAAATTATTTCCCTGGAAGATTTTGTTACCTAATCATCATTTTCTTTGCTTATTTTTTGGTAAGCTTAATTAAATCGTTTATTTCTTGTTGCAGGATTGATAGCTGTTTTTGCTGATCCTTGACTGCCTCAATCAGCAAGGGAACCAGCCTTGCATAATCCACCCCTTTGTATCCTTCAGCATTTTCGCTCACGGCTTCGGGAATAATCTTTTCTACATTCTGGGCCAGTAACCCTATTTGCCTTCCTGCCGCGAAATTGTTTTTTCTGAAGGCATCTTTTTTCATTTCATACTCCACTCCATTTAGCTGCATTAGTTTTTGCAGGGGAGAAGTGATGGGGGAAATATTTTGTTTAAATCTTTCGTCACTGGCATAAGTGGTGCCATTTACCCAAAGGCTCCCTAATATCGAAAATGCATAAGCGCCATTTCGCTGCGCAAAGGCATTTTCCGTAAATGTGCCCGCATTATCCTGTGTGCCAAAGCTTACTTTTGCACCGGGGTTATCAGCATGTAATCTTAATTCGTTTCCATACACACCTATGCCAACTTCACCTACCCCGCCGGGATAGAGTAATATTTTTTCGCCTAAGGCAGCAGGGAAGGAAAGGGGACGGGCAGGTTGGGCTCCATTAAGCCCTATACCAACATTGGCATTTGATGTATTCATAGTGAGCCCCCATCTGGCTCCGCCAGGTCCATAAAAGCCAACCTGGTTGTCACTTGCCATACCTATAAAAGAAACATTTTGGTTATTTGCCATATTGGTTAACCAAAGGCCGGCAGAATTTGTTCCGGTTGATAATTGCAATCTGCCTCTAATCGTCATCCCGTATTCTCCCTGGTTGATAATGCGGGCCCTCTCATTAAAACCGCTGCTGTTGCCATATCCCAAAGCGATATTTGCAGCCGCCGCATCCGCATAAATTTGCAGCAGGCTTCCTTGTATGCCAAAACCATAATGTGCGCCGTTGGCGGAATTGCCATACAATGAAATTTTATCGCCTAAATTACTGGTAAACGTTAATGGGAATTGGGGATTTACTTCGCCTATGCCCAACTTGTGCCTAAGGCTCACATTCCCCGCCACATCAAGGCTGGCTAAAGGATTGTTAGTATTGATGCCTACTTTACTTGTTGATGAAGGGTATCCTGAATATACGCATAACCCGAATTCTACTACAAAGCCGGCATTGATTCCAATACGGATATAATAAGTGGTACCAATAACAAGGTTTGAAAGCTGCACGGGAGTATTTACCATTGTTGAGCCGCAGGTAAAATAAGTTAATGCACCATTACATACTGGTGCCGAATAAATGAAATACGCATTTCCGCCATTTCCATTTGCAATGGCTGTATAAAAATAAGACACATCGCTGGTGGCTACGAATTTATACCAAACATCGGGATAAGTATTAGCGCCACATGGTGCGGAAGGAAAAGCCAGGTTATTATAAGTAACCCCTCCGGTAGAGGTGATGGTGGGTGTGCATGCGTCAGCGCTTTGTACTACAGGTACTAATAAGGCTCCACAGGGTTCGTCATGTGCAGGCTGGGCTTGGGTATAAAAATTAATAGCTGCCAGCATCAGTAACAACATTATTTTTTTCATTGCGATTATTTTAGTTAAATCAAACATAGCAATTCCTGCAACAGGAAACTATCCCCAAAAAGGGGTATATTTTTTTTACCATAAAAAAAGAGGAGAAGCATTGGGTTTGTTATTTTTTGTATATGTAAAATTGAAGTGAAGGGTTGTTTTACCCTATATAAAAACAAATGGATACTTGTTTATTCTTCATCTTTCTGCTGAACCCGGACGGAGTCTGGCAGTATCCTGATGATTGTAAAACAAAAAAAAAGTTAACGTAAAAACCGGATGTCATGAATACGCTTTATTAGTCCGAATCGCCACTCCGCTCCGGGTAAACTGATGTTCTATTGCCTTTAAGTTTTTTCAGTATTTTTGAATAAGCGAAAACAAATATTGCATTTAAATTAGATCCTTACTATTTTAGGGAAGTGCGATTTA
>JAVHOI010000183.1:0-14563 GCA_036169975.1 Ferruginibacter sp. | reverse complement strand
TATATCAATTTCAGTTAACCGTAACCGATAACAACGGGGCGACAGCGAAAGATACTATCCTGATAACCGTAAATGCGGCGGCGAATATAGCTCCCGTGGCGATTGCGGGAACTGATTTAAATATTGTACTGCCAACAAATAATATTATATTAAAAGGAACCGGGTCTGATGCTGATGGAACAATAGTTACCTACAAATGGAAAGTAATTAATGGTCCGATAGGTTATTTAATCAATAGTCCCGATTCATCCCAGACTAAAATTGACAATCTGTTTCAGGGGGTGTATAATATTGAATTTACAGTAATTGATAATAAAGGTGCGATTGCAAAAGACACTTTAAATATAACTGTATCAAGTCCAAGGCTTTCAAATAATAATTTCATTTCAAATGATTTTAAAGTATATCCAAACCCGGTAATGGACTTGGCCACATTAAATATTTCTACTACCAACAAAAATACCAAACTGTATGTTTCTGTGGTTGATATCAGTGGTAGATTAGTAAAATCAAACGAGTTCGTAACAATAAGTAATAATACACTCTTCAAACTTGATATGTCAAACTTTAGTAATGGATATTATGTTATAACATTGAGATTTGATGACGGGCAAATGATTAGCTCAAAGATTTTAAAATATGGCGGTAAATAAAATTAGGATAATATGGAATAACAAAATAAATAAATTATTCTTTTCCCCATTCTCAAAATTTAATTTCTTAGTCTCTGAAAGAAAACTCACCAAAAACGTCTTCCAGCATATATTTTATTACATCGCAACATTTGCGTCCACTGTCCCAAAGTAAATTGTAGTCAGTGGGAAAATGAACATTGCTTTCTAAAACATAGCTATCCGCTTTGACTAACAGTGGCTCATCTTCTTTTTTTTAAATACGTTGTGACCGTAGGATACGATGATCCCCTTTATCTGCCCCAACAGTTCTTCATCCATTAGTTTTACATTATCGACAATATTCTGATACCCCAGTTCTATTCATTTAACCCACATTGCAGTTAGTCAGAAAATAAATCAGGCCTGGCAGGGCTTTCATTTTTTTGATTTCCGCAAGGGGGACTACGGATTTTTTACGTGTGAAGGGTTGTGGTTTGTATTTTAGCGCCATGTAAATCTTGTTTACCTGCTCTGTCGGTTCACTGCATTGCCCGATGATGATCTGTTGGTCATACGCATTTTCCATTGTGGTAGTCACTATTTTTTGCGTGTTCATTATTCTTACAACATCCCTCCATTCGTTGTTGATACTTTTTTGTTTGAGTTGATGCCGGATAGTATTTACCACCCAATAGGCTAACAGGCCAAGGTGAAGATGTGCCATGGATGCTTCATCTTTTTTATGATATATGGGTCGAAGATCAAGATCGGGATGTAAGCATATTTTAAATAAGATGGCAGCGCCCTCCTTCCCATGCCATTTTTATAATCTGTTTCGCCGAAAATTTCAAATGTATTTTTTCGCATGATGCGATAGGCTTTTGACACATCATAATTTCGGATGCCTTTCATATAGGCAGATGCGATGAAAGCTGTTGCATGATCGCCTACCATCGCTGCCGTGTAACTGTTCCAGCAAGGGAAGATGGGCAACCACCCTCCCTGCTCACCTTTCAATTTCACAGAACGAACCAGCTCGTTGGTAAGCCCAGGTTTTAAAATTTCAATCAACGGCAATTGAGCCTGGTAAATATTCCACATCGAAAAATCATCATAGTATTGTCCGTCCGCCAGTTTCTTCAATTCATAATTACCTGCAAACTTTGGATAGCTGCCATCCACATCACTAAACAATCTCGAATGCTGCATGGCGTGGTACATGGCAGCATAAAAAATGCGCTTGTCTTTTTCATCGTTGCCCTGCAAGGTTACCTGGGCCAATGCGGTCTCCCAACTTTGCTTTGCAAGAACTAATATTTCATTAAAACTTTTACTACCAATTTCTGAAGCAAGGTTTGCCCTGGCTCCCTGCAGACTGCTGAAAGATGTACCAATCCGGATACGCAACTGCTCTCCCTTTTTCATTGCGAAACCAATAAACGCACCGGCATCCTTTTTATTCAGGATGCTATCCGCTGATAAAACTTCTCCCGGAGTAAACACCCCGTTGCTGGCAATTGCTTTTTCTATCATGATAAAAAACCAGCCATTGAAGCCGGCAGGCTGGCCACAGCCCTGGTAAATGCGGTGGGCGGGATTGTAGCCCCAAACGGTTCCGGTTGCACGATCTGATTTTACAAATCCTTTTGCCTGGTCACTGTTGGGCGTAATCAATAAATACAAACTATCATCCTGCTGCATGGTAAACTGCATCATGCCGCAACGCAGCGTGGAAGTGATTTCTGTAGAAAGATGTTGGGCGGGCAAATCAAGTTTGTAATAAGCTGGCGTTGTTATCTCATTGTCGTGTGAAAAAGGAACAGCATATTCATTCACTACAGTTTTTAATTTACCGGTAACGGGCATAATGGTAAAGCTGCCATAATCCTGTGTGCAGGAGCCACTGAGCCAGTGCGTACCACGAAAACCGCTCAGCATATTGTCTTTGTAAAAATAAGGCGGCCGACATTTAACTTCTGTGATCCTGGTTTGGGGAGTCCATTGCGTCATGGCAAAGGGCAAGCCTACCGATGGTATAGTATTGGCATTTTTTTCCGTGCCGCCTTCGCTGTGTTTGAGCGATGCTGCGGTGGTGGAAGCTGCCGTACCTGCTAAAGGCTGCACATATTCAATTAAATTTTGGGCATTTATTGAAGCAAAAAATATGATCGATATTGTGAAGGCTATAATCTTTTTTTGCGTTATCATAACCTGCTCCTTAAACTAATTATTAATATATAAAACAATATTCACGCTCTAAAAAATCAACACCATAAAATGGGGATATCATTTAATGGCATTGAAACAAAGGAAGTTTTTTATAACATGCGAATACCATTTATAAACATCATATTTCAAATCCACTAAAACCGGACAGCATATTTTAATTACCAAAAAACGGTGTACAATGCCGTAAGTATTCCCATAATAATAATAGAGCCAATGGCAAAGCCCGGCGTAATCGTAAACATGGAAGTTTTTACTTCAATAACATGAATATCTTTTTCCTTTTTCGGACTGATCAGGCTCAAGGCAATCATGATTAAAAAGATGGCAACAAAGTCAATGCCCATCCTGTCTAAAAAAGGATAGTCAGGAAAAGTGCCGCTGGTCCATACTGGTAAAAATTTCAGTACTGTTGAAATGGGAATGGTTAGCATAGCGCCTGCCATAGCGGCATTGGCCGTAGTACGTTTCCAGTAAAAACCCAGCAAAAAAATTGCCAATACGCCCGGAGAAATAAAACCTACATACTCCTGTATAAACTGATAGGCCTGGTCCAATGATTTTAAAGCGGGGGTTACAATACCGGCAATTACCATCGCAATCAAAACTACCCAGCGTCCCACCAATACCATCTTTCTTTCTGATGCGCCTTTATTAAAAAACTTCTTATAAATATCCAGTGAAAAAATGGTGGAGATGCTATTGGCTTTGCCTGCCAGTGAGGCTACTACGGCCGCCGTAAGTGCAGCAAATGCAATACCCTTTAGGCCGGCAGGTAACAGGTTCATTAATGTAGGGTAAGCATGGTCTGGTTTAATCACACCTGCGGCATCAGCCATCTGGGTTTGAAAAAGCCCTTTGCTATGCAATACATACATTACTATACCTGGCAATACGGCGATAACCGGTACCAGTAATTTTAAGAACGCAGCAAATAGAATTCCTTTGCGGGCAGTTTTTAAATCAGCGCCCAAAGCACGCTGCACTATGTATTGGTTGCAGCCCCAGTAAGCAAGGTTGTTTACCAGCATTCCGCCAAACAATACAGAGAGCCCGGGCAGTTCCTTATAATATTTATCAGTGGATTTAAATATCATGTGAAAATGATCCGGAGCTTCCTTTCGTAAAATAGAAAGGCCCTTAAAAATATTTTTACCAAAGCCATATTCTTCCGACAATAAAGTAAGCGCAAGGTAGGTGGTTACCAGACCTCCCAATATCAACACTACCACCTGCACCACATCGGTATAGCCAATTACCTTCATGCCGCCAAGCGTTACAAACAAGGAGAAAATTACCAGGCCAACAATACTCCATTCAAAACTAATGTTGGAGATGGATGAAATAGCCAATGCTCCGAGATAAATAATGGAAGTAAGGTTTACGAAAACATATACCAGCAACCAAAACACCGCCATCACAGTGCTTACGCTATCGTTGTAACGCATGGACAAAAACTGTGGCATAGTCACAATTTTATTCTTCAGGTAAACCGGTATAATAAAAATGGCAACGATAATAAGTGTGGCAGCCGACATCCATTCGTAGGTTGAAATGGCAAGCCCTAATGCAAAGCCGGAGCCAGACATGCCAATAAAATGCTCGGCTGAAATATTGGAGGCAATCAATGAAGCGCCAATGGCCCACCAGGTAAGCGATCCCTCTGCCAGAAAGAAATCTTTTGAACTGGTAGTGGCTGATTTCTTTTTATGATAAATATAATAACCATAGGATGTAACTGCAATAAAATAGACAAAGAAAACGATATAGTCTGCAAATTGTAATTGATTCATTAGCAAGTTTGGTTTTAAAACAAAACGCCTGGTTAAAAAGAATGGCAATGATAATCTATTCTTTTATTTTATTGGTAAAATGATCTAAAAATAAAGATGTAAGATGATGAAGAATTTTAGCCGGAAAGCACTAAGAAGACAATAATAATTTGCTTAGCACAAGCGCTAACAGAAGCCCCCTATGGATTTCCATAAACAACTTCATTTGCTCTGTCTTACTGAATGGTGATTATAGGTTTTATTAAATGATTCGCACAATTCGTGTAATTCGTGATAAAAATTCGTGTTATAAAAATGACACTACCCAATCACCAAAGTATGTTTAAAAGGTGTTTTGCCGGTTAAATACACATGCATTCCTTCAGTCCTTAAAGTCCCAAAATGTGTACTGTATCTTTCGCCTTCAGGTGCTGTAATATTTTTATGGGTGATAGCCCCGGGGCCAAAGCTTATTTTATCGCCGCCATACTCATATTCGCCATTGCCGTTTTCTAAAAAATGATTGCCATTACCGGCTGCCATTACACCGGTAAGTGTCCCGCCTTCCATAAAGCACAGCTCAATGGTAACGGGCACATCCGGTAATCCGGCAACTTCAAAACTCAATTCTGCCCTGCCCCCTTTTTCAATCAATGTAATGGTAGTTTCCTGCGTTTTTACATTGCTTACCGGCCGGTTTGTAAAATCCATCTTATTCCAGAAACGATCATCAACACTTGGGGATAATTTATAATCGCCCTTGTTGTTTCTTAGTTTTTGGGGCAGCGGCTGATAGTAAGGTACGTTGAGTTTATTGTGCAGGATAAACTTATTGCCCTGTTGCCGGATTCCGTTGCTATAAAAATATCCCATGCTAAAAAAACCTGTAGATAATCTTATATATTTTAGGATGGCTTTTCCCTTCCGGTACGAAAAAAAATTGGGACTATTAGATCTTCCGGAAGCGATAATAATTGGCCAGTCCGCACCACCAAACAATGTTGCAGTTGTATCTCCTTTTCTGATTCTCAACAAGCTGCTTGTAGTAAAAAGTTTTTGAAAATGCTCAGCCGGAAGCGTAGCCGCCGGAAGCGTTTGTTGCAACAATGGTTCCTCCAAAAAATTAAAAAATGCTTTTTCTAAAATCTCCTTTTCAAAACCCTCCATGCCTTCTATCATCCTGGTAATGGCTGCGAAATTTGAATTGCAATCTCTAATGGCTAAATACCTGTAATGCAGGTAAAATGATACAATCGTTTTTCCTGTGTATTGATCCTGCCTGCGGGAATCGGTGGTAACCAGATCGCCATTGGGCTCCATGTAATACCAGGTCATTGCCAGGTTCTTTCGCACTGGCTCAAACAAGGTTGGCTTATTGAGCAAACGCCCCATGGTAATCAGCGCCTGGTTTTCAACATGCGAATAAATACCACTCCGTTCGGGATAATGGCCATCGGTATCAATATAGACACCTTCGCCCAACCAGTCTTCAATTCGATCGACATATTTTTGATGCGGATACAATGCATTCAGGCCTGCCAGTGCAGCACTCACTACCCAACGGTGATTGGGCGTATGTACTCCACCGGTTACCAGTGCTTCACCGCCTTTTAAAATAATATTCCTGATCTCATTTTTAATATTAACCAGGGCTGCAAAGTTATCTTTCGCCAGCAGGGTTGCTCCGCCAACCAACAGGTCCAATAAAAAAGCTGTATCCGGTGGCGATTCAAGATTGCCAATATTAACAGTTCCATCTGCTGTTTGAAACCTGGTTAGCACCAGCACCAATATTTCAAGCTTTGAAACAATTTCACTGCTATGAAAATAAGTTGAACCGGGATAACAATAAGACGCCGCCAGTATAGAAAAATCGTTCCCTATTTTTCTGCTGAAAGCAACATTATCCCGTTGAATTGTTTGCAGCAGTTTTGTTACCTGCAGATCATTTGCTATTTGCAATCGCTTTAATAAATCCTCATCCAACAAAGTACTTTTGCCAGTACCAGCACGGGCAACCTGTAGCATAAATCCATTGCTCAATGGATTCAGCAAAGCCAATGCCCCCATCTTTAAAAATGCGTCTCTTTTTAGTTTATTCATCTCACAAAATTGAGTTTATATTTCTTTTTAACAGAAAAATTCCCGGAGCTGAAAAACTCCAGGAATATCCTAAATTTATATCAACCTGAAATGAATTAATAGCCAGGATTTTGAACCAATTCTTTATTATTGGCCAATGCACGTGCCGGTATAGGAAAAATTCGGCGATAAGTATCAGCGTTGGTTTTTGCCAGCCCATAACTGCTTTCAAATTTACCAAACCGGATCATGTCGTTTCTATGCCAGGCTTCCCATGCAAACTCACGGCATCTCTCCGCATAAATATCTTCGAGCGTAATGCTGCCTGCAGCGGCCGTGGTGGTACGCACAGCTTTTATCATATTAAATAAAGACAATGCAGTAGCTCCAAGCGTAGGGTTACCACCCCTTTGAATTGCTTCTGCTTTCATCAGAATAATATCAGAAAACCTTAAATATGGCACATCATTATTTTGGTTGCGGCTGGTAGTATTAGTATAGTCTGCTAAAAATTTATTATTTCTAACGCCGGTATTCCAGGCAATTTCATCCTTCCCTAAATCATAGGAGGATGCCCCCAATCTTGATGTAGTCAGCGGCAATAAATCCAAATGGTAAGTGTAAGAAGCTGCGGGGCTTCCTCCGGTATAAAACTGATCGTATCCGAGATTGGTAGTTTTTACCATAATCGGGCTTCCATCCTGCCAGTATTGTAATCCACTTAGCCATTGTTTATTCCTGATATCATTGGCATCATTGAAATAATTAAAAAATTCTGTTGTTGTCATCCGGGGGCCACTTGGTTTGTTATTTACCAATCCGTTTCCTGTGCTTCCGTTCATTATTGGATTTGTAAACGCACCAGGATTGGAGCCAGAATATAAATAACGGATACCGAGGTTTCTGTTTAAATCATACCGGGCATAAAACATTGTTCCGTTGGAAGTAGAGGCATCAAAAGGGATTGCAAAAATAAACTCCTTTTGCGATGGGCCATTGGTAGGATAAAACATAGATAAATAAGTATTTCTCGACTCCAGTGCATATTGTGTGCCACCACCAGCATTGATTACACTATCACAGGCGGCAATACATTCATTGTATTTTTGCGAGCCTGTATATACTTGCGCATTGAGATACATTTTTGCCAGTAGTGCATAAGCCATGTATTTGTTGGGCTTACCATGAGTAGATGCACCGGATGCTGATTTTAAATAAGGAATGGAAGCTTTTAATTCACCTTCAATAAATGAAAAAACCTGCGCTCTTGGCATGTTGGGTTTCAATTCGGTGCTGCCATATAATGTGTCGAGCGGCACATTCCCAAACATATCCATCATTTCAAAATAAGCCAGTGCCCGCATTGTTTTTAATTCAGCAATACCAGTATTTTTTGAATCGCTTGCAGGAGCAGATATATCAATGATTGAAATAGCCTGGTTGGCTGTACCAATCATATTTGCAAGATAGTTCCAGCCACTACCTACAACTGCATTGTCTTTTGTCCAGGTATGCCGGTGTAAGTCGAGATAGCGGTTACCATCTATCCAATCTGCAGCAAAAGTAGCAAGCAAAGATTCATCGGTGGTCATGCTTTGCAGAAAGAAATGGGTAGTTGCATATTCGCTTCGCAAGTTAATATAAACGGGCCCCGAAGCAGAACTAAACTGGGCATCCGTTTGGGGATAAACATCCGGTGTAATTTCTGAAGTTACCGGAACTTCAATTTTATGACAGGAAGTGAATAGTGTGGCTGATAAAGCGAGCAGGGCTATTCGGTTATATATTTTTTTCATGTCCTTAATTTATTTTTTTAGAATGATATATTAACGCCAAACAATATGGTACGTGTTTTTGGATAAAAATTATTGTAATCGATACCCGGTGCCACACCACCCTGGTTAATTTCAGGATCAATTCCTGAATATTTTGTGATGGTAAATAAATTATTTACAGATGTATAAACCCTGATATTATTTACCGACTTAAATAATTTACGGATATTGTATGCAAGGGTAGCATTGTCAAGCCTTACATAAGTTCCGCTTTCAATATAGCGGTCAGAATAAAATGAATTTTTTGTGTCTTTAACAATGTCGTTTGCTGCACTTACCAAAATATTGTTGGCAGATGAAGCGGTTACAAAAGAAAGATCTGCCCTGGTAGCATTGAAAATTTTATTGCCAAATACTCCCCGGAAAAATATATTCAAATCGAAATTTTTATATTTAAGTGTATTGCTCCATCCCATCAACAATTTAGGTTGTGCATCTCCCATATAAAAATAATCAGTACCAATAGCTGGTGTGGTTGATCCTACGGTCTTTGATCCGTCTTTTTTATAAAACTGCGAAACACCATTGGCATCTTTGCCTGCATATTTTAATGTAAAAAACTGGCCTACCGGATAACCTACTTTTAACAATTGTAAAGTAGCATTGGTTTGGCCCGGCCCTTCAGGATCTGAATACCGGATTGAATCACCATTAGACAAGGGTCCCCGCAGGCTTGTAATCAGATTTTTATTATGTGCTAAATTTAAACCGGAAGTCCAGCTAAAGTTTTTATTGCTAACTGCTGTATAATTTAAACTTAATTCTATGCCTTTATTATTGATACTTCCGCCATTCGCCCATAACCTTCCGCCTGGTACCAGTGCGGGAGAAACGGAATAATTAAACAACATACCCGTTGTGTTTTTATCATATATATCAATGGAGCCACTCAGCTTGCCTTTCAATATTGCGAAATCAACACCAATATTTTTGGTAGCAGTTTTTTCCCATTTCAAATCCGGGTTTGACCCCTGAATAGGGCCGTAGGCCGCAGCCTGCACACCATTGTTATAATAAGTACCTGCAATGCCATATACCAGTTTGCTTGTAAAGGCACCAATACCCTGAGAATTACCGGTTACACCATAGCTTCCTCTTAATTTCAAATCAGAAAATACACCCTGATTTTGCATAAATCCTTCCTGGTTAATTCTCCATGCAAGGGCAACAGATGGAAAATATCCCCAGTAGTTATTTTCGCCAAATACAGAGCTACCATCTCTGCGGATAGATCCCTGTAAAATATACTTATCTCTGAAACTGTAATTCAATCTTGCAAAATCGGAGATCAATCTTGTTTGACCAAAAGTAAGGTCATTCCCTAAATTAATTCTATAAGATGATACTGCATAAGGATTACCCAATACCAGGTTATTGTACCCGATATTATCCGTAGGAAAATTAGTGCTGGAAGTTTGAAATCCTTCTCCATAGGTATTCTCCTGCCATGAATAACCTGCAACTACATTCATAGAATGATCTGCAATTTTTTTATTCCATGTAAGAAAAGATTCTACGGTTTTGTTGGTGGTAGAAAAAGTGCTTCTTAACGCCGACCCGTTGGTTCCAAACAGATTTCCAATGAGTGTATGGGCAATTCCAATTCCGGGATCAGGATTATTATAAAAGTTGGAAGTTGGATATTTGCTGTAATAACTGCTGTAAAATTCCCCATGTAATGAGGTCGTTTTCTGGTAAGCCAGGTTTACATTATAGGTAAGTCCCAATGGCAATTTTACTTCTGTAGTAAATGATCCAATCAGGGTATTGTATTTGGTCTCGTCCTTCGCATTATCAATGATAGCGAGCGGATTAAAATAACCGGTAGTATTTAGGTTTTCAAAATAAGTGCCGTCATTATTTTTTACCGGAGATACAGGTAGATGTTTGGCTGCCTGTAACAACACAATATTTTGCAGTGGTACATAAGTGGCATTGCTGCTTGCATTTGATACATTAATTGCAAATTTCACTTTGTCATTTAACGCATATTGCTCCATATTCAACCTTCCAACTACCCTTCTCAATCTGCTATTAGTTAAAATACCTTCCTTATCAATATAGTTCAGGCTTGCGCTGTAAGTACTGTGCTCGCCACCTCCACTAAATGAAAGGTTATGGTTGTGAGAAACGGCAGAGGTTCTTTGAATAGCGCTTTGCCAGTCGGTATCAGCCCCTTTATCATCGTTGGGAGAAAACGCAGAACTGTTGGCTGTAAGATAAGCCCTCAATTGTGATGCGTTCATCAGGTCCAAACTATTACTAATTTTTTCAACTCCTGCATATCCGTTATACGATGTTTCCACCTGGCCTTTTCTTCCTCTTTTGGTAGTTACCATTATTACACCACTTGCAGCCCTGTTACCATAAATGGCGGTAGCGGCAGCATCCTTTAAAACGTCAATAGAAGCAATGTCATCGGGTGCAATAGCGGCAATATCTGCACCAGGCACACCATCTATAACATAAAACGGAGCACCCGGACTATTTACAGTAGAAGCTCCACGCATTATAACTGCAGCAGGCTTATTAGGGTCGCCGCTGGAGGTAATATTTAATCCAGCCACTTTACCTTGTAATAATTGCCCTACATCACTAATCGCTCCCCTGTTCAGGTCGTCAGGTTTTATAGTTGTAATTGCACTTGACAAAGTTTTGCGGGAGCTTCTACCATAGCCCACCACTACTACATCTGTAAGTGAGGTAGTGGTTTCGGCCATTTCAATTTTATAATTTGTTTCACTGGTTACAGGTATTTCTTTTTTCACAAAAGAAACAGAACTTAACACCAGTACATCTCCCTGTTTGGCAGTGATACTGAATGAACCATCAGCAGCAGTGGTGGTTACTTTTTTTGTTCCTTTAACAATGACGGTCACGCCGACAGCGGAGGCTCCTTTACTATCGGTAATTGTTCCCAATACTTTTTGTTGATTTTGTGCTTTTAAAATATTCAATGGCTGAAAAATTATTAAGAGTAGCAGGGAAAGCCAGATACAATTAAACAGCGTTAATTTTGGTATGGTCATTTTTTTGTTTTTTGTTTTAAAAAAATTGGTGAATAATAACATATTTAATTCCCCACATAATAATTTTAGTTATAATAATTATTATCCAGGGCTAAAAAAAAATTGAGCCTGTCAGTTAAAATTTTAAAGTAGCAGGCAGGAACTTTTTAATCAGGCTTTCGTAATATGGCTTTAAAATATTCCAGTCGGGAGGATTCGGATTTTTTGAATACAGGTCGTATGGACTAAAAAGTTCCACCCATTTAAACATTTCATGGTCATGCTCATTCATCAGGTGATTATATGCATGTTCCCTGTGTTGTGAGTAAAAGGAATGATACCGCAGCATATACAAACCAGGCTCGGGTAAATAGTCTTTTGCTATTTGGTAAATATACTCATCGTGCCCCCAGGAAAGATGTACGTTATTTAATCCGCAGTTGGGTGAATATACACCATACCTGGTATTGAATCGCTTATCGCCATAATCCGGATTGTCTTCAAAAAATCCGGGATAAACTATTTTATCAGAAAAAGCACAGCCTACAGGAAAGGTATCTCCTACTACGGCCCATTGTGGCTCACCAAAAAGACACAACACTTTTCCCATATCATGCAAAAGACCTGTCATTACCATCCAATCCGGATGACCAGCTTTACGGATCGCTTCAGATGTTTGTAACAGATGCTGAAACTGGTCAAGTTCAGTGTCGGGATCTGAATCATCTACCAGTTGATTTAAGAACCGGAATGCATTCCAAACAGGCATTTCCTTTTTATCCAACTTTAAATAATTTTCCTTTTTGTTCAACACAAAATCATAAGTCTGGTATTTATGATTGAGCCTGTAAAATTCACGTACCGAATCTCTTTCCAGTGTTTCGTAATTGCGGTAAGCTTTTGTTGATTTGTCCGTTAAAATACCTGAAGGATCAGGATAACGATGTAATACGTCATCCTCCAAAACATCCAGCCTCTTTAAAGGATTGGCTTCAGCATCATTAAAATTATCCGTAGCGTTTGTCATACAGGCAATCGTTTATGTTTATTGCATCCGTTCCGCTAAGATGAGTTTTTATTATTTACAAATGCTGCATCGGACGGATTTTATTTACGAAACCGCTTTCGTTAGAAATATATTTTTATTGTAACTTACCACTTTCAAAAACATACAAATACTGGGTAAAGCAAATGAATAAAATAAGCATAAAAATGCTTGCCAACGAATTAGGCCTTTCTATTTCAACTGTTTCAAAAGCGATCAGCGATAGCCATGAAATTAGTGCAACAACAAAGCAGAAAGTAAAAGTGCTTGCGGAAAAACTGAACTATGTACCCAATCATTTTGCAAGCAGTTTAGGGAAAAGGAAAAGTAAAACAATCGCAGTAGTTATACCAGAGGTTGTAGATAGTTTTTTTGCGCTTGCCATCAACGGTATCGAGTCGATTGCTCAAAAAAAAGGCTATCACGTATCGGTATATCTTACCCATGAAAGTCTTGAAAAAGAAAAAATGATCCTTAAAGATTTTGAAAGTGGCAGGGTTGATGGCGTATTGATTTCAATTTCCAGAGAAACTACCTGTTTCAATCATTTTCAAAATATTATTAACAAGGGTGTGCCACTTGTTTTTTTTGACCGGGTGCCAGATGAAGTTGATACCTTCAAAATAATTACCAATGATTATGAAATTGCATACGAGGCCACTCAACAACTGATAATGAAAGATTGCAGTAAAATACTTTTTTTATCGTTTTCAAATATCCTTTCCATCACCAATAATAGATTGGAAGGATATAAAAATGCGCTGCTTGATTACAAACTGAAAGTTTCGGAAAAGAATATCCTGTATTTTAATAATGAACTGAAAAGCGATTATTTACTTTTAAAGAAAGAATTAAAATCGCCGAAACGGCCAGACGGTATATTAGCATCTGTAGGCAAATTAACGATACCGGTTTACCAGGTATGCGAGGAATTAAAATTAAATATCCCCGGAGATATTCAGGTAATTAGCTTTTCAAACCTGGATATGGCAGACTTTTTAAATCCACCACTTAGCACTGTAGAACAACCTGCATTTGAATTAGGCCGGAAAGCCGCATCAATACTGGTAGATACGCTGGAGAAAAAAACAAAACATTTACAACCGGAAGAAATAGTAATCAACTCTACATTGGTATTAAGAAGATCAACGAAATTGTAGAACTTGCAAATACAATTTTACTACTGAACAGATAAAAATCTGGCAGACAAAAACGGGTATATGAAAAATTCAACTGCTTTTCATATACCCGCTCAAATATTTTTTAGGCCTATAAAAATTTCAACACCTCCTCCCCCATTGCTTCCGTACCCAAAATTTTATCTTTGGCCGTAGCCGCATCCGCTATATCACGGGTACGGTAGCCCGCTTTTAATACCTGTTCAACAGCATGGATAACCCTATCTGATTCTTCCTTCATGCCAAAGGCTATATCCAGCAATAAAGCGACAGACAGAATAGATGCCAATGGATTTGCAACTCCCTTGCCGGTAATGTCGTGCCCGGAACCATGAATGGGTTCATAAACACCTGTACCATCACCAATGGATGCTGAAGCAAGCATCCCCATGGAGCCGGCTATCTGTGAAGCCTCATCGGTTAAAATATCACCAAACAGGTTACCCGTAACTACCACATCAAAACGGCGTGGATCTTTAATCAGCATCATTGCGGTAGAATCAACAAACTGGTATTCTACTTCCACATCGGTATATTCCAATGCCAGTTTCTGAATTTCCTCCCGCCACAAACGGCTTGATTCCAAAACATTCGCTTTGTCAACCGAGCACAATTTTTTACGCCTTGTCCGGGCGGCTTCAAAAGCTTTGCGGCCAATCCGTTCTACTTCGTAACGGCTGTATTCGGCCACATCATAAGCCGTATCGCCATTGTTCTTACGACCCTTTTCGCCAAAATAAATATCGCCGGTCAGTTCCCTGAAAAATAAGATGTCGGCTCCTTTTAATATTTCAGGCTTAATG
>JAVHOI010000182.1:0-3107 GCA_036169975.1 Ferruginibacter sp. | reverse complement strand
AATTTTTAATTCTTAATTGATTTTACTCATCCAAAGTTATAGGGTAATCGTATAATCCATCATACCCGGGATAAAATCCACTAATGGTAATTGTTTTGGAATCACCATTTAATACTTTAATCAATTCGTCCATATTTTTAATATCCTTATCATTTGCTTTTACAATGATAAATCCATCCCTCATCCTTGTCTGATCGCTTAATGCGCCGCTACCAATTTTTTTTACGATCACACCGCCGGGTACGCCATACTCTTTTGCTTTTTTAGGATCAAGGTTGGCGAATTCGCCACCTAATTTTGAAAGAGCGGAATTGTCCACTTTTACGATATCAAAATTACCCGCCTTGTTTTTTAAAGTGGCTGTCAGGGTTTTATCCACCCCGTTTCTGGAAATAACAATTGATATTTTATCGCTGGGTTTGTACCGGGTAACTAATTCCTGCAATTCGGAAGGCAGGGTAACTGAAACGCCATTTACACTTTTGATAATATCACCTTTTTTCAGCCCTGCTTCTGATGCGCCACTGTTTGCTGATACTTCCGTAATCACCAAACCGTCGCCATTATAATTTAAATTCATTTTTGTTTTCGCCTCCTCAGGTATGTCATTTGTATTTGCGGTAGCTACGCCCAGGTATCCTCTTTGCACATTGCCATATTTGATAAGGTCGTCCACTACTTTCTTAACGATATTTACGGGAATAGCATAAGAATAACCGGAATAAAAACCAGTAGGAGAGGCGATAGCGGAATTGATGCCAATGAGTAGCCCGCTGGTATTAATGAGGGCGCCACCACTGTTACCCTGGTTTACCGCAGCATCTGTTTGAATGAAAGATTCAACAGGCGTGTTGGTCTTTGTTCCTTTGTTTAATCCGAGGCTCCTGGCTTTTGCACTTACAATACCTGCTGTAACCGTTGTCTCCAGATTTAAGGGATAGCCCAATGCCAAAACCCATTGGCCAATTTTTACTTCATCAGAATTGCCATATAATAAAAATGGTAAACCGCTTGCTTCTATTTTTATAACCGCCAAATCATAAGCGGGATCAGTACCGATTACTTTCGCTTTGTACGATTTTTTATTGCTCAGGGTCACATCCAGTTCATCGGCATTTTCTACCACATGGTTATTGGTTACAATATATCCATCCGCACTGATAATAACGCCCGATCCTGATGCTCTTTGTTCAGGTATGTACCCTCCGCGGTTACCAAAAAATTGTTCCATCATATCATCTCCGAAAAAATCGCTGAATGGATTTTTGGGGCGCTGATTTTTGGGCAAATTATTACTTACCTGCTTCGCATTGGTTTTTGTTTTGATATGCACTACAGTAGGTAATGCCGCTGCCGCCGGCATCGTAAAATCAACAGCGCCGGGAGGGTTATTATTGTTGTCGTGCAGGCCGGCATATTTATAATTGGAAGGGATAACGCCATTCTCCTGACCCCCAAATGTGTTACTGCTTTTTAAATAGGTATTATATCCCCAAATAACACCAAAAGCCGTAACAGCGCTGATAACAACCGTGAAAAATACCTGTTTGAATTTCATGTTTTATAAGTTTTATTTTTAAAAATAATTACCAGATAATAATCAATTTTTGTGCCTGCCCCGGCAAAGTAACGAAGCACTGACAAAATGTAATTTAACTTCCGGCACCTTTAACAATTAATTAGTAAGGCTTTCGTACTTGATTCACAAACCGGATAAAAACCGCATCGTATCCATACTATCCGCATAATCCATTAAGCCGGGTTTTTGTGCCATACCCAAAGGTAAATTTAATCCGGCAATACATTGTATCTCTTTGCTACTCTTTAACGTTTCCAGCAGCGCTTTTTTATTATCATAAAAGCTATAATTTAACTGGCTTATAGGCGAAAAAAAAGATTCATTTTCAACTAATAAAGTGCTTTCATTTGTCATATAAAACCGGTTATTCATAATTTGTATTGACAAATTATAGTCATAATTATTTCTGTATTTATGATGATCAGCAAAATATTTATACTTGTGGAAGGATTGAAGCAGCGGAACAAAATCATAACCTTCCGGTACAAAAATTTTGGTGACATTTCTACATCCCAATCCAAAAAAAGTATGGATGTCATCTGACAATTTTTCCAGTTCATCGCCCGGTTCATCGCCGTTTATTATGGCAACTGATGTCCTGTTTCTCCTGATAATGCCGGGATATTTTGAAAAATAATAATCGAAATAGCGGGCGCTGTTATTACTGCCGGTAGCAATGTAAGCATCACAGCCCCTGAGCATTGGGGCAAATGTTACCTGGTTTGGCATGGATGCATCCCAACTATACATTTTTTGTACAAGATGTTTTAAAAGAATGTCGTCTTTGGTTGATAGTTTAATGGTTTGATTATGGCCACTAATGAAAACAGATAAAAAATCATGAAACCCGACAAGGGGGATATTACCCGCCATCACGATGCCTACAGTTTTCGGAACTAAATTTTCATCTATCCGGTAATAGCTCACCCAGTTTATTAATTTATCCTCCTGTAAAAATTGTTCAATAATATTTTTTAGGGATAAGTCTATAAATTCCGGTGTAAACCAACCATTGTGTAAAGATGCCGAGTGTTTAATGGATTGCCATTCTTCAGTATCTGCTAATAAATATTCTTTCAGGCGCAATAATAATTCAATCCGAATTTGTAATTTCATCCTTATAAACTTATTTTTGTAAAATCAAATTTCGCAATTCCTAAACTCTAAATCAAAAGAAATGGCTATTAAAATTACAGATGAATGTATTAATTGTGGTGCTTGTGAACCCGAATGTCCAAATAACGCAATTTATGAAGGTGGTGTTGAGTGGGCAATATCAGACGGTACAACAGTAAAAGGCACCTACACTTTATTTGATGGTTCGGTGGTGGACGTAGAACAAAGAAATCCACCGGTGAGTGTAGATACTTATTATATTACGCCCAATAAATGTACGGAGTGCCAGGGATTTCATGAAGAACCCCAGTGCGCCGCAGTTTGCCCTGTTGATTGTTGCATACCGGATGAGATGTATCAGGAAACGGTGGATCAGTTAATGGCAAAGAAAGAAAGATTACATATTTAGTAA
>JAVHOI010000181.1:0-14617 GCA_036169975.1 Ferruginibacter sp. | reverse complement strand
AACCGGTAATATCAGACCTTTTTTTAGTACCATAACCAACCACTACCACATCGGTGAGTTCCTTATTAACGATTGCTAATTTTACCTGCACCGCGGTATTAAAATCAGGCTTTATTTCTACTTCCTGATAACCAACACTACTAATTTGTAGCAGCGCATTTTCAGGAACATCAATTTTAAAAGTTCCTTTCGCATCGGTTATAACTCCTTTTAGTTTTCCCTTCTGGCGAACGGAAGCGCCATTAATACCTTCATTGGTTGAATTGTCAACCACTGTTCCGGTTACGGGTTTGTTTTGACCCGCCGCTGCAACGTTTATACAAAGGAACAGCAGGATAAAAAAATTCACGGGAGCGTTTTTTTTACAGGCAGTTAAATATTTTTTCATATCGCAAATGTTTTTTTGATTGGATGCAAGATATAAAACCCTGATATTCATTTTCGTTTTTTAATAGTATTTATTTACGAAAACGATGTAGTTATATTTTCGTAAACATACATTATTTTATTTCTTTTTTGTCGTAACATGTAGTTATTTTGTAGAAATTTATTCTTATGTCAAAAGTTAACCTGAAATCACTTTCAAATAAATTAAACGTATCGGTATCCACGGTTTCCAAAGCACTCAGGGGTAGTTATGAAATTGGGAGTGATACAAAAAAAAGGGTGATAGACATGGCTCAGGAAATGGGCTATACCCCTAATCCTTATGCGGGGTTTTTGCGCAATAATAAAAGCAAGACTATCGCTTTAATTATACCCGAAATGACAAATAACTTTTTCATACAGGCCATCAGCGGCGCCGAATCAATTGCCCAGGAAAAGGATTACCATACCCTGATTTACATTACCCATGATGATTTTAAAAAAGAGGAGAGCATTTTAAAAGATTTACAAAATGGCAGGGTTGATGGGGTTATCATGTCATTAGCGGCTGGTACAAAAACGTATGACCACTTAAACGAATTGATTCAATCGAATATCCCCATTGTTTTTTTTGACAGGATATGCCATGAAATAGAAACCGCAAAAATATCAACGGATGACTTTGCAAGTGGGTTTAACGCAACTGAACACCTGATTCAAAATGGGTGCAGGGATATAGCCTACCTGTCGTTATCCGAAAACCTTTCAATTGATAATAAAAGAAAGCAGGGGTATTTTGAAGCATTAACCAAACACGATATTAAAATAGACAACTCACGAATAATAATGTGTGGTACCGACGAAAAAAACAATTATAAAAAAATAGCCGCACTTTTAAAAAGCGGTAAAAAACCAGATGGCATCTTTGCTTCTGTTGAAACATTAGCTATTACATCCTATTTGGTTTGTAATGATTTAAAATTGAAAATACCTGAAAAGATTAAAATAATCTGTTTCGCGAATTTAATAACCGCCCCTTTACTAAACCCTTCTTTAACTACCATCACACAACCGGCTTTTGAAATGGGCAAACAAGCCGCGGATATATTATTCAAGTATTTAGGCAAAAAAAGGACATTGATGTCCAATGAGAATATTGTTTTAAAATCGGAATTGGTTATTAGGGGCTCTACCCGAAAATAATCCCCGGGTATATTTTCTGGCAAGGGGGCAATTATTTGATCCTGTCAAAATATTCGGGCACGAAAAATATTCATTTTGAATAATTTGGATAAATCTTTTATATCCATCGTCCCTCTATGGCTATAAATTTTCATCATCCAATAAATCCGGCCTTCTTTCCCTTGTCCTTTGTTCGCTTTGATCCATCCTCCATTGCTCTATTTTAGCATGGTTGCCACTCATTAAAATTTCCGGTACTTTCCATCCCCTGAAAGTTTCGGGCCTTGTGTAAACCGGCGGCGCCAGCATATTATCCTGGAATGAATCGGTTAAAGCCGAAGTACCATCATTTAATACACCTGGTATCAGCCTGCCGATGGCATCCACCAATACCGCTGCCGCCAATTCACCCCCACTTAATACATAATCCCCGATTGAAATTTCTTTCGTGATAAAATGTTCCCTTACTCGCTGATCAATGCCTTTGTAATGCCCGCAAATAAGCAGAAGGTTATTTTTAAGGGAAAAGTTGTTGGCCATTTTTTGATTGAATGTTTCGCCATCAGGTGTTAAAAATATCACGTCGTCATAATCCGTGTTTTTTTGCAGGCTTTCAATTGCATTTACCAATGGGCCTATCATCATCACCATGCCTGCGCCACCGCCAAACTGGTAATCATCTACCTGCGCCCTTGAGTAGGTAGTATAGCTTCGCAGGTTAATTACATTCACTTCCAGCAAACCCTTATCTTTAGCCCGTTTCAAAATGGAATGGGCAAAAGGGCTTTGCAATAAATCGGGAACAACAGATATGATATCAATTTTCATGGTAACCCAAAAAAGGGATTTTGTTTTAGTGTTAAAAGTTCAGGCAAAAAAATCCTCGTATTAGTAAACTCATTATCCTTTTTCATGGCTTAGGTTTCCATAAACCCATCCAGGTCACGCTTATCTTTTTTAGTAGGCCTTCCTACTTTACTCATTCGTTTGCCGGTATGAAAAACCGCGGCCTGAAATGTAATGCGGTCCAATTCTTCCGGTGGTGTAATGTCTGAATAAAATTTGATTGCTTCAGTGTATTGTACCCTTTTATATAGTAGCCCCGTTACTTTTATTACCCAACGTTTGGTCACGGTCTTCACTTCGTATTCATCGCCCACATTTACTGTTTTCGCGGCTTTTACATTGTCGCCGTTTAGTTTCACTTTATTTTTATCGCAGGCGTCCGCCGCCTGGCTTCTCGTTTTAAAAATCCGGATGGCCCACAGGTATTTATCTATGCGGGGTTTTTCTGTTTGCATTAGGTAAAATTAAATGCTTTTATTTTTATTGCGCCAACCACGGCTGTATTTCCTTAATTTAGTTTTCTAAAAAAAATTATATGCATTTAAAAAAAACCGGCTTTTATTTATTGATCATTTTTGTCGCCATTACCCAATTTGCATCAGCGCAATTCCGGCCTGTTACCCAATGGTCTTCCGATGGAAATGCTATTTACCAAAATAAGAAAGGCGGTATTGTAAAATTGGATATTGAATCCCGTACCGAAACTACGGTGATCAGCAAGTCGAAATTAACTACTGCAGCGGGTAAAACATTGGATCCTTCTGCCTTTGTATTCAGTAATGATAATAATAATTTGTTGGTTTTTACCAATACGGCCAAAGTTTGGCGATACAATACAAAGGGGGATTATTGGGTATTGAATATAGCTTCCAATAAACTTACACCACTTGGCAGGGATAAGCCTTCGCAGTCATTAATGTATGCAAAATTTTCGCCGGATGGCAAAAAAGTGGCTTATGTAAGTGAACATAATTTATATGTAGAAGACATTACATCCGGGATAATCACCCAACTAACGTTTGACGGCACACGAAAATTAATCAACGGTACCTTTGACTGGGTTTATGAAGAAGAATTTGGTTGCCGTGATGGTTTTAGATGGAGCCCTGATGGAAGTAGCATCGCCTACTGGCAGGTGGATGCTACTAAAATCCGTGATTACTTTATGTTGAATACTACGGATTCAAATTACTCCAGGGTAATACCGGTTGAATATCCAAAAGTAGGAGAGGCGCCATCACCAGTAAGGATTGGCGTAGTGAATATAAAAGGCGGCGTTACCAAATGGATGAGCATAGCCGGAGATCCGCAACAACATTACCTGCCAAGGATGGAATGGAGCGATGCAGCCACTTTGATAGTACAACAACTTGACCGGAAACAACAGGAAAGTAAATTGTTTTATTGCAATGTAAATGAAGGGAGCAGTTATTCATTTTATTCAGAAAAAAATAATTCGTGGATAGAAATTAAAAGTTACTGGAATGAGGATGACCCAACGGGTTGGGAGTGGATCAACAACAAAAAAGAATTTATCTGGGTAAGCGAAAAAGATGGCTGGCGGCATTTGTATAAGGTAAGCGGTGATGGTAAAAAGGAAACCCTTCTCACCAATGGCAAGTACGATATCGCATCCATAGAATGTATTGATGAGGCCAATGATTATATTTATTTCATGGCTTCGCCTGATAATGCCACCCAACTTTATTTGTACAGGGTAAAAATGGATGGGAAGGGTAATGCGGAACCAGTTTCGGATTTAACCAGGCGGGGAACACATCATTACATTATTTCTCCGAATGCAAAATGGGCCAAACATGGTTTCAGCAATTATAAAACACCTTCCGCTGATGAATGGGTTTATTTACCTGATTATATTAAAAAAAATAGCAGCCAAACCGCGACTGGTGTAAACCCGGAGGTATCCAACAGCACGATAAAGTATTCAACCATTACAACGGAAGATGGGGTTATATTGGATGCCTGGATCAACAGCCCAAAAAATTTCGATAGCACGAAAAAGTATCCCGTAGTATTTTACGTTTATGGCGAACCTGCCTCCTCCACCGTTGCCGACAGTTATGGTAATCAACAAAATTATTTATACAAAGGGGATATGAGCGCCGATGGTTATTTTCAGGTAGCCATTGACAACCGGGGCACACCTTCTTTGAAAGGGGCTGCCTGGCGAAAGGCTATTTATAGAAAGATTGGCACTATCAACATAAGGGATATGGCCATGGCCGCAAAAAAAATATTGGCTAAATCTTATTTTGATAAAGACCGGGTAGCGGTATGGGGTTGGAGCGGCGGAGGTTCATCTACATTGAACCTGATGTTTCAGTATCCTGAAATTTTCAGGACGGGTATCGCTATCGCGGCCGTAGGCAATCAATTATTTTACGACAATATTTACCAGGAGCGCTACATGGGATTGCCGCAGGAAAATATGGAAGATTTTATAAAAGGGTCGCCCATTAACTACGCCAAAAATTTAAAGGGGAATTTATTGTACATACACGGCACGGGAGATGATAATGTGCATTACAGTAATGCTGAAGTGTTGCTGAATGAACTGATCAAATACAATAAGCAATTCCAATTTATGGCGTATCCCAACCGTACCCATGTATTATCAGAAGGAGAAGGAACCAGCCTGCACCTTGTTACTTTATACACGAATTTTTTGAGGGCGAATTGCCCACCGGGGGCAAGGTGATTGGAATATTAAGAATAAAAATCTTAAACCCTCTTGATGAATTTTCAAGAGCGGGAATATTAGGAAAAAAATGAGATGGGTTATTCAACCTTTACCTTAACAGCATAAAAAAAACGCTGCTCATAATGAACAGCGCAGGAAATATTTAATTAAATTGTCAGATCATTTTTACAATAGTTATCGTAGTAACTTTTGTTGTGCCGGGAATACTTTGCCCCATAACTTCAGTTGTACTTGTACCATTTATTGTAGTGGTTTTTTGTTTTACCAAACCGGTGGTGATGTCAATTATTCCTGCTGTTGATACGGTACCATCCATGCTTATATTGATTTCCATACCTTGTTGTTCTACCTTCATTTTAGTAAACTGTTTGCCGGTACTGATAATAGTGGCATTATTCCCGTTTAATTCTTTAAATGTATAACTTGTGTAAGTTTTTACTGCTTCAGTAATTAAAGAGTCAGTCCAGGTATCGCCTACTTTTTTACCGGAAGGAATAATAATAAAAGCAGCGCTTGCGCCGTTTAATTCAGCGCCGGATGCACCGGCAAATTTTTTCATCATGTCCATCATCTGATTACCGGTGGAAGCGGCAGTATCTTTATTAACGGCATTAATTACCCGGGCGCTTTCATCAAATTCGGCATCCATTCCAACATTCAGTTGATCTTTAAACGCTTTCCCCGCTTCGCTTTCGAGGTCTTCTTTTTTATCAGAATCGAATTTCATTTCCTTTCCCATTACACTGCCGGATGAAATAACCCTGGTCAGTGTAGTTGAGATCAAATAGGAATGAGGCTTTTTGCCTTTCACTTCTACCGCGTAAACCATACGGGCATCCGACGTAATTTCCATAGACTGTCCCATCATTTCCTGGTTACTAATTGTTTTTATTTCATTATCTATTTGTATTTTTTGCCCTTTGGACAGTATTAATTTTCCTGATGCGGTTTGCGCGGAAGTTGTAATTGTTAAGATGGAAAAAATTGCATAGAGCAGTGAAGCTGGTGTAATAAATTTCATTGTTTATATTTTTTATTTTTTAGGCAAATTTAAAGCCGATAGGTTGAATATCAGTTTATGTTTTTACCACTTTAACAAAAAGAAGCAATAGTAGCGCACACAATTATGCTGAAAGGCTGAAATCCACTACTGGTAAACACTGTAGTTTCCATTAGTTCATAAAGTAATTGTTCAAATTATGAAAAGGAAATTATCGTTGATTCAAAAAAAAGGGCTGCTAAATAATTAGCAGCCCAATACCTTTTTATTAACAAAGATCAATAATATATTAGATCAGTTTAACGTTAACGGCATTCATACCTTTTTTACCTTCCTGCAGATCAAATTCTACACGGTCGCCCTCTTTAATGTCGCTGATTAATCCGCTAACATGTACGAAAGTTTCTTTGTTTGAATCATCATGCTTGATAAATCCGAATCCTTTTTCAGAATTGAAAAACTTAACGGTTCCTAGTGTTTTGTCCATTTTAAAATTGTATTGTATTAAATTAAGCCGCAAATATAAGCAATTCTTTTATATTCGGATCAATAACTAAATTTTAAGGTTTTGCCTCCATGTTTTTTATCAACGTATTTTAAAATAGTCCACTAATTCGTTATAGGCGGTTTCTCCACCAGCCATGTCTTTTATTATTTTTCCTTTTTCCATCAATAATATGCGGCTGCTCACTTCAGATACCTGATTAATATCGTGGCTGGAAACTATAATGCACATTCGTTTATTAGCGGCCATATTTTTAATCATATCCACCAGCCTGATTTGAGTGGTAGGGTCAAGATTGGCAAATGGTTCATCAAGTATCAATAACTCCGGGTTAGTGAGCAATGCCGCGATAATGCCGATTTTAAACTGGTTGCCCTTTGAAAAATCACGAATGTATTTTCCCTTATTTAAAATGGCGTCATCAAAAAACGCGTTATAACTGTTTAAAAAGTCATCTACATCTCCTTTAAATAAAAAATTAAGTTTTCCAACAAAATAAAAATATTCTTCCGGAGTAAGGTAATCTATTAAGAATCCTTCATCAATATATGCAGCCGTGTATCCTTTCCATTCTTCTGTTTTGGTAACATCATTTCCTTTCGTTAAAATTTCTCCCTCATCGCTCCTGATAAGATCGAGTAGAAGCCGGAAAAAAGTAGTTTTTCCGGCGCCATTATTTCCTACCAAACCAATTACCTCACCCGCATGTATTTCAAGCGCCTCAATATCTATGGCATTAATTCCTTTATACGATTTCTTTAAATTTTTTACAGAGATCATTTTATATTAAATTTGAAAATTTGAAAATGACTCAATTTGAAAATATTGTTTATTGGATCATTGTTAACTGATACACTACCGCTCCCTAAAACCTTCCAGTATTTTGTATTTACGTATATTAAATTGCCCTGCCAGCCAGTTGATAATCATTTCGTGAAATGCCAATCCAATAATGCCAAGGCCGCTGATACTGATAACGGCTGCCCAAAAGCCGATAAACCTGTTCAATAAAAAAAATACAAGGCCCGGTCCCAATGCTAAAAATAAAGATTGCAGCCATTGAATTGCTCCGATACCCTGAAAATTCATACTGGCGGATTTGCTTAAGTTAAGGTATCTGTAATTAAAAGTAGATGCATAAATAGTTATAAAGGAATTGACGCCTAAACTATATAAAAACGCAGCAAGTTGTATTGGTAAAATACGCCAGCTCATGAAACCATAAAAACAAGCCAATAAAAATTGTAATGAACTAACAATGGTAAACAAAGCCAACTTGGCCTTGATGTATTGGTAGATATTTATATTGAAACTCATCATTCCATCAAAATGACTGCTTTGCCAGGCAAATAGAAACTGGCCATAATTCATAATAAAAATGCCGATAATTAAAAGTGCGAAAAGAAACAGGGCGGAAAAATTTCCTGTAACCAAATATTGCGGGTAAAATATAAATCCATAGAATAATATTACACCAGATAAAATCAGCATTGACCGCGGCCTTTTATTTCTAAAAATTAATTTAATTTCCAAAGCTATCATTTCCCCTGCATCGCCATATTTATCCAGAAAAGCATAATGCCTGCTTACATTCAATTTCTTTTCACTTGTTAGTTCTTCAATATACAAATGGCTCCTTAAATAATTATTGTTCAGCATAAATGTCAATACCGCCAAGCCTATTGGAATCAGGCAAAGTACGGGGTAATGCAATAATGAAATAAACAGGTTGGAAGAAGTTTTTTCAAAAGGCAAAACATTTAAATAATCCAGCCCTTTTAGCAAAGCCATAAAAAGTAAAACCGCGAAAAAATACCAGGAATTGTTGACGGATTTACGCTTTATATACATGTTCAGAAAATGGTTATTGATAACCAAAGCAAACATGGCTGTTAAAAAACTGATAGCGGTAAAAATATCATAAGCAGGAACTATTACAACCACCGTAAAAGGAATAAAAACGAATAGCGGCAAAAAATTAATTACATGTACCAGTGAACGGGCATTTAAAAAACGAAGTATATTTTTCCGTTTAATATTTTGCGTTAAATAAGGCTGAATACCAAGCGATGGTAATTCCTGCAATTGAAAACGTGCAAGCAGTCCTGTAAGAAAATAATAAATCAGGTATGAAGTAAAAATTAAAATGGGATCCTTTGTTGGCATGGCTTCTTTCAATAAAAAGGGCAGTGCGATACCAAGGCCGGCGATTTCCAGAAAAATCAAAAAATAAAAAACACCAATGACGATTTGAAGTACAAGGCTTTTATTGGCATTTTCGCGCCGCCAAAAACTTAGCCATTGATGTGAGAGAAAAACGGTTAAAGACATGAACGGATTTTTTTAATTTCAACAAATGTAAAGTATTCAGCTATTTTAATTAAATGTCCTATCATTATCAAGGTTAGCTTATTTCGGATATTACAAATACTATATCGTAAGTTGCAGTAATTAAAATATAGTCAGATTGCTACATTCTTTTTTTAAATTATATCTGAAAATTACCGGATGGAAGGCGGTTAGTGGCATTCCTGCTGATCTTAAAAAATATGTGATGGTAGTGGCGCCACATACCAGTAGCTGGGATGTATTGATGGGGTTTGCCTTCAGGAGCGCATTAAAGCTGGACCATGTCAGGTTTATTGGTAAAAAGGAATTATTCAAACCACCTTTTGGTTTCATTTTCCGCAGGCTTGGAGGTGTGCCGGTGGATCGCTTTAGCAGCAACAATTTCGTGGATCAGGTGGTAAAAATGTTTAACAGCAATGAATCATTTGCCATTGCTTTATCGCCTGAAGGAACCAGAAAAAAAGTTGACCGTTTGCGTACTGGTTTTTATCATATTGCCAAAGAAGCAGGTGTACCCATCGTATTGTTGGCATTGGATTTTGAACATAAGGAATTTCGATTTTCTGCACCATTTTATATTACTGAAAATGAAGCGGAAGATTTTAAAAAGATACTTCTTTTCTTTACAGGGGTTAAAGGTAAAAATCCAGGATTGGGCCTTTCTCATTTATCCGCTTAGGCGAAATAAAATAAACTAATTTTCAAGTCTATACATGCCTTCTTATTGAAATACTTCAATAGATACGGCTTAAAAAGCCTATATTCGCAAAAAAAAATTCATGATAAACGAAGTTATTGCCAAATTTATAGAAGGTGGGCACCTTGCGAAAACCGCAGTTAAAATTGAGTTTAAAAAAAGAAATTCCATATTGGGTATTTTTGTTCAATCTCCGGATTACGAAGATTTAAAATCAAAAAACTTCTGGCGTATTGTTTCCGAAACGAATATAAATGAGTGGAAGCAATCACACGACAATAAATTGGCTAAAATATTCAGCGGCGGAGAGTTTAACCGCATTACGTTGCCCAAGCAAGCTCCTGTGCAGGCTTAAATTTTTGAAAAGACCGGCGTCTATATTTCAACCAAAATATTATTGATCTGGTTTTCATTTTTGTTTTAAAACAATAAAAAGAACTTTAGCTATAAAATGGCAGAGTTCTTTTTGTTTACAGTATCCTTTGCTAAGTAACTTGTTTCAAACCTGGCTGTAGGTTTTGTTTGAAGCTTCTAAAACTCCTGGCTAAGATTTTTCGTGTAATTACTAAACTAATAAGCGGCTTTTAAATTATAGTCATTCTTGCTCAATTAGCATCCTTCACAATTTTAAAAATTAGGATTAGTGCCTTTTTCCAAAGCAACCTATAATGTTTTGTTCCTTTTCATCTGCGGATTTTATAGGGTTTTTATTTATTCGATTGTTGATATGCCCAATGGTATCAGATATCATTATAGTAGTTGGTCAAAAGATATTTATGATTTTAAAAATCTATAAATTTTATGCGATATGCGGCCTAAAGCTTCAATATACTCCACGCAGGATAAAAATGTGCAATGTTTTTTTGTGAAACCAGCTTGAACGCCCTGATTAGGCATTAGTGGCGACAGTCTATCCCGTATTTTAATCGGGACTCCATTCAGCATTTGAATATCTATTAAGCGAGACGGACTGCACATTTTTATGCTGCTGGCAGTATAATAAGTAGGAGGGAAGCAAGTAATTGGGTAGAAATATCCAGCCATGGATTTAATTAAAAAAAACTATTCATCTTCCTCTGTTACTGTTTAAAAAATAATGTTCGCACCCCTTTAAAATCCCTCTCTCAATTTTAATTAAATTCTCCTTAATTTTAATTCCAGTTAAATCAAAATAAATATTTCTCTATGCCAATACGTATGCAGGACGATCCGCAGGATCAGCAGGATTATAATGACGGCAATTCATCCGGAGGTGGAAGGGGCGGAGGTTTGGGTGGTGGTGGCGGTTTATTAAATTTTCTGCCTTTGCTTCTTGGCTTGTTTGGCGGACGGAGCAGTGGAAAGGGAGGCCGTGGTGGAGGCGGAATAATTTTGATGCTTGTATTGGCCGCTGCCGCGTATTTTTTCTTTTTCAGAAACAGTGGCGGGGATAGTGGTGGAATAGTACAAAAACTTTTTTCTCAAAGTGGATATAGTTTCAGCCCGGAGCAGTTTAAGAAAGCCAATGTGTATGAAGGGCTGGAAGCCGACAATACAAAAAATCCTTTGCCGGAAAGTGTTTCTTTGTTGCGCTTTGCCCCCGACAGAAAAAATCAGGGCAAGCAGGGAAGTTGTGTGGCGTGGAGCAGTGTTTACGCGGCCCGTACTATTGTTGAAGCCGCATCTACCGGGCAGAGTGGAAACAGCACCGCTTACAGCCCTGCCTTTGTTTACAACCAAATAGGCCTTGAAAATTGTGAGGGTTCTTATATTCAAAAAGCAATGGAATTTATGACCAATAAAGGAGTGCTTCCTTTTAGTGATTTTCCTTACACCGATGAAGAATGTACAAGGCAACCCACGTCCACGCTTTGGGATAAGGCTGCTGAAAACCGCATGCATGGTTTCACCCGGTTAACGGATGGGGAGAGTGTAAACGGCATAAATGTAAGGGCGGTAAAAGAGCACCTTGCAAAGGATGCCCCCGTGGTAATTGGAATGATGGTAGGTGGCACTTTCATGCAGGATATGATGGGTAAGGAAATGTGGGCGCCTACTGATGAAGACCGTAGCCAGATGGGATTTGGCGGGCATGCGATGTGCGTGATTGGTTATGACGACCGAAAGCAGGCATTTCAATTAATGAATAGCTGGGGACCTGAATGGGGCAATAACGGTATTGGCTGGGTGCGCTATGCCGATTTTAAAGAATTTGTTAGAGAAGCTTATGGAATTGATCCAATGCCAAAACGTGGTGCTGCTTTAAATGTTGGATTCGAATGCAATATTGGTTTGGTGAAAAATGATGGCAAAAAATACATTCCTTTAAAAATAAAAGCGGGCAATGTTTTTGAAACAGTAAGTACGGTTGAGCCGGGAACTGCTTTTAAAATGGAGATCAAAAATTCCACTGAATGTAATATTTATATTTTCGGTCAGGAGACGGACGGAAGCAGTTACACGCTGTTTCCTTATCCTGATAAAACGGATCCCACCAAAACACAATTTTCCCCGTATTGTGGCATTACCGGTTACCGGCTTTTTCCAAGGGGTAAAAGTATGATACCAGATACTATAGGTAATAAAGATATATTTGCCGTAGTGGTTACAAAAAAGGCTATAGACTGGTATGCCACCAATATAGCTATCAGCAAAAGTAGCCGCTCTAATTACGGCGATAAAGTACAGGAAGCCATACAGGGAAGAGATATTACAGGCATTCGCTTTGCAACAGGCACTTCCGGAACTATTTATTTCAAAGCCGAAAATGATCAAAAAAATGTGGTGATTAGTGTAGTGGAAGTAAATAAATAATGAGGGTTGATTATTGTTACAGCGTATGGGGTTGGTTTAGCATTATAAAAAATATTTTCTGAAACGGACATTTGTTTTTCAATTTGGCATTCCTGTCTGCTTGATGAAGTCAGTCAGGGTTGTCCGTCTGAATGGTTCAGCCGGGCGGATGTCTTTTACCATATTTTCTTTTGGATATTTTTCCACTCTATCTTGAAAGAAATATGTCGCTTTTAAATGTACACATTGGTACGGCTTCATGTTGTTCAATTGTAAGCCAAAAGCATTAATTAACCGGGATCAAAGCAATAATGGGGAAACTAAAAACTTAATTCATGAAATTTTTTTTTGTACTGATAATATCTTTTATTTCATTAGTGGCGTCAGCGCAAAATGAGGAGAAGAAATTGTATGATCCCAAAGCCGATGCGGCAGCGGATATTGAAATCGCCATAAAAAAAGCGAATGCTGAAAATAAATATGTTTTATTACAGGCTGGTGGCAACTGGTGTGGTTGGTGCATTGAGTTTGCAAAGTTTTGCATAGCGGATCCTTCAATTTATTCTGTTATCAATTCTTCATTTGTATGGTATCACCTTAATTGGAGTAAAGAGAATGAGAATAAAAAATTATTTGCCAAATATGGCTACCCTCAAAGGTTTGGGTTTCCGGTATTCATTATTTTAAATGGCAAAGGGGAGCGCATACATACCCAAAGCAGTGAGTACCTTGAGGATGGTAAAAAAAGTTACGACCAAAAGAAAGTACTGGAATTTCTTGAGCAGTGGTGCCCAAAGGCTTTGGCTTCTGAAACCTATTCCAATTAAAAGCCTGGCCTTAAAGGATTATATCACCAACCAAAATAAATGCAATATGAATGCGGATAAAAATAAATTTATTCAACTCATCCGGCATCCCGTTAAATTCAGGATGTTTTTGTTACTCAGATTACCCAGCGCTTTTTTTTCGGGCTTGCGTATAAAAGGAATTGATGAAACAAAAGCCGTGGTAACAGTGCCGTATAAGTGGTTTTCGCAAAACCCATTTAGGTCCACTTATTTCGCCTGCCTTGCAATGGCCGCCGAAATGAGTACCGGCCTTTTGGCGATGATGCATACTTATAAAAGTTTGCCCCCGGTATCCATGTTGGTAATTGGATTAGAGGCCAACTATTTTAAAAAAGCAACTGGCCTTACCCTCTTTACCTGCGAAGAAGGAGAAGCAATTAATAATACAATCCTGGAAGCGATCCATAGTGGCGAAGGCCGGTCAATTAAAGCAAAGTCTGTAGGAAAAAATAAGGAGGGGGAGTTGGTTGCGGAGTTTTTTATTACCTGGTCTTTTAAGGTTAAAAAACAGGGGGTATAGAAATTTTGCTTTTTATGGAAGCCCCATTGTTAAATATTTAGTGGTAGAGAATTATTTCTTGTAGTTGCTTGTAAATATACAACGTATGATTCCTGAAACGTTTGGTGATTATTATTCTACACTCCATTCCCATATTTCTTTTTTAAATTTTTTCATCAAATGGTTGCTTTAATATCCGCATCTTCATTGCTTTTAACTATTAGCTTTCGAATGTTCTGCGTTAAGAGAATAAGAAATTTTTTTTTGATGTCCTTTTTGCCAGTTCTTTCTTCTTTAGGATTTGTACCGCATTACCTTTTGAGCCTTACTAAAATTGAAATATTTTTTAAGTTAATTCCTTTGCCAATTTGATAATTTCCTATGTTACTTTACAACAATATTTTAAATCAGAGGATTCCTTTTATAATTCTGGAGTTTCCTGAATTTTTATTGTGGTTTTCTATTAAACCATTAACCAGAAAGCATTTCAACATAATTGCAAGTGTGCCTGAACCAATTTTTTGAGATTCTTTATAATTTTATACCTCAAAAATTGAAACCCTTGTCAGGATTGAATTTCATGATGATTAGCGCAAAAAGGGTCTTGTTGGTTGTGGTTTCTAATGTTCCTTTCTGACAAAATTGAGAAAACTCCAGTTATAATTGACAGAAACGAAATAATCCAAATAAAATTAGGATAGTATAGCAAACGCTATTACCTTCGCACTCCCAAATAAAAAGGGGTATGTTCTTTTTGAGAAAACGTTCTTATAAATGTTCATAAAGTTGAAATAAGAAATGAGAATAGGGTTAAAAAGATTTGGGGAATAA
>JAVHOI010000180.1:0-3109 GCA_036169975.1 Ferruginibacter sp. | reverse complement strand
GGGAATAATTGATGTACGGAAAATACGAAAAGACTATCCAATACTTGAAACAACAATAAATGGAAGGCCATTGGTGTATTTTGATAATGCGGCTACAACGCAGAAGCCGTGGCAGGTTATCAAAGCTATTGAACATTATTACACCACACTCAACAGTAATGTACACCGCGGTGTACATCATTTAAGCCAGCAGGCGACCGACGCATTTGAAGCCTCCAGAAAAAAACTGGCTGGGTTTATAAATGCGAAGCACGACTATGAAGTAATCTTTACCAAAGGCACTACGGAAGCCATTAACCTTGTTGCGCATAGCTTTGGAAAACAGTTTGTACTGCCTGGCGATGTGATCATTATTTCCGCATTGGAACATCATTCCAACATTGTTCCCTGGCAAATGCTTTGTGAAGACATAAAGGCGGAACTAAAAGTAATTCCCATCAATGAAAAGGGGGAGTTATTGCTGGATGCGTTTAAAGCGATGCTGGATGAAAAGGTGAAGCTGGTAGCAATGAACTATGTTTCCAATTCATTGGGTACTATTAATCCGGTAAGGGAAATCATCGGGTTATCTCATCAGCAAAATATTCCTGTTTTATTAGATGCGGCGCAGGCCGTACAGCATATTCCCATTGACGTGCAGGAATTGGATATTGACTTCCTTGCTTTTTCCGGTCATAAAATGTATGGTCCCACAGGCATTGGTGTTCTTTATGGCAAAGAAAAATGGCTCAACCAAATGCCGCCTTACCAGGGTGGGGGAGAAATGATTAAGGACGTAAGCTTTGAAAAAACCACTTACAATGAATTGCCATTTAAATTTGAAGCAGGCACACCAAACATTGAAGCCGCCATTTGC
Organism: Ferruginibacter sp.; assembly: GCA_036169975.1. Classification (GTDB taxonomy): domain Bacteria; phylum Bacteroidota; class Bacteroidia; order Chitinophagales; family Chitinophagaceae; genus Ferruginibacter. The sequence goes on along the minus strand of JAVHOI010000180.1, from coordinate 2,253 downwards.
CTGGGTGCGGCTGTGGATTATATCAGCGAAATTGGATTGAAAAATATTCAGCGGTACGAACAGGAATTGCTGGAATACGCCACCCAAAAATTAGCTGAAATTGAAGGGATAAGGTTTATTGGTACGGCGGATAAAAAATCGGGTGTGGTGTCTTTCATCATGGGTAAAATCCATCCTTATGATGTGGGGGTTATCCTCGATCAGCTTGGAATAGCTGTACGTACAGGGCACCACTGCACACAACCATTGATGGATTTTTATGGCATACCCGGAACAGTGAGGGCTTCCTTTTCTTTTTATAATACCAAAGAAGAAATTGATGTTTTAGTGAAAGGTGTGCGGAAAGCGGTATCCATGTTAGCGGGTTAATAAATTGTTGATCGTTAATTTTTGATCGTTGATGGGCGGCAACTACCAACAACCAACCAACAACAACCAACAATCACACCCAACCATTATCCATCAACTTAAAATGAACCAATGACAATTGACGAAATACAGGAAGAATTGATTGAAGAGTTTTCACTCTTTGGCGACTGGATGGAAAAATATGAAAACATTATTCTTATGGCAAAGGAATTGCCGCTGATTGAAGAACAATATAAGCAGGATGAAAACCTGATTAAAGGATGCCAGGCGAAAGTATGGCTGCATGCGGATTTCAGGGATGGCAAAATATTTTTCAGTGCGGACAGTGACGCCATTATTACAAAAGGTTTGGTAAGCATGGTGGTTCGTGTTTTGTCGGATCATACACCTGAAGAAATAGTAAAGGCCGGTCTTTATTTTGTTGATAAGATCGGATTAAAAGAACATCTTTCCATGACACGTTCCAATGGATTGCTGTCTATGATAAAACAAATGAAAATGTATGCGATTGCGATGCAATCAAAAGTAAACCTTAATTGATGCGGTATGATAGATAAGGTTAGTTTGGAAATAAAAATAATAGAGGCGTTGAAGTCGGTTCACGACCCGGAATTGGATGCGGATATTTATGAACTTGGCCTGGTTTATGAAATTAAAATCAGCGATAACGGTTTTGTAAATATTAAGATGACCTTGACGGCACCCGGCTGTCCGGTTGCCGGCGAAATCATTATGGATGTGGATAATAAAGTGCGTAATGTGGAAGGTGTAACCGATGTAAATGTGATGCTAACTTTTGATCCGCCCTGGAACAGGGAAATGATGAGCGAAGAAGCAAGGCTGGATCTTGGATTTTTGTAGAATACGTTTCCATTACTTGTTGATAAATATTTAAGGGGTACAATAATTTTTATTTGATTAAAAAAATGTATTACCTGCATTTATTATTATATTGGGGTTAAAGACCAATATGGAGTTTCAACTTATTATTGCAGCTCTTTCATTTTCCTTTGTTTTACCTGCCATTTCCCCTTTAAATATTTTCCATATTTCAATCCATAAAGTGCTAACCATTGCTACTAAAATACAAGTGGCGATTATTGGTAAGGACAAAGGATTTAACCGGAATAATTCCCTTACAAAAGGTACATACACAATTGCCGCGATAAAAAGAAGTGTGATACCAATAATTAGCGGAACCAGGTTATTTTTATAAGTCAATGTTTTAAAAACCGGATACTGAAAAGAGCGGTTGGCCAATGTAAGAAATATATTGCTGAACAACAGCGTAATAAAAATAACGGAACGAACATAAGAATCATCACTTCCCTGTTGCAAATAATAATATCCAATTCCAAGGCAACCGGCTGTAATCATAAGACCCTGGATAATGCTCATGGATAACTGCTTTAATGATAAAAATGTAGCGCCCGGTTTTCTTGGTGGCCTTAGCATTGTGCCAGGTTCCATTGGTTCATTCTCGTAAATAATAGAGCAGGTAGGTCCCATGATAAGCTCCAAAAAAATGACATGGACCGGCGAAAATATATCGGTGAATTTCCACATCAATAATAGCGGTAGTGTTACTATCAGGATGATTGGAATATGTATGGATACGATATATTGTATGGCTTTTTTCAGGTTGTCATAAATCTTTCTACCTAAGGCGACAGCCTCTGTCATGTGCGCCAGGTCATCATCCGTAAGAATTAATGAAGCGGCGCTTTTCGCTACTTCGCTTCCCCGTTGGCCCATTGCGATTCCAATATGTGCGGCCTTTAACGCAGGCCCGTCATTAACGCCATCACCCGTCATGGCAACTACCTCGCCATTTTCCTTCAGTGCTTCAATCACTTTCAGTTTAGCTTCCGGAAACATCCGGGC
>JAVHOI010000179.1:0-3125 GCA_036169975.1 Ferruginibacter sp. | reverse complement strand
TTAAAATTTACTATGCTATTTGAACAGGCACTTGTAGAAACCGGGTTCAATGTAAAACGGCTGGTGCAGAAAATAAACCTGTAGTGAAACTCCAGGTATAATTGTTTGTCAAAGCATTTCCAATAATATCTTTAATTACAGGTTCTGTAATCCCCCCTTTCAAAGTAATAATATAAGTGCTGTTGGCGGCCAAATCAGCAGTTGGGGCAAATGAAATTATTGACCCTCCGCTTAATGATACGATGCCCGAAACGGGTGCATTATTGGGACCTGTCATTACAACCGTTGAGCCTGTAACAGTTGCAGGATTTAGTGCTTCGCTAAAGGTTGCTGAAGGATAAATTTTAGAGGAAATTCCTGTCGCATTATTTGCCGGTGTTATCGAAACAACTGAAGGTGCGACAACATCATCTGATTCAAATATTACATCAGCGAAATAATTACCAGTACCATAAGTATTGTTTGGAAATGCAGGAGTAGCTGAGTAAGCATAAACCCCATTGCCGCCATCCTCTCCATTAGCTAATCCACGGAGAAATCCATTTGAAATTGCTGAGGTAAAGAATGGATCGGTTTTTGTAAAATCACCTGAAGCCGAAAAATAAGAAACAATATAGGTTGTATTTATTGCAACACCAACCGGAGTTGCTAATGTTACTGTTTGCCAGCCTGAAGTTGTTTCATTTGCAAATGTTGCTTCAGCAAGTAAAATTCCTGTATTACTCCATAAATGACCTGTATGAACACCCGTTACACCCGGTCCCTTATAAAACCTGAATCCCTTAACTTTCCCGGAAACACTGCTCCTGAATTTCATACCCAATTCAACAGGATTCCCTTTAAACAAATATAATGCGGTTAAACTTTGAGGGTAAGTTGAATTGAATACGGAAAATATTGAAGGCCCTGAAAATGATATATTAATACAGTTTGGTGAGCCGGGTGAACCGATGGTCTCTACATTTCCCATATCATCCCATGCCCTTACTTTAACTGTGATGATTCCATTACCGGTTGATGAAAATGTATAGTTCCAGTTTTCTAAACCAACTGCGGTTTTCCAGGTTACGCCATTGTCAATGGATACTTCCACACCCGCTACCGCACCTGTTCCATTATCAGCGGCAGTACCCATAATGGTAATGGAAGATCCTGCTATTGTTGAATTATTTAAGGGGGATATAATGGTTGTGGCTGGTGCAAGCGCATCTGGCCCGGTAGCAGGCACAACCAGGTTAGCCTGCAATGAACCAGCCATTACCCCCATATCATATAACAGATTTACTGTTGCCTGTTGCATGTCGGCGCTAACTGGCTGAACCGGCAGATTTGCCGTATTCAAATCATGTTTATCATCCAATCCCCATGCCCACTGCATGGTGCCGGCTCCAAATACCAATGCCCCGCTACTATATTTATATAACGACATCTTGTGTGTAAAGCCACCCTGTAGGGTATTGGATAAAACTATCCTGTGAGCCGGGTATGATTCAGAAAATTGCTCAGGATCCCACTCATTCCCCAAAGTTCCGTAAGGTAGTATTTTAGTCTCCCCTGCTCCAAGAGAAGCCACACTGGTATTCTTCCAGAATCTTAATTTTTTATACGTATCCGGAACTTTAATGGAGCCTGTTGTCTGTGTCCAGCTCATTTGTCCTGAAAGTGCCCCTTCCGGCTTGCAACCATCATTGGCCGGATAAGTTGGGGAGCATCCGTCTCTCCATAAACCTGTCCAAACATTGGGCATTGGGTCACATTTATTACCACATGCATACTCCCCCTGTGTTCCTTCTTTGTAACATACCAAAGTCTGGTAATTATCTTCCCACCTGGTTTTCCAATACACTTCATTTCCGCTAAAAAAAGCGATATGCACACCATTGGCTCTGGCATTTTCGAATTTATTTCGTTGCTCAGCCGACCAGTATTCATCATGGCCTACCGATAAAAGAGCTTTATGAATATTGGGGGTTATTGCTTTTGCATTCCTTGCCATATCCATATCCGTGGTATAAGATACATTGTACCCGTTTTTTTCCAGCCATCTGAGCATAGGATATTCGGCATTAAAGAAATTACTTTTATCTCCCCGGAGATGAAGAACTCTTTGGTAACTCAACTTGGTTGCATGTGTAAATCCCTGTACCGTAGTGTTTGCGGAATAAAAAGAAGCACCTCCATAACCATTATAAGCCTGCCATGTCGCATCGGAGGTTTTAAATAGTGCTGGTGAGTTGGCAGCATCATCCCTGACTATAAACAGGAGAATTGATTTTGCATTATTTAATATGGGACAATCCAGCCTGGCAATATAAACGCCGGAAACAGCAGTGGCGGGAACTTTCCACTGGGCAGACATTGCCCAGTTGTTGCAATCTGCCTTTCCTGTTGCTGTATCGTAATTATAAACCGGCTGCAACTTACCAGTTAAATCATTACCCAGATCGGCAATAAATCTTGCTCCATCACCCTGGTACCAGCCCAGGCGGTAAATTTTAACTGTATAGGGTAATAATGTTGCTGATTCAACATCAATTTTGAAGTGTACGGTCTCTCCTTTATTTACACTAAACTCCTGTGCAAAACCTTCAATAGGAGCATTGTCTCCCGCATCCCATAAACTTTGAGGAGTACCGGGTAGGAGATTTTCATCCATGATTGGATTTTGCCCAAATGATTTACAAAAGAAAGATAAAATAACAAAACTCAAAATAAAATATTTTTTCAAATATTCGGTAGATAAATTTTTTGCCATAACTAGGTTTTTAGCGAATTAATTTATTTTTAAACATTAAAATAATTTGGCTAATTTCTAAGGATTAATAAGAAAATTTGGATAAGTTTTTCGGGGATTAAAGAGATTATATTTCAAGTATTATAAGATTCCCGCAAATACGGAAAAAGTTGTTCAAAGTTGTTATGTAAAAACCAGCTTCAGCCTCCCGATTGGATTTTAGTGGCGGCAGTCTAATACTAATTTTATTGCTTAATAATCTTTGTAATAAATTTATCCTGGCCATCACCGATGAGGATAATATAAATACCAGAAACTAAATTGGAAAGGTTTATGGTTGTTTTTTCCTGGCTTAACCGGGCAGTAAATACTTTCATTCCCATACTATTGA
>JAVHOI010000178.1:0-3135 GCA_036169975.1 Ferruginibacter sp. | reverse complement strand
GGGGGAATGATATGATCAACCTGCCGGGCATTATCAATCATCAGCCTGAGTTCCGCGGTTTCGTTTTTGCCAATGATACCGGGGGAAATGGTGGCCGTAAAACCAGCCTGTGCCAATAAATCATGTTGGCATAATATTATCAGCAAAGTAAAAAGAAAAATTATTTTTTTTGAATGCAGTACCATAATGAGAATTACAAAACTAAATAATAGTAATGCGGCATTGAAATAAATGACTGTTAATAATCAGGGTTAATGGTTGATGGTTTGTGGTTGATGGTTAAAGGATGTTAGTTAAATATTGGATACCTCCATTGATGAACAAAGCCTGATTAAATAAAACGATGAATTTTAAGCTGCCATCCATTATCAACTATCATCGTCTTAGGGCAAATCTCCCAGCAATGGCCTCATTACAATATCCTCTACAACAGCCTGCGGCGATAGTTTGCCTGCGGCCAATATCATGGAGGCGATATCGGCTGCTTCCATTATCCGGTGCGATGAATTATCAAAATCGCCCCACGAATCCGTCATCACCGCACCGGGATATATGCCCATTACTTTTATCCGGTGCGGTTTCAGTTCTTCCCGCAGGTTTTTGGTAAAACCCATTAAAGCGAATTTGGTGATACTATAACTGCCACCATTGGCATAAGCATTTAATGATGCGATGGAACAGGTATTTACAATCATCCCCTGCCTGGCTTCAATCATTGCCGGCACAAGGGTGCGGGTAAGGTGATAGGCGCTGTATAAATTAGTTGCCATCATTTTTTCAAGCAGCCCTTCTTCTTCCTTGTAAAGGCTGCCAGGTGTAAACATGCCGGCATTGTTTACTAAAATATCCACTAATCCCGAACCGGTATTTTTAAGTGCGTCCAATACCCAGGCTCCAAAAGCCTTTGCTTCTTCCTTAACGGACATATCAACAGCCTTCGCCTTTATCAAGGTTTCCGGAAACCGTGTCTGCAATTCCGCTACCGTGCCATAAAGGGTTAATTCGTTTCTTGCGCATAAAAAAAGGGTTGCGCCTTCTGCCGCAAAGGCCGCGGCGATGGCTTTGCCAATTCCTTTTGAAGCGCCGGTGATGATTACATTCATATTCAAAATTTGAGTTGATTGGCCCTTATTGCTGAAGGGGAATAAAAACCTGTCCTATCCCGGGTTTTATTGGTTATTTGGTTCCATTCAATACCTTTCGCATTGCGCATTTGGATGAGCCCCATTCCAACTGTTTTGGATTAAATAAAATATCTAATCCTAATTTTACGTTTATATTATTCAATAAATATATTTAGAGAAATATCATGAAGTATAAACATCTCTTTTTTGATTTAGATCATACCCTGTGGGATTTTGATGCCAACGCAAAAATAACGCTTACCGAAATGTATTCTTTTTTTAATTTGGAATCATTGGAGGTGAAACCTTTTGAAGCTTTTTATAAACGCTATTTACATCAAAACGAAATTTTATGGAACCGGTACCACAAGGGGTATATTACCGCCGACGAACTGAAATGGAAGCGCATGTGGCGGACTTTGCTGGAGTTTAAAATTGCCGATGAAAAACTTGCCCGGGATATGAGTAATAGGTTTTTGGAAATGCTGCCTACCAGGAAACTATTATTTCCGCATACCATCGAGATATTGGATTATTTGGCTGGAAAAAATTACCAGTTGCATTTAATCACCAACGGGTTTGAAAAGATACAGTGGAGCAAATTGAATAATAGCGGTTTGGGCCATTATTTCACGCATGTGATTACCTCGGAAGCAAGCAACAGTTTGAAGCCGCGAAAAGAAATTTTTGAATTCGCCATGCAGCAGGCAGGAGCCACAATAGCGGATAGCATTATGCTGGGTGATAACCTGGATGCGGATATACAGGGCGCCATAAACGCCGGTATGGATTCCGTTTTTGTAAATCATATCAATGCGACTACAGCATTGCAACCCACCTTTACCATAACGCATTTGAAAGAACTGGAAAATATATTTTGATGCAGTCGGTTCTGCAAATTCAAAAGTAAATCAGTCAATTAGTTCTACAGGCTTTTCGGCTGCAAAGCCCATTCAATTTTGAAAGTATATGTTGCAAATATTAAAACAAAGCACCTTTTCATTTGATAAGGTGCTTTGTTTTAAGCGGTATGAAATGTTATTTTCTTATGAGTAAGGATTTTCTTTCTTTAATAGCTCCGTTACCTATTTCTATAAAATAATTTCCACTTATTAAATTGGATACATCAATGATAGCTGTTTTTATTTTGCTGAATTTTTGATTCTTTTTCAGGTTGCCCTGCAAATCATATATACTCACTTCATCAATTGCAGCTTTGGTGCCTGTCGAAGATTTTGTCTCATCTACGGAAACTGAAACCTGGTTTGTTGCAGGATTAGGTGATATCATAAAATAATTTTCACAGGGTATATATGCGTTTGCATGTGACTGTGATGATGTGCCGCAACTATTGATTGCCTCCACAGCTATATCATATTCAATATTGCATTGGGTTTTGGAAATTGAAAAATGTGCGGATACACTGTGATATAATGTATTTAAAGATCCGTTTATGTACCAATTGTAAGATGTTGCCCCGGTTACTGCTGCTATGTCAGCATAAATCTTACCAAAGGTCGGGTCAATCAGTGAGAAGGTAATGGGGCCTGGTTGAGATGGGCTTCCAACAGCAATGGTTTTAGTGAATGCCTTTGTTGTTCCACATGCATTGATGGTAGCAGTAAGTGTTATTGTACCATTGCCGGTACGTGTTAGTGTTGTGGTAGCATTGGTGGTTGGGTCGGCAGGATTTATGGTAACAATACCACCTGGAGAAGCGGTCCAGATAACAGGAGTACCACCGGGTAAGCCAGTTATAGTATAATTTTCCGGGTTACATATTGCAGATGCTCCATCAATTGTAACTGTGCCATTGCATATAAAAGAACAATTGGCAACAGGGTTGGCATTATTTAATTCATCCGCCAGCCAATCCCCATTTCTTCGTTGCAAGGAGATGTGCTGTTCATTATTCGTATTCCCGTTATTAGAGGCAGTGATATAGTTTTGAAACGGAGAGCTTTTGGGTAAAGGTGGCGGGAGGCCTCCAACATACCGGGTTAGATAATCC
>JAVHOI010000177.1:0-14766 GCA_036169975.1 Ferruginibacter sp. | reverse complement strand
TTTATTGGATTAGGCAGATAGTTCACAAAGGCACTACCAATAACATTTTACGCTATGAATTATGGTTCTATTTTAAACCAGTAATTGCATAAGCCGCATCTTTTGGTTCGGTAACGGCGAAGCCGGGATTCAAAAAATGCGGAGCATATTTTTTGAAAGAAGCAAAAGCAGCGGCGTTGCAGTTACGCAGCCCGCCGGCTGAGGAGGCAAAAGCAATGAATTTAAAAGAGATAATAAATACAACAAAGTTTTTGGCAACTATCTACCTAATCCAATAAATAAAATATACCGGTTTAATTCTTGTTAATTTTTCAAACCTATTAAATATGACTACTTGCGATAACGTTTCAAACCTTTCTTCCAGCCAGGTAACACGGGTTAAGTTACTGGGTATGGGTATTGTTTGCGGCCTTGAGGTTTTCAGGGATTCACAGTGTTTTATTAATATTTCAAAAGGGGTGGGTGTTACTTCTTTGGGCCATGTCATTTGTATTGCGGGTAAAACCTTAAAGTATTATCGGGAATACAGTGACCCAAACAATTATTTTAATACCCTCATAAATTGTAAGCCCGGCGCCGATCAAAAAAAATGCGCCTTGTTTGAATTGATGGAACATGGTGAAGTCGGCGCTTTCCCCATTGTTCCCCAAAATATTGATGCTGTTGAAAAACCTTTTTTAGAAGATAAAGTGGTGTTGCTTTACCTGGAAGATGAAGAAAAAATAACAGTGCGAATTTTGTTGATTGACCAGTTGGATATGTGGGCGATTTTGAAATGCACCTGCATTATGGATACGCATTGCATACAAACCGGACCTAAAGAAGAAGAAGACCTTTCCATTTTTGATAAAGAAACGGAAGGCGCATTGCCAGGCGATGAGGAATTATACAATGCCGTACATAAAAAATATATGCTTAATTCGCTCGCCATTCGCCGCTTTGGTTATGGCAGCGTGGATATTGGGGATTTGAATGTGGGCGATGGAGCGGCAGAAAACCTTTTACCCAATTTTGATTTTACGGATACTGATCCTGAACAGCGAAAGGAAAAGTTTTTCAGGGAATATGAATTGATTATTGATGAAGCGCTTAAAAACCTGGATGATGAAATTGACAAGCTGCACGATTATTTTGGCTGCATGATTGATGCGTGCCATTGCATGGAAAAGGGTATTGATGAAGAAATAAAATCGCCCTGCAACCCGGTAAATACGGATACGCCAACCGAAACGGGGCTGCAAACGCACAACATAAAAATATTTAATAATTATTTTGTTTTCATTAATAAAAAATGGGCGGCTTACAAGAAGGCCCGTAAGCCCGCTGAAAGCATACAATACTTCTACGATTTCATAAAAGATTTAATTGACACTTACAACGAACTGGTCAATGAGTTGTTTGAATTGGTAAACGAATGCTGCGCAGGAACGGAATGTTTTCCCCGTCATTTGATGCTGGGCGAAATAAAAGAAGAAGTAAGTTTTCAACTCACTGTTTTCAGACAAGGTTATTTGCAGCCGCCGGTTTATAATGGCAATGCCAACCGTTTGCAGCAAATACGTTTTTTACACTGGCGAATGGTAATAATGATGAAATGTTTTTACGTGCCCGATTGGGAAAGGGATGATTTTAGCGATGAAAGTTATTACGATGTATTACAGATGGAAGGCGAAAAAATGCTGGGGCAGGATCCAAAATTACCGGTACGCATTAACCCGGGCCGGATGTTTAATGAGCCTTTGGGAAAACAAACTATTCCATTTTATTACAACCTTTCCAATAGCCCGTATTCCATGCAATATTATTGGGATTACTTATCTACGAAGCACAAAAGGGAAGATCATCAACTATCATTTTTCAATAAAGAAATTCCCGGTTATACCAATATGGATTTTGTGGTACATCCTTTTGTGTTTTCACTCAATCAGTATCCGTTTTATCGTATAGAGGGCCACACCGGAATGAATGCGCAGGATGCAGTAATGGCAATTAAAAACCTTAGAAAAAGATATGCGCTGAGCTTTGATATATTGCCGGTAACTTTTGATGATTTAAAAAAGTTATTCGCTCAGCCATTCGATGATAATGAATATGCCGCTTATGGTTTGGAGCATGTTGGTGGTGTGCAAAAAGGCTATACCTTCCTTTTATTGCATGATGGCGAAAGCAAGGCAAATCCGGGTGTTGTTGTTGGTGATTTTCAAATCCCGTTTATGATGGTAAAAGAATCCAATAATGAAACACCGCCACCTCCACCTCCTCCTCCGCCCCCTTCTCCGGTCGATGACAGGGAAAAAATAAAAGAACAATGGAAAAAAATAGCCGGCCGGATAGGAGCTCCAAATGATAAGCCGGATGAGTTGCAAAAAATAAAAGGGATAAATGCCGAAATGGAAAAAATGATGAATAGCATTGGTATCAATTCCTATTTACAATTAAGCAAATTAACTGAGGGGGATATTCCGGTAATGGCGGCTATGTTGAATGTGGAGGTAAAAATCATTGATAAGAATTGGATTGCGCAGGCTGAAGAAATTGTAAAACGGCTGGCGGTTTCAACCATAAAGTTAAAGGTTGGTATTGCGAATGGCAGGGATGATTTAAAAAAAATAAAGGGTATTGGTGATAGCATTCAGGCCAGTCTTAATATAGTTGGTATTGCTACCTATAAACAACTTGCCGGATTGTCAGCCGTTGATATTGCCGCACTTGCAAAAGCGATGGGCCGCCAGCCGCGTTCTATAAAAGAAGAATGGTTTACCGAAGCGAAAAAAATAGCCGGGAATAAGTAAATAGTTTACTGAACCGTATTGATAAGATGAATTTTATGGCGGGCCAAAAGCATATCATTAAAAAGTTTTCTATCGAACTGCAAACCCCGGGCGGTCAACAGGGCTATGCATTGCAGCACAGGTGTATAAAATTGGTTAAAGAATCTTTGGTAAATGAAATAGATGAATTCTTGTCTGATCATTTTCGGGATGATACCATTACACGGATTGGTAAAATGGAAATTGACCTCGGCGATATCACCACCGAAAACCTGGAAAAAGAGTTTGTCAAAAAGTGCATGGCGGGATTTGGTAATACAATCAAGGCATTTAATGTTAACCAAAAAAAATCCGGGGAGGGTGAAATAATTAATATTGGAAAGGAAGAAAACGTTTTGGAGCAATTTCTTTATTTTCTTTCATCAGGTAAAATGCAATGGACAGCTTATGGAATGGATTTTTATAAATGGGAAAGGGCGGTTACTGATGCCATTAAAAAAAAAGCCGGTTCTTTCAAACAGGCATTTAGTGATTTATTGATGCTGCGCCCATCCGCATTAGAGCGGCTTGTAACGCAATTTGATGGTGAGTTCTTTAAAGTAATTGTTGATATTTATCAACCTGCTTTAAGAAGTGAATATGAGAACCTGGCACGGCTATTAAAGGAAGAAAAATTTTGCGCTGATAACGGAGCTATTAGAAACAAAATTTTATTAAGCTTATTGCCAGGCATATTTGGCAATGCAAAAAAGGGGGATATTGATGATGTATTGGAATTAATCGAGTTGTTAAGAATTCAGTTCCAAAATAGCGAGTTTGAAAAATTAATATTACTTCTTAAGGAAACGATGATCACTATTGCGGAAAAGTCGGTCAACACTTTTAACACGTCACCTTTAATCCCCGGATTGGATGAAAAAGTAGCCAGTGATATGGCCAACATAAAAATTATAAATGATGCGGCGGATGATAAGGCCACCTATATTGCCAATGCCGGTTTAATTATTTTACATCCCTTTTTGCAAAATTTATTTCACGCCACGGGATTAATGCAATCAGGAAAATTCATAGATGATTTTGGCAAACAAAAAGCAGCGCATCTTTTGCAATACCTGGCAAACGGGCAACAGCAATTGCCGGAATATTTAATGCCATTAAATAAAATATTGTGCGGCATCGGGGAAGAGGGCCATATTAACCGGTTTATAAAATTGGAAGAAGCTGAAATAAAAGAAGCCAATGAATTATTGCAGGCTGTAATTAAACATTGGCCGGCCCTTAAGGATACCTCCGTGGAAGCTTTGCGGGAAACCTTTTTGCAGCGGAATGGAAAGCTAAGTTTTAATGGGAGGGATGGCTATTGGAAATTACAGGTAGAAAGAAAAACGGTGGATGTATTACTGGATAAAATACCATGGGGTTATTCTTACATTCAATTACCCTGGATGAAGTACGCATTGGTTACAGATTGGTAAACAAAATTATTAATTACATTTTAAAATGATTATTATGGATACTTATTGCGAAATAAACAATACGGATAGTAAACAAAAAGCTGCTAATACTTTTTTTGGCACAACCCCAAAAGCCAATTTATTTATTCAGCCAAAACTAACTATCAACCAACCCAACGACCCTTACGAGCAGGAAGCGGATGCGATGGCAGATAAAGTGATGCGTATGAAACAACCGGGCATTCAGTTAAAGCCTATGCCAATATCTTCTGTACAGCGCAAATGTGCCCATTGTGAAGACGAAGAAAAAATGCAGCGAAAAGAAATGAATGGAAATGAAACCGCTGCTGATAATAATTTAGAAAGTTATGTGGGAAGTTTGAGCAATGCTGGTCAATACTTACCCAATGAAGTGCGTAATTTTTATGAACCAAAGTTTGGATACGATTTTAGTAATGTAAAAGTGCATACTGACGGCACCGCCGCAAAATCCGCCCAATCAATAAATGCATTGGCATATACATCCGGCAACAATATTGTTTTTAATAATGGACAGTATGCTCCGGGAAGTGATAGTGGAAAGAGGTTGCTTGGGCATGAGTTGACACATGTGGTGCAACAAAAAACTTTTATTAACAGCACTTCAGATGCTTTAATGCGACAAGAAAAACCAGCGAATGAATTTGATTCTTGCAGTGGTCCGCAAAAAACTCAACTTTTATCAATTATTGATGACGCAAGAAAAGCCGTTAGTTTGGCTACATCGGTAGTTGCAACTTCCTGGGGAAGGCCGGATAAGATAGCACCCAACAGAAAACAACTTTTAATAGATCATTTTCATACAACAAACCGGGACGATTTACGCAATATTTTGAGCAAATATATTTCACTTGAGCAATCGTTTTCAAAGGGGTTAGATGTTAAGTGCGAAACAACATGTCCTAAAACCACAAGCACGGCTGTATGTGGTTATGCTTATAACACACAATGGTTTGGGGGGCGTGGGCCAATACATATTTGTTATGATACTGCTGGGTGTAACTTTACAACAGCAGCAAAAAATAATCAGATAGCCCTAATTATTCATGAAGCGGCCCATAGGCACACAGGTGTTGATGATAAGGTTTATAGGTGGGAGGCAAAATATAATACACAAAGTTCGGATGATGCAATGGATAATGCTGATTCTTATGCATGGTTTGCCACACTTCTTTAAAGTTTAATTAAAAGATTAAAATGAAAAGCATTGATTACGGATATCATTCAAAGAAAATATTATCAGCCAATGGTAATAATACTCCTTTCTTTCAACCCAAACTCACCATCAATAACCCTAACGATAAATTTGAACAGGAAGCCGATGCGGTTGCACATAAAGTAATGCAAAAGGAAATACCATCACAGCAAAAAAAACCAGATAATAATTCTTTTTTTAAGGCTATGCCAATTTCAATTACTCCTATACAACGCAAATGTGCCCATTGTGAAGACGAAGAAAAAATGCAGCGAAAAGAAATGAATGGAAATGAAACCGCTGCTGATAATAATTTAGAAAGTTATGTGGGAAGTTTGAGCAATGCTGGTCAATACTTACCCAATGAAGTGCGTAATTTTTATGAACCAAAGTTTGGATACGATTTTAGTAATGTAAAAGTGCATACTGACGGCACCGCCGCAAAATCCGCCCAATCAATAAATGCATTGGCATATACATCCGGCAACAATATTGTTTTTAATAATGGACAGTATGCTCCGGGAAGTGATAGTGGAAAGAGGTTGCTTGGGCATGAGTTGACACATGTGGTGCAACAAGGAAAAGGAATAGCTACTAAAGCGATCCAGCGTTTGGTAAGAACAAGTTTGGTAACGTGCCCCGCAGGCCAAAATCCATTTTCGGCAGACAGAAAGGCGGTGGATTTGCTTACAAACGCCATTAGTTTGATTGACTCCGCTGTAGCCGCAAGGCCAGGCAATCCTGCCGACCCCAATGTCTTAAGTGTTGGAAACGCTATGCATACCGCATTTCGGCTTAATGCTGCTATTGGCAATAATTGGAATGATGCGGCGCCGCATTTTGGGATACCTCTCATAAGAAGACGATTGGAGGCCGCAAAAAATTATATAGATAGTGTTGTTTTTACAATTAATTGCATCGGCAATGGCGCAAATTATACAATCCCGGGTTGTGCAGTGGGAACTTGTAACGCAGGTACGGAAGCTTTTACATGTCCTGATAATCCAAGAGAGATTGTTTTATGTCCAGACTTTTGGGCATTATCCGTAAATCAAAGAGCCCGGACCTACATGCATGAAATATTTCATGTTACATTTCAGGTAATTAATGATTGGGGACAGCCAGATCAGCATAATGCTCACTGTTATGCACAGTTTGTCGCATTGGTAAATGGATTTAATTCTCCCGCCGGATTTAGATGTCATTAGGTTGGAAAGTTTATTAAATAGAAATATGATTTTTTTTCAACAGAAAAATTTTTATCGAAAAAATGATTAAAGGCATGAAAAATTTAAATAGATTATTATTGTTTATTCCTCTAATGCTTTTTAAAAAAATGACAAACAAAAAGCAGGCAATTTAATTCTGTAAAATAATGGTAACTTTTACAAATGCGAAACAATCCACTGACTTTAATCAATTCATTTCAACTTCTATACGAGGTAACCCGCAACCGCCTGCAAGCATATTTTAAAAAAGAAGAAAAAGTGGGGAATGAAATATTTCCATCCATTAAAATTGAAGAAGACGGTACGCCACTGAATGATTTTATCATCAAACATAAACTAACGGTTGAAGAATACATTACTATATTGGTCGCATTGGTGCCACATGTACAACCCGCCTTCTTCGAAAACATTATCCAGGAGTTTTTGCCGCAGGGTGGCGATTTTACTGAGTTTGGCGCCGTAAAGGGAGCCAACCAACGAGGTATATTACCAACAGGAGAAACGGTGTTATTTATTTTGGCTGGTAATGATATGCAACGCCGCTTACAGTTACAGCAGCTCTTTAGCCCCGATCATTTTTTTTATAAACAAAACATCCTTTGGCTTGAACATGTAAAGGATGGCGAGCCGCTAATGACCGGTAAATTATTATTAGGTACGGAATGGGTGGATAAATTTTTATTCAATAAAGAATCATCGCCAAAATTCAGCCCGGAGTTCCCGGCAAAAAAGCTTACATCACAAATGAACTGGGGCGATTTAATATTATCCCCACAAACAAAAAAGGAAATAGGCCATATAAAAATTTGGCTTTCCCATAATGATGCTTTACAGAATGATGCAAACCTTTCACGAAAAATAAAACCCGGTTACCGGGCCTTGTTTTATGGTCCGCCGGGAACGGGAAAAACCTTAACCGTTTCATTGCTGGGGAAAGAATTTAATAAAGAAGTTTATCGTATTGATTTGTCGCAGGTGGTATCTAAATACATTGGCGAAACGGAAAAGAACCTGGAGAAAGTTTTCAGCAAAGCGGAAAATAAAGACTGGATATTATTTTTTGATGAAGCCGATGCCTTATTTGGCAAACGCACCAACGTAAGCAATTCACACGACAGGTTTGCCAACCAGGAAGTATCTTACTTATTGCAACGGGTAGAGGATTTTCCGGGCCTGTTAATTCTGACCTCTAATTTTAAAGGTAACCTTGATAAGGCTTTTACAAGAAGGTTTCATGCAATGGTGCATTTCCCGATGCCTGATGTGGAAGAACGTTTATTGATTTGGAAAAAATCACTTCCAGCCTCACTGGGGCTGGAAAGCGCCATAGACCTGGTTGAAATAGCAAAGCGTTATGAATTGAGTGGTGCGGCCATCCTCAATATAATCCAATTTTCGGCGTTACAGGCGATGAACAGGAGCGGCAGCGAAATCCTCCAAAATGATTTGCTCAACGGCATACGCAGGGAGTTTTGGAAAGAGGAAAAAACCATTTGATTGGAGAGGCGGGGGTTTTGTTTTCAATCTTTAATAGACTCTCATTACCTGAAGAAACTGGCCAAGGTTGGTAGCCTTTTAGGAAATGGTGCGGCAATATTGATTGCACCATTCATATATCCGTAAATGTCCATTTCATTTTAATATGCGCAATTGGCATAACTGGCTATCATTCCATGCAATTGAAATCATTTTATAAGCCCGGGCATTTATACTTAATAATACCTTTTGGTATTTAACTTTTGCATTCACCTCAATTTCCCGAATTTTGTCCATCTTAAATTTATAAAATGAATAAACTTTTTCTTGTATTTCTTTCATCCGTGCTTTTTTGTTTTTCCTCCACCGCTCAGCCCGGCCGCTGGCAGCAGCATGTTAAATACACCATGAATATTGATGTGGATGTGGTAACCAACCGCTTTACCGGCCATCAAAAACTGGAATATACCAACAACTCTCCCGACGTATTGAAGAAAGTTTTTTATCATTTGTATTTTAATGCCTTTCAGCCCAACAGCAGTATGGACGTACGTAGCCGTGAATTAGGAAAGATATTGATAAACGGGAGGCCCGACTGGGATACAAGGGTAATGGACCGCATCAGCAAACTAAAAGATAATGAGATCGGGTATCAAAAAATAATTTCCTTAAAAATGAATGGTATTGCCCAGCCTTTCAAATACGATGAAACGATATTGGAAGTTATTCTTGCCAAACCAATCGCCCCCAAAACAAAAGTGGTTTTCGATATGGAATTTGAAGCGCAGATACCATTACAGATCCGCCGCAGCGGCAGGGATAACCCGGTAACGGGTGTACGCTACAGCATGAGCCAATGGTACCCCAAAGTTTGCGAGTATGATTATGAGGGATGGCATCCCACACCGTATGTGGCCCGTGAGTTTTATGGTGTATGGGGCGATTTTGATGTAACGATCGCAATAGACAAAACGTATAAACTTGGCGGTACGGGTGTGTTGGTAAATGCCGGCGAAATTGGCTGGGGATACGATGCCCCGGGAACAGCATTGAAACCAACCATACGGGCTAAACGAAACTGGCATTTCGTAGGAAATAATGTACACGATTTTGTATGGGTCGCTGATCCGGATTATGTTCACCTGGTAAGAAAAATGCCCAAAGGGGGACCAGTTCTAAATGTGATTTATAAATACAGACCCCATGATGGGAAAAATGATACCGCATGGAATACGGTAGCGGATGCAGCGGTTTTTGTGCTTCCTTTTATGGAATCAAGGTTTGGAAAATACCCTTACCCGCAATATTCGTTTATACAAGGAGGTGATGGAGGTATGGAATACCCGATGGCAACACTATTAAGTGGACCGGGATTGGGTACCGTTTTTCATGAATGGATGCATAGCTGGTACCAGATGATGCTGGGCACCAATGAAAGCCTGTATGCGTGGATGGATGAAGGGTTTACGGAATTCGCCACAGATAATGTAGAGGCATATTACAGGGATAAATTTACAAGGGTTAAATATAAAAACAATACGGCCTATATGAAGTCATTGGATTCCGTAGCAGCCTTATTTCCCGCGGAACATAGCGGAAGTTACCGGTCGTATTATTATTTGGCTAAAAGCGATTTGGAGGAGCCCCTCACCACCCATGCCGATCATTTTGAAACCAATTTCGCTTATAGCATTGCGGCTTATTCAAAAGGGTTGATATTTATGGAGCAACTTGGTTATATCGTTGGGGCAGGTGTGAGGGATAAAATATTATTGGAGTATTATAAACAATGGCGTTTTAAACACCCTAACGCGGGGAATTTTGTAAAGTTGGCGGAGGACGTGAGTGGAATAAAATTGGACTGGTATAAAGAGTATTGGTGCAATACCGTTAAAACAATTGATTATGGCATTGATAGTTTGTGGGAAGAAGGTGGCGTATCAAAGATCAGGCTCATAAGAAAGGGTAAAATGCCCATGCCTGTTGATCTCCAGCTTACCTTTAAAGACGGTACCACCGAAATGCATTATATCCCGCTTAACCTGATGTATGGTTCAAAACCATCGGAAAATCCAGTTGAAAAAAGAGTAGTTCATGAAGCCTGGAGATGGACGCACCCTGCTTACATCGTTGAATTTAAAAGGCGACTTTCAGATTTAAAAAGGGCTGAAATAGATCCAACAAAAAGAATGGCTGATGTAGATCAGCAAAATAATATTTTAAAATTGAATTGGTAAATTTTAAAAAGGTTTGACGGTCTCTGCCTTTCCTTTATAAAAAGTTTGTGGAAAAAATTAAACAGGTGAATGAGCAATGCGGAATGATTAAAGGGGAAGTTGAAATTTATCCTGCTCATTCCCAATTTCCATTTTCATATTTATCTCAAATTACACAATTAACCTTTTATGCAATTAACAATCAGGCGGGCAACATTATCTGATGCGGCTGTGCTTTCAGCGATTTCCAAACAAACATTTTACGATACATTTACAGGCACCTGTTCGGAGGAAGACATGCAGTCGTTTCTTGAAAATTATTTTAATTTGAAACAGGTGCAGGCTGAGTTGAATAATGAAAATGATTTTTATTACTTCGCGGAAACAGAAAGCAGGGTGGCAGGCTATTTACGTTTTATGGAAGATTACGGCAGCCTCGCCAATATGAAGCAATGGAAGTCGCTGGAGCTGAAAAGGATTTATGTGACAAAAGATTTTCAGGGTAAAGGCGTAGCACAGCAACTAATGGATTTTACCTTGCAATATGCGAAAGACAATAATTACGAAGTGGTTTGGCTGGGTGTATGGGAGCATAACCTAAGGGCGCAAAGGTTTTATGAAAAATATGGATTTGTCAACTCCGGCCAAACCCATGATTTCCCGATTGGCAATACGCCACAAACTGATTTGTGGTTTTGGAAATTTTTATGAATGATCCGGTTTTAATAATCTCTTATCTCGATAGCTCTTTCAAAAATTATAAGATTGCGATGAAAAGAAATTTTGAAAATAGTAGTTCAGAAATAAAACACTACTAATTCTTTTTAAATTATAGAAGTAATAATAATTCTATAAATCCCGATCTGGTGTTAGGCGTAAAAATTGGTGGGGGTCAGGTGATTTTTCGATAAGGTGGTTGCGGGTTTTATCTTCCAAAAAACAAGTTAACCGCTGCTATCCTGTTGCCTACATGCAGTTTTTCGTAAATATGGTAAACATGTTTTCGTACGGTTTGCGGGCTGATGAATAACTGATCCGCAATTTCTTTGTATAACAATCCTTTGGAAAGCATTTCCAGTATTTCTTTTTCTCTTTTCGAAAGTAGTTCAAGGGAATCTGGTGATATAACATCAAAAGGTTTATTTTGAAATTTCGCCACTACTTTTCTTGCTATCTGGCTGCTCATAGGTGCGCCTCCTTCATACAATTCCTTTATAGCGCCTAACAACCTGTCCGGATCCGTTTTCTTTAACAAATAGCCGCTGGCGCCTGCGTTTAAAGCTTCAAAAATTTGCTCATCCTCTTCATACACGGTACACATCATGAATAAAATTTCAGGATGTTCTTCCTTTAATTTTCTTACTACTTCAATACCGTTAATACCACCAAGATTGATGTCCATTAACACGATCCGGGGCTTTAGCAGGGGAATATTAATTAAGGCTTCTTCCCCGTTTACACAGGAACCCGTTAATGAATAACCTTCCGCCATACCAATAATTTGTTCAAGGGCATTGCGTATATCATGGTTGTCTTCTACTATTGCTACTGATATATCCATACTGCAAAGGTGAATCAAAATAAAGTAATATACAATACCCTAAAGTGGGTATAGAACTTTAAAACCAGGTACCTGATCTACATTGCGATCTGCAATAAAAACTTATCTTTAAAAAAAGGTTCTTCAAAAATTTTTTCTATCTCCCAAATGCGGGGCTTACAGTTACTTTCAAAAATTTCCCGGGTTAAATCTCCACCTTTCAGGCAGATAAGCCCATTGGGCTTGCTTCCTTTTTTTAATAAGGGTTTGCTCCACCACCAAAGGGCTTTAAGCGGCGCTACCGCCCTTGAAACGACCACATCAAATTTTCTGTTTTTAATTTCTTCCGCCCTGCAATGCTGTGTAGTTATGTTTTGTAAACCAATTTCGGCGGCCACTTCATTTACGACTTTTAATTTTTTATTGATGCTGTCAACCAGATGAAACTGCGTGTCAGGAAAAAAAATCGCCAGGGGAATACCCGGAAACCCGCCGCCACTGCCCAGATCCATCACCTGCATACCCGGGGCGAATTCAAATTGGGTAGTAATTGCCAGTGAATGCAGTATATGGTGCACATAAAAATTTTCCATGTCTTTCCGTGAAATGACATTGATCTTTTCATTCCATTCCGAATATAATTCTTTAAGTGCGGCAAACTGTTGCGTTTGCTTTTCAGTAAAATCAGTAAAGTATTTTTGAAGTATTTCCATGATGAGAGATGAAAGATGAGAGATGAGAAATTAGTGATGAAAGATGAGTAATTAAAAATGAATAATGAGTAATAAGTAATGAGTAATGAAAGATCAATTATTACCAGATAACTATTGGAATAAAGCAATGAGGTGCTTTCAATTCATCTTCTGATAGCCAACACAGATCATTACTCCTCACTCCTCATTTCCAACCGGCCCCCGGTTTTTTTATCAACGTAGCCGCGAAGATGAAGTAATAAAAAAACATCCATACATCAAATAAAAAAAACAAGGGAAACAAATCTTTTTCATTCAATTTTTTCATAGCCGGGTAAAGCACAGAAGCCTGCACCATAAAGCGGGTAGCAAAAATAAATAAAGACCATTGCCAGCTAAACAAAATTATTGAGCAGGCTAATAAAGGAAAAAATAAAAAATGTGACAGGGAATACAGGCCCAGTAAGAATTTGTGCAAAGGCTGGTAATATTTCGCCGTACTGTAATGCCTGCTTTTCTGTTTTATCCACTGACGCCAGGTGGCTGGTGGCTCGCTAAGCGTAAATGCCTCTGGCGCTATATTTATTTTAGTATTGTTTTTTGTAGCGGCGGTGTTAATAAACAAATCATCGTCGCCACTTGCTACATGGTTGTAAGCGGAAAATCCTTTGTGCCTGAAAAAGATTGTTTTTTTATAACTCAGGTTCCGCCCTACGCCCATATATGGTTTGCCTGCAAGGGCATAAGTCAGGTATTGCAAAGCGGTATGAAAAGTTTCCCACCTGACTAATTTATTCAGTAAGCCCTTTTTTTTGTGGTATGCGCCATACCCCAATACTATCTCCGTTTCATCATCGTATGTTTGCTGCATTTTATCTATCCACCATTCGCTCGCCGGCACGCAATCAGCATCTGTTAATAATACGATTTCATATTTAGCCGTTTTAATGCCAATGCTTAAAGGGAATTTTTTACCGGGAATTAATTTTGCTTCCTGCTTCAGTTCCACCACTTTCAATTGCCTGAAGCTATGCTCAAATTCTTCCAGCAAATATTTACTGTCATCATAAGAATTGTCATTTACAACTATTACTTCATGTGTAGTTGGATACGCCTGTACCAATGAGCCGGGAAGGTTTTTAGCCAGGTTATCCGCTTCATCCCTGGCACAAATGATAACGGATACTGGATGGTTATGCTGGTTTGTTTTGGTGGTATCCTTATATGAAGCTAACCGTGAAAAGAAAAAAAGATAGTAAAAGATTTGTATCAACGCCACAAGAATTAATAGAATGAAAATAATCCCATGCCAGTGCAGTGTAAGGTTAGTCAGGTTCATGACTGCAAAAATAAGGGTTCAGGTTTTATGACAAACACACTTTTATATATGGGCTGTTGAATTCTAAAAAAATTTCCGTAAAGTCTGTCCCGGTCTTTTCTGAAGTTTTGTGAGAGGCGCAGGGAAACATTCCAAAGGAACGTATGGTGCGTTTTAATTTAAATTTTCTACCCAAAAAATGTCCGTTATATAGCGGACAATAAACATCACCCCATTTTTCTGGTATAGTTTAAATAGGGCCTGACTTTACGAATTATCTGCTTTATCCAATAAATTTATATAGCCGGCCTTATCCTGTTATAATGCTTTTGTGATGTGGGTTGTAAATATGGAAAGCCGCTTATTTAGCGGCTTTCCATATTTTTTTTAGTGACCCCTCAGGGGCTCGAACCCTGGACCTACTGATTAAGAGTCAGTAGCTCTAACCAACTGAGCTAAGGAGTCTTCTTTTTTTGGATGGCAAAAATACAGATAGATTTTTATTAAACAGTTTTATTGGTGAAGTTTAATAATAAAATTTTAGCGGTGAATGGAAAGAAAAAAAATTGATTGCTGGGAAATTTAATTTACTTTTGATAAACTTCTGAAACGTTGATCTCCTCATTTTACCCCAATCTGGCAAGTTATACGTTCCTATACGAAGTTTAATTGATCTGTTTATTACTTTCTTTTTTTCCAATACCTCTGTACAAATCATAATATGCTTTATTAATTATTAAAGCATCATCCACCTTATCCTATACTTTTTTTCCGATACCTGTGTAGAAATAGATGTTTCAAAATGAAGCATTTGATTCAGAAAAAGTTATAGGTTT
>JAVHOI010000176.1:0-14773 GCA_036169975.1 Ferruginibacter sp. | reverse complement strand
TATTGAACCCTTCTATCGCAAGGATAGCAAAACCCTTACCGCAAGGGTTTACTTTGACAACAATAGCCTAAAAATTCCAATTGGCAGCCAGGTAAGGGCTACAATTTTTGGAAACACGAAAGACGCTTACTGGTTACCCAAAGAAGCCGTATTATCACTGGGTATGGACAGGGCGGTTTTCCTGAAAGTGGCAGGCGGTTTCAAAGCGCATAAGGTAAGCACCGGGATTCTGCATGAAAATCAAATACAAATCATGAGTGGTTTAACCCCTTCGGATTCGGTTGCGGTGGATGCGCAATATTTAATGGACAGCGAAAGCTTCATAAAAACGCAGGATAAAAATTGATTATTGATAATAAAATAAGAAAGTATGAAACAATTATTGGTAGTGGCGGCATTGATATTTTTATCCGCCTCATGCAAAAATAAAAATGCGGAAAATACCACCCATGCGGCACATGAAAAAGATACAGCCGGTGTGTATTATACCTGTTCCATGCACCCGCAGGTAATGGAAAGCAAGCCCGGCAATTGCCCGATATGCGGCATGAAAATGATAGCTGTAAAAAAGAATACAACGCAGGATGCCAATGAGGTTAAATTAAGCGCCCAACAAATACTGTTAGGCAATATCCAGACCGATACCATCCGCTCCAATGCCATTGGCGATGAGTTGGTACTAACGGCTACTTTGAATTTCGACCAGTCGAAAACAACGTCAGTTAGTTCAAGGGTGATGGGCAGGGTGGAGAAATTATACTTTAAAAACCTGGGTGAATTTATTCGCAAAGGCACCCCATTATATGATTTATACAGCGAAGAATTAAACAGCGCCGAACAGGAATACCTGCTTGCGTTAGACAGGAAAAATACATTTGAAAAGGAGGCCAGCTCAATAAACTATGACCAGTTGTTGCAAAGCGCAAAAAATAAATTGCTGTTGTGGAACCTGAGTGAATCACAAATACGGAAATTGGTTACAAACAAAAGTGCCAGCCCTACCACCACATTCTACAGTACATCGTCCGGCTACATAACCGAACTTGGAATCCGTGAAGGTGATTATGTAGCGGAAGGTGGCACTATTGTAAAATTGGCAGATCTGTCAACACTTTGGGCCGAGGCGCAGGTTTATACTTCACAATTTTCCGCGATTGACCGTAATGGAATAGCGGTAGTGCAATTGCCTGAAATGCAAGGCAGGGAAATTAAAGGAAAGATTGAATTCGTAAACCCCGAAATCAATCCAGACACAAGGATTAATCTGATACGGGTATCCATACCCAATACGGGCAATCAGTTGAAACCCGGCATGTCGGCTTATGTGGTATTAAAAAGCCGGCAACACCAATCACTCACGCTGCCTATAGATGCGGTATTGCGGGATGGCAAAGGTGCCACGGTTTGGGTGAAAACCGGCCCTCATTCTTTCAAAATAAAAATGGTAACGGCGGGCATGGAAAGCGATGACAGGATAGAAATAAAATCAGGTTTAATGGAAGGTGATATCGTGGTAATAAAAGGCGCTTACCTGCTCAACAGCGAATATATTTTTAAACAGGGCGCCGATCCGATGGCGGGCATGAAGATGTAAAATAATCAGAAAAATATAAATCCCTTTCAAATTTTTGTATTAGTTAAAAGATTGCGGCATGTTAACTTTTAATCCAAAAGATCAAATGGTTGAAACACATTTAACCGAAAAATAAAAATTCCCGCCTGGGTAATTTTTTACCCAACTTTAGTATTTCGAAGAAAGAAACAGATAAGCCATGTACCGGATAAAAAAAATAGTAACAGCGATTGGCGTAGTATTTATAACTATACAATTTATACCACCTGCCGGCAATAAAAGTGGTAAGGTTTTGGTAGCTGATATTTCAAAAATGGTAAGCATTTCCGATAGTGTGAAAGCTGTTTTAAAAAACGCCTGCTACGATTGCCATAGTAATAACACCAATTATCCCTGGTATTCAAATATTCAGCCGATGGGCTGGTTATTGAACAGGCATATAACACAAGGCAAAGCAGCGCTTAATTTTAGCGGGTTTGGCAGCTATTCACAAAGAAGGCAATCAAGCAAACTGAGCGGAATCGCCAATAGTATTAAAGATGATACCATGCCCTTGTGGTCTTATAAATTAATGCACAAAAAGGCAAGGCTTACCAAAGATGAAAAAAGATTAATCATCGCCTGGGCCCGGCAATCAACAGACAGCCTTTCGGTAAAATAATAAAATTTAAATGGAAAAACTTAAGAGAATATTAATCAGAATATTTAAAGCGGTTTTTATGCGAAAGAAAGATTGCTGCAAATGACAGGTAAATAAAAAAGGTGGGCAACCGGATGTGTATGGATGAAGAATTTTTTTATGAAATCGTGTAACCACCTCAAGCCTAAAAAAGCCATTGTATCAATATTCTTTCTTGTTTTAAACTTAATTAATTTATAATAGAAATAAGTTTTAAAGCCATTCATTCACCTATAAAAAAATAAATCATGAAAGCATTAGTTTATCATGGCGCCGGAAAAAAATCATGGGAAGAAAAACCAAAACCTGCAATAAAGGAACCTGGGGATGCCATAGTAAAAATTTTTAAAACAACAATATGCGGAACGGACCTGCACATTATGAAGGGCGATGTACCCACTGTTACGGATGGTAGGATTATAGGCCACGAAGGCGTTGGGATTATTGAAGAGGTTGGAAATAGTGTAACCAATTTTAAAAAGGGCGATCATGTTTTGATCTCCTGTATTACCTCCTGCGGCAAATGTGACTATTGTAAAAAAGCGATGTATTCGCACTGCATACATGGTGGATGGATATTGGGTAATTTAATTGATGGCACACAGGCGGAATATGTGCGGATTCCTTATGCGGATAACAGCCTGTACCCTATTCCGGCGGGCGCCGATGAAGAAGCGCTGGTGATGCTGAGCGATATTTTACCCACCGGTTTAGAATGTGGCGTACTAAATGGAAAAGTAAAACCCGGTGATACGATAGCTATTGTGGGTGCAGGCCCAATAGGTATGGCGGTATTATTAACAGCGCAATTTTATAGCCCTGCGGAAATTATTATGATAGACCAGGATGACAACCGCCTTAATGTCGCAAAGACTTTCGGAGCCACTCATATCATTAACAGCGCTACGGAAAATGCCGTAGAAAAAGTTATGGGTCTTACAAACCGCAGGGGGGTAGATGCGGCTATTGAAGCCGTTGGCATACCAGCCACATTTGAAATGTGTGAGGCCATTGTTGGCGCTGGTGGCCATATAGCCAACATAGGTGTTCACGGCAAAAGCGTAGCGCTTCACCTGGAAACTTTATGGTCTCAAAACGTAACGATTACTACCCGGCTTGTTGATACGGTATCCACACCCATGCTTTTTAAAACTGTTCAATCAGGTAAACTTGATCCAAAGCAACTCATCACCCATCATTTAAAACTTGATCAGATTATTGAGGCTTATGATACATTTGGCAATGCCGCAAAAGAAAAAGCCTTAAAAGTAATATTGACGAATTAGAAAAGATTTACCGGCTAAAATGTAAACCAAATTGCCACTGGCTTTAGCCCAATGCCGTTAAGTTAAGTTTTTTTATTGCCGTTAAGGCGTTAAGACGTTTTAAAAATTGCTACCAAAGTAAGCCGAAGAAAAAGACGTTGCAACGCCTTAACGGCAATTTTTTTCTTAACTTAATGGCATTGGGCTTTAGCCAGTGGATAAGAAAAATTAATAACAAAGTTTGGCTTCAGCCAAAAATGGATTTTAACAAACTTCTGATGTAATAATTGATACTGATGCAAATAGCAATAAATAGTTCGGCTAAAGCCAAAGAGAAAAATTTATTTGATTCTGATCCTCCAGCTAAAGCTGGAGGCAATTGATGGGTTTTCAAACAGGGAAATTTTCGAAATATTTTAGTCAAACTCAGGTGTTGCACAGACTTGAAAATAAATAAGTGAAAATTGAAAATGCATTTTACATGTATTAATAGTTAAGGGTTTCAGAATTTAAAAAATACCTAATTGTTGATTTATGAAAACATGCTTGTATATAAATAAAGAAAAATGGAAAATTCAAATTTGGAAACATTAGTCAATAAAAAAGAGGTGATCGTCATCTCCGGCAGCAGTGGCATGATAGGTTCAGCATTAATTCACAAGTTAGCACCACAATACCGCATTGCAGGAATGGATCAAACCGGTTATCCATTTCCACCGGCAGAAGCTGAATGCATCTGTCTTGATATTACCAGCGATAAAAGTATGCAGTTTGCTTTAGAGAGAATCCGTTATGAATATGGCAACAAAATAGCTTCTGTGGTTCACCTGGCAGCCTATTACGATTTCTTAGGCAAGCCTTCTGATTTGTATGATAAAATAACCGTGAAAGGAACAGAAAGATTTATAAAACAATTACAGGATTTTGAAGTGGGTCAATTTATTTTTTCAAGCAGCATGCTCGTTTACAAACCTTCATCACCCGGTGTAAAAATAGATGAAGACTGGCCGCTGGAGCCTAAGTGGGATTATCCGAAATCAAAAGTGGCCACCGAAAAAGTGCTGCATGAACAAAGGGGAAAAATTCCTGTAGTCAATTTACGTATAGCAGGTGTGTACAGTGAACAAGGCAATTCCATCCCAATCACCAACCAGGTGCAGCGCATTTATGAAAAGCAAATCTCAGCACGGCTGTACCCCGCCAATACCGCACATGGCAGCACTTACGTACATCTTGATGATTTGGTAGATTCAATTGTAAAGACCATAGAAAAAAGAAAAGAACTCCCGCCGGAAACAGTGATTAATATTGGCGATGATGAAACCTTGTCGTATAAGGAATTGCAGAATATTATCAGTACAGAACTTACAGGCAAGAAATCTGAAATAGTACATATACCAATATGGTTTGCCAAAGCAGGCGCATTTATGCAAAACCTTTTTGGCAAAGCATTTATAAAACCGTGGATGATTGATCTTGCGGGCGACCATTTTGAAATGGACAGTTCAAAAGCAAAAAAACTACTCGGCTGGCAACCGGAGAATGGGTTACGGGATACACTCCCCAAAATGATTAAAAATTTAAATATCAGGGCTACAGCTTCTTCAATTCGGGTTAAAACAATACGAAGAAGAAAAATAGGAATAGCGAAGATTAGTTACCGAGAAAAGTAGCAGTTATTTTACATGAACCAGTCTTTCAGGACTAACCAATTGGCCGGAAATGAATGATAATATTTATTGGCACAATATTATAAACTATAAAATATTCAGCTATGCAGTTCGTGAATAGGGTAAAATAACAGATGGATACTTCTTATCGGGTTAGCAAGAAATAATCATAAATGTTTAAAACAATAATTCATCAGTAAAAATCAAAGATCATGAAAATATTATTAGCGACGGATGGTTCCGAATATAGTAATGCGGCAGTTCAGGAAATTGCGGGCAGGCCATTTCCGCCCAATACGAAAGTACACATTGTAACAGCTTTTGAAAGTTCCCCCCTGATTATGTCGGCTCCTTCGCCAATGGGTGGATTGGCGGGTTTTTATGAAAAGACGGATGTGATTGCAAGAAGGCTTGCGGATGAAACGGTTAATGAAGCGGCGAAATTAATAAAAGCGAAAAACCCAACGCTAACCATCTCAACGGCTGTCATTAAAGGATCACCCAAACATGTTATTTTAAATGAAGCTGAAGTTTTTGGCGCCGCTTTAATCGTTGTGGGTTCGCATGGGCGGGGCGTGATTGGGAGTTTTTTGCTTGGTTCGGTTTCACAGGCTGTTGCGCAGCACGCCTCATGTTCCGTAGAGATCGTTCGCAAACGCGGCAAGGCGGAAGAAAGTAAATAGTATTTTCAGGGGCATAACTTTTGCCGGTTAACAGGTAACCAATCCGGCAGTTTAATTTTTGACAATTATGATCCAAAAGTTAAGATTTTTTTGCAATTGCATAAGCGGGGAGCGGGCAGGGTAGTAATTGAAATGAAACCAGGCGCATATTGTGTGGCGCTTAAAAATGAATCGCTTTTATCATCATTAAAAGAAAAAATATGGAGCCGTTCAAAAATCTTTCGTTACAGCAAAATGAAGCGCTGCTTAAATTTCCGGCATACATATCCCTGCTTGCCGCTAATAATGATGGCAGGCTGGATGAAGCTGAAAAAAAGGCGGCTATCAAAATCGCACATGTAAAGACTTTTTCCGGTGATCCCCTTCTTGCTGCATATTTTAGGGAAGCCGATAAGGTTTTTGAAAATAATATAGGGCAGCTTGATAATGACTTGCCAAAAGAAAAAGCCGGCAGGGAAGCGACGATCAAATTGGAATTATCGAAGCTTGAAAAAATCGTTTTGAAGTTGGGAAAAGATTATGCTTCCGCCATGCACCGCAGCATGAAATCATTTACAGTGCATGTTTCAAAAGCCCACCACAATGTGCTGGCGGATTTTATTTTTCCAATGCCCATAGAAGGAATAACAGATTAGTAATGGATGAAAAAAAGCCAAAGCGGGAATGACGAAACAGGGATCAATTAAAGTAAATGATTTCCATAAAACGAATCATTAAATTGTTGAATAATAATTCCCTGGCCGCTTTAATGAACAAAGCCCGGGGATAAGGCGATTGAATCAATCATTAGCATAGCTTGTCAAAATAAATTTTTTGAACATTAATTTTTTAACCTAAAAACAAAACAATCATGGCATACTATTTCAGTAAAACAATTACCGGAAGTTTCGATGATGCGATCCTAAAAGTAACGGAAGCCCTCAAAGCGGAAGGCTTTGGCATATTGACCGAAATTGACATTAAAGCCACACTAAAGAAAAAGCTTGATGTGGATTTTTATAACTATAAAATCCTGGGCGCCTGCAACCCGCCCTTCGCCTACAAAGCCTTACTGGCAGAGGATAAAATAGGAACCATGCTGCCTTGTAATGTGATAGTTCAGGAAAAAACAGCAGGCCAGGTGGAGGTTTCGGCGGTTGATCCGTCTGCTTCCATGCAGGCAATAGAAAATGAAAAACTTGTCGGTATCGCTACGGAAATAAGGGAAAGGTTACAAAAAGTACTTGAGGCTTTGTAGCCTTTTATTACGATACGATAAAAAATTAATTCTTAAAATGAACCTTGTTGTTAAACCACAATCTGGTGAATATTTTAAATAATAAAAAATTATTCGGAAGTGGTTATCAGATTAGCCGGCTATTTTACATACAAAAAGCGGAGGTTTTGATCCTAACAGATGAAACCTGAATTTTAAACGTAATATGGATTTTATCATCCTGACCACACTCATCAATTATACTGACCATCGTCTTAGACTGAGCTTGCCATGAATTATACATTTGTACTCCAAACAATTATTTAATTACTTAAAAAAAAAGGAGGATATTATGGGAACACAGGCATTGGCAAAAACAACTGAAAAAATGCCATCAGTATTTGATGATTTTTTCAAACCCTGGAATGAATGGTTTGATAACGGAGGTTATTCGGGCCGGACAATAAACGTACCCGCCGTGAATATTACGGAGCAAAAAGATGATTACCAGGTATCTCTTGCCGCACCCGGAATGAAAAAGGATGATTTTAAAATTGATGTGAATGGTAATATGCTTACCATCAGCAGCGAAAAAGAAGAAAAAAAAGAAGAAAAAGAAAAAAGGTACACCCGCAAAGAGTACAGCTATTCTTCTTTTGAACGATGTTTTACATTGCCAGATGAGGTTAACAAGGAAAAGATTGATGCCCGTTACGAAGACGGTGTATTAAGACTTGTTTTACCCAAAAAAGAGGAAGCGAAAAAAATGGCTATCAGTAAACACATCGCAGTAAAGTAACCCAGCTCACAGAAAACTTTGCGCCCCGCCATACAGTATGACGGGGCTTTTTTATTAATTATATCGTTATGCCATAAGTTAAAATCACACAGTATTCTTATAGCAATATTTAAGTTATTATTCCGGTAAAAAATTACTCATTTTTAAATTTAAAGTTTTGATGATGGTAGCCGCCTGCATTTTTTGGATGACTCCAATTTTTTTGAATGAAGTTTATACCAAACTGAAATAAAAAGAAACATTCCAAATATTTAAGTGGATTGGAAGTAAATTTTTTATCCGCCTCAAAATCATCGGATAAGTAGTATTGACCAATATCAGCATTTTTGCTGACGCATATTCTTATCCTGGCCTTATGATAACAATACCTTTACAGTTAATAAATCAATAAAAAACACTTACTGTGCAAAATATTATGTCTAACTCCGGAAGATTAAAGGTGGATTATATGCCTGAGTTGAAATTGAAACAATTAAAGTATGAAAGCGATACCTGGAAACGGTTACTGGGTTTTATGATGGATGAAAATATCCACATGAAAAACAGGCTTTCTGAAATTCTTAAAATTGGTTTCAACAAAAATTTGCTGGATGAAGTGGAAAACTTTCAAAGCAGGTTTATTAAGCAGGATGAACTGATTGGGTTGCTTCGAAATGAGGTGGCTGAATTGGACAAACTATTGGAAAGGGAAATATTTGAAGACGGAAAAATCTTCAATGAAATTGACAGAAAGCTGATGAAGTTCCGCAACAATATTATTAATGCTGAAAAACAATTCGGCAGGTTGAAATTAGCGTTTAACAATTACCTGTCAGAGAATATTTAATACCAATAATAATGAGTAACCGGAAAATAATACTGGTAATACTCGTTTTCCTTTGTCATTGTTTTTCGGCTTATACACAAATACCAGCGGATAGGCTAAAGCAATTTATTGCGGGAAAAAATTATGCCGGTAATGTTGGGGTAAATGAGTTTTATGCCAGGTTAAATTACAAAACGGCATGGGTACAAAAAAAAAATGAAGCCAGCATCAGCATATTGTCGGATGCGCTGAAACTAAGTGCCGTAAAGGGTCTCCGGGAAAAAAGTTACCAGCTAAATTATATAAATTCCCTTCGTGATAAAACCATTCGTTTGCAAACCAATGACGATTCCCTTGAAGCGGAAGTCCGTATTACAGATGTTGCTATTCACTTTTTCAATGATATTGCTTATGGCAATACAAAACCTGCGTTGGGTTATGATGGACTGAGGTATATACCCCGCTGCCTTAATATCCCGGCCCTGGTGGCGGAGTATATTTCAAAAAACAAATTGGTGTTATTAATTGCGCATCTCTCCCCTGCTATGCCTGAAATTACCGCCATGGAAAATAAAATCAAATGGTTTCATACTATAATGGATAGTCCCGGTTTCAGGGAAACCATCATTACATCCAACAGGGTAAGCGGAACCAACAACCCATTGATTTCAAAATTGTTTCAATTAGGAATTATTGATTCAGTTAAATTAAATATACCCGATAACCTCCTTACTCAAAAAGTGAAAGAAGCACAGCGGCAATTCAATCTGTTGGCCGATGGAGTGCTTCGTACCACAATCCTGCAGCAATTGAATATACCTTTGTCAGTAAGATTAAAGCAGTTAAACCTCTCCGTCAATTATTACCGTTGGCTGTATTGCATTATTCAAAACGAATCCGTAATAGTAGTTAATATTCCCGCAGCCTTTTTACAATTGTATCGAAACAAAAAAGTAATACTAAAAATGCGGATGATTGTCGGAAAAAAAACCACCCCCACACCTACCCTTGCAAGTAAGGTAACTGAAGTAATACTTTATCCCTACTGGCATGTACCCTATAAGATCGCCACCAAAGAACTGCTGCCCATCATCAAACGAAATACCGCTTTTTTGGATGAAGGTAATTACCAGGTTTTAAATAAAGCAGGTAAAATTATTAACCCTTACACTGTTAACTGGCAAGCCTTCAGTACAAAATATTTTCCTTACATCATTCGTCAGAGCACTGGCTGTGATAATGCATTGGGATTATTAAAATTGAATTTTTATAACCCCTTTGGTGTTTACCTGCATGATACGCCAGGCAAAAGTTTATTTATGCTGAATAAGCGTTTTCTAAGCCATGGTTGCATGCGCATGGAAGCGCCTATGGCATTAGGGCATCTTGTTTTAAAGAATAACCCCATAGCGATTGATACGCTGGATCAGAAAGGCTGTTTGCGAAACCAGTCTCCCATCATTGTTCCCGCTGATGAACATACACCAGTAATTGTGTGGTACAATCCGGCAGGTATTGATGCTAAAGGGCGTGTTGTATTTTTTGAAGATGTTTATGGAAAATTTGACTGGATGAAAATGGAATAATTTTAAACTATTCAAAAAATAATTTTACAAATGTGATTGTAGTCATAAATAAGGATTTAATAAGGGAATACTTTGTAGAAAATTTTTACAATTAAATCATTAATCTTATGCGAAGGATTTTATCAGTATCACCCATCATTTGCTTTTGTATTTTTATGGGTTGTAACAGTAACACGGATCAAAATAAAACCGCGGCTGCGGAATCAGCCCCGGTTGAAAAATCAATAGGCCAATCTGGTGTAAAAGATGATCTGTCTCAAAAAAATGTTGTACAGGTAGCTATCGGCAGCCCTGATCATACTACCCTTGTAAAAGCCGTGCAGGCCGCGGAACTTGTAGATGCTTTAAGCAACGCCGGCCCCTTTACCGTATTCGCCCCTACCAATGCGGCCTTTGATAAATTACCTGCGGGCACAGTGGAAAATTTATTGAAAGCGGATAAGAAAGAAGACCTTATAGATATTCTGCAATACCATGTATCACTTGGCGTATTTAAAGCGGAAAATTTAACAGATGGGCAGGTGATAGGGCAGGTGAACGGGGGCGATATTACCATCACCAAAAAAGATGGGAAATTAATGGTAAATGGTACTGCTACCATCATTGCTTCCATACCTGCATCTAATGGCATGGTACATGTAATAGATGGTGTATTGTTGCCTCCAGCCAAATAATACACCACATCATTTTCCTGAAAAGGAGAAGGGTTTCTTTGAAGTGAACAGATAAAAGGCGGCCTCCGGAAAAGGTCGCTTTTTTTTATTCAAAATTGCATTGCATTATAGTTGGAAAGGGGTAAAAAATAATTGCGGTCCGTTTTTTTCACCCCATTCATCCTTCATCCTTCCTTTTCATTTCGCCTGCTGGTATTCCAAAATTTTTTCCTTTATAATACCGGAGATACTTAAAGCTCGTTGCCTGGCAAGACTGGCTTTTTCCCCTTCAAATAATTCATCTACGGCGCTTAGGAACAATTGGTTCCATTTATCAAAATGGGTTTCATTCAATGGCGTAATGTGATGCAGGTGTTGGTGCAAATTCATCGGGTTGCCTTCATAAGTGCCGGTATATAAAATGATGTTTTCCCAAAAATCATACATCGTTGGCAAATGGGTTGACCAGTTTACTTTGGCCATTTCCTGAAAAATAAACCCAAGCTGTTTATCCGCTAATACTTTAGCATAAAAAACATTTACGAGCAATTCAATATCGGTTCTGTTTTCAATATCTTTTTTCATTTAATCAGGATTAGGATGATAAAGATTTATTAATTGCCTT
Organism: Ferruginibacter sp.; assembly: GCA_036169975.1. Lineage (GTDB taxonomy): Bacteria > Bacteroidota > Bacteroidia > Chitinophagales > Chitinophagaceae > Ferruginibacter. The sequence continues at coordinate 3,240 of JAVHOI010000176.1, read as the reverse complement.
CATTAGTTTCTCACTACAGGATGCCTCTACCAAAGGAAAAAGTTCCCGCTCCTCTTTTCGTATATGGATTTCCAATGCTTTCCCAAGTTCATCAAGATAGGCCGGCAGGTTGGATTGGTTATTTATTGATTTGAATAATTCATGAAGTTCCTGGTGTTCGCGGGAAATGGTTTGTACCAATGCGTCAAGCGCCCCATTAATACCATTAACCAACTTTAAAGCTTTTTCCTCGTCATCAAAATGTTTTATTAATTCATCTTCATAAAATTTAAAGGCATATTGCGCCTTTCCTTCCGTATCAGTTGGCAGGGTTACATAAGCCGGGGCATTTTTTTGTAGTAACCGGGCCAATAATAATGCGCCGTGATGATCCCTTGATAAGTGTGCGAGCGCCGGATGCCTTTTCATATCTATAAATCTTTAGTGTTGAATTTATTTGTGGAATACCATACCGGCAAGAGTATCCATAAAAGTAATGTTACCAGCGAAAATGTAATACCGGTAAATGTGCCAAAAAAATCCTTGAACACGGCTCCTGTATATCCCATCATGGCGGATACATCCAACTGAAGTAATATTAAAATCCGGCTAAGGTCTATCGGGTTGAGCGCACTGAAGGCTATCATTGGCTTTTCCATCGGATAATCGGCGAACTGAAATAAGAGGAACAAAACCAATCCATCAAATAATAAGGAAAAGTATAACCACAGCATGATAGCAGCTCCGATACCTTTTGCTTTATCCCTTGTTTTTACCGTGGCAAGCATGGCTATCGCTACAAAAATTACACTCACCAATATGCCTGTGGCTATCATGGTAAAGCCAATCGTATTAGCCTGGTAAATTAAAACCGGAATACCCGCCCCTATAAAAAAAGCGATGGAAAGAGAGGAAGCCAGGCCCGTGAATAAACTTAACCAGATCGTTTTTCTTTTTAGTGGCTGGCTTACCAGCAGCTCAATAAACTCCGCGCTGTTATAGACATAAATGGTAGAAAAAATAATACTCACCAATGGCACAATGATCAGTATGATATTTAATAAACTCAGCAACCCTTTACTGCTGTTATCTTCCAGGCTGAATACACTAAATGATGCCGCCAGCAGGAACAATGTGTACACCAGCACGATCCTGTTGCGGAGTATATCGGTAATTACATATTTTATGATTTTTTTCATGGTTATAAATTTGTCATTACCCGGGCAATGGCTTTTGAAAGTTTCTCTTCGCCTGTATCCTGCCTTAATGCTTCAATACTTTTCTGAAAAAGCAGCTTTCCATCCTGCATATAAATAATCCTTGTTACCAGATCGTCCAATTCGCTTAATACATGTGAAGTGATTAACACGAGTTTGCCTTTTTCCTTTTCGGCGATAATTTTTTCTTTGAATAACTCGGATGCCACAGGATCAAGCCCCGCCGTTGGCTCATCAAGAATAAGCACCGCAGGATCAAACAAAAAAGCAAGGGCAGCGCTTACCTTTTGCCGCGTGCCACCCGATAGTGTGCGCATCCGTTTATTAAGCTGATTGTGCAACGAAAAAGATTTAATCAGGTCTTCATCCAATGCGGCTTTTTTATTTCGGATATCTTTCATCATTTCCAGCACCTGGCCAATGGTCATGTTATCCGGGTAACGGCCTATCTGCGGCATGTACCCTATCTCATCCCGGTATTTCCAGTGGTGCAGTATATTATTATCCTTAAAGGTGATAAAGCCGCTATCGGGCATTACCATGCCCAGGATTGATTTTATTAAAGTGGTTTTGCCACTACCGTTGGGGCCAATCAGGGCAATACATTCCCCTTTGTTGCAGGTAGTGGATACATCGTCCAGCGCTATTAATTTACCAAATTTTTTCGTTACGTTACTTGCGATAATCATGGTGTTTTTTTTCTTCTTTAAGAGGGCATATTTTAAAAAGATGCCATCTCTGAAATTCAACTATTCATTTTATTGTCCGGGCTAAGAAGCAATGGTCATCATAGTTGTGTCACTCACTTATACTACATACCAATGTGGAGCTTTAATTGCGTTTTATATTGTATGCGCCAAATCCCATCGTTATTCAGGAACTTAATACTGGCAGCCACTAAAAATATATTCTGCAAGTGCAGTGGGGATGTGATAACATTCCAATAGTTTTAAAATATGCTGCTCCAATAAATTCTTTATATCACGTCCCTACGGGACTTTTTTAAATTATAAAAATCTTATTTCTACCAATATCCAGTACCTACGGAACGAATCAAAAAGCTTTTTTCATCATCGGCGCATTATCCTTCAGGTTTTCCGGCGTAAGGCTTGGCAATATTTTTTCTGTTTTATCCAATAAAGATGTTATAAAACTCCTGAACAATATCATTGCCGGCGGGTATTTTTCCACTATCATGGAATACATGCTTACCGGGCGGTAGGGAATATCACCTATCTTATCTTTATTAAGGTCGTATCCTTCATACTTATCCCAATAATTATTGTTAAACCTGTTAAGCACCAATGAGCCATTGGTACCCACATCAAAAGTATTGCCGATAAAATTATTGCGTTCCAGTACCACATCCATGCAACTCGCCTGGATTTTCAGAGCCCACCCGTTGTTCTCAAAAGTATTATGTTTCATATAAATCCTGTTGGCGCCTTCCATGAATATACCGCTGGTATTTTTTACGAAATAATTGCCCTCCATGTACCCGTCTGAAATTTCTTTGAGCAATATGCCATGAGAGGCATCGCCCCAGTTTTCTTCAAAATAATTGCTGTACATTTTTATGTGGTTGCTAAACATGACAGAAACGCCTGAACCATTATTGCTAAAAATATTGCTCACATACATATCGTCGTTACTAAACATGAAATGCAATCCATACCGGATATTTTTAATGGAAGTATTGCGCCAGATAATGGAGTTTTTTACAAACTCGAAATAAATCCCATCCCGGTGGCCAGTTATCGTATTGCCGATAATACGCATGCTGTCGCACTTCCAGCAATGAATGCCGTTGCCGCTTTGCTGCTCTTCTTTACTGCTGGCTGTAAAGTGATTATTTTCAATGGTACAGTTGATGCCATTTTGCGTGTAAATACCGAAAAAAGTATCTTCAAAAATATTGTTCCTAATAATTATATTTTTGCCGTCGTAAATTTTTATACCGCTCAAATCTTCCAGGCTTGATATACCTGAGTGTACTATCCTAAAACCATCCACCACTACCCCATTGGCTCTGATCGAAATAATT
>JAVHOI010000175.1:0-3158 GCA_036169975.1 Ferruginibacter sp. | reverse complement strand
GGGATTAAAATAACAAAACGATGATGACATGAAAAAACTAATGCTTGTCAACAAAACGTTTTTTAATTATACGCAATGAATATTGAATAATGATTAAGGCCAATAATCCAACGTGCCTTTATTATATGGTTAACTGCGCAATATAATCGTACACCCAGCTTAATAAACCTGTGAGCACAATACCTGCTCCGCAAATAACCATGCCCAGTTTTGTGGAAGGCTTTAAATTTATCTTTTCAATGGGCTGCTCATTTTTATCCATGAACACCGCCCTTATTACCCGCAGATAATAATACAAAGAAACAATCAGGTTTAATGCCGCGATGGTAATAAACATGTAATTGCCTTTGGAAGCGCCCGCCGTTATTAAAAATAATTTTCCAAAAAATCCGGCGGTGGGCGGAACACCTGCCAGTGAAAACAACGCCAATGCCAAAATCCAACTGATGAATGGGTTGGTTTTATACAAGCCCTTATAATCGTCTATACGTTCCCTGCCTGTTTGCTGCGATATGGCTGCGGCCACACCAAACGCGGCAAGGTTGGAAAATACATAGATTAAAATAAAGTAAACTACGGATGTGGTAGCAGCCGCGGAATTGCCACTGATACCTACCAATATAAAACCCACCTGCGCAATGGATGAAAATGCGAGGAACCGTTTAATACTTTGCTGCCTTAATGCAAACAGGTTACCAACAATCATGGTGATAATGGACAATAACATTACCATATTGTACCACACTTCATGCATAGGCGCAAACACTTTGTACAGCGTGGTGAGCAATATGAATACAACGGAGCCCTTTGATATGACGGATAAGAAAGCGCTAACCGCCATGGGCGCCCCTTCGTAAACATCGGCGGTCCATAAATGAAAGGGAACGATGGACATTTTAAATGCGAATGCGGTAAACAAAAATACAAAGGCCAATATTTGCAGCGGGCTTCCATCAAGCAGGGCGGGCATTTCTGCGAAACTGATGGTACCGGTAGCGCCATAAATCAATGAGATGCCAAACAATAAAATACCGGAAGAAAAGGCGGAGGACAAAATCATTTTCATGGAGGCTTCCGAAGATATTTTTTTCTCCAGGTCGAAATTGGCCATAGCCGCAACAGGAATAGTGGAAAGCTCCAGTGATAAAAAGAACATGAGCAAACTGCCGCTTGAAATCATGAAAAACATTCCAAGTACCGCGGATAACATGAGCATAAAAAACTCCGGCGCATGTTCACACTTCTTCAGCCAGTCTGAAAATAATAAGGAGATAAGATACACGCCCAGGCTTAAAATACTTTTTTGAAAAGCCATCAACGCGTTGGTGATGTAAAGCCCGCCAAATAAACTACCCGATTCGTTGAAGAAAAACCCGGCAATAAAATTAGCCAGTAATAAAAATTGTACAATGGGTATCAGGCGCTCATTATTCATTGCGCCACCTACCTTTATAAACAACAGCAGGAAGATGATGAAAACGAGCACCAGTTCGGATTTCATTAATATTAAAAAGTCGTTCAACATACATTTAAAGATGAAGCTTGTTTACCCTTATCCCCGGGGGAAATGAAGGTTAAATTAAAATAACTAATGCCTTACTACAATTTTTAATGTACAGCGGCCACCTTGTGCATTATTATTTCGGTAGCCGGGCTTACCAAATCATTCAACCAGAACGGCACCACACCAATGGCAATAATACCAGCGATTAAAATAATAGCGGCTAATTTTTCATTCCATGCCGCATCACTTAAATTGCCATAGCTTTCCTTTACCGGCCCCATGGCGGTTTGCCCGATTGCCCTTAGAATATACACCGCCGTAACCACTATTGACATGCAGGCCGCAATGGTTGCCATGCGGTGAAACGCATCAGGGTGCTGCCACGATCCCATGAACACCGTAGCCTCGGCGACAAAACCACTAAGCCCCGGCAACCCTAATGAACACAAGCCAACGATAAATAATACCGTGGTAATAAAGGGCATTACTTTCAGGATGCCGCCCATTTCATTTACCTGCCGCGTATGGGTACGTTCGTAAATCATGCCAATTACGGCGAAGAAAAGTGCGGTCATTAACCCATGAGATACCATTTGCATTACGGCGCCCGTCATGGCTGTTTTGGTTAACATGCCAATACCCAACAATACAAAACCGCAATGGCTTACGGATGAATACGCGTTGATATATTTAAGGTCCTTCTGCATCATGGTAGCGAAGGCTCCGTATAAAATGGATATGGTAGAAAGAACAATAATAATGTTGGCGTATTCTTTTGCGCCATCCGGCAAAATGTAAGTGGCTACCCTCAAACAACCATAGCCACCCAGTTTCATGGAGATGCCTGCAAGGAACATGGAACCCGCGGTAGGCGCTGATGAATGGCCATCGGGCACCCAGGTATGAAACGGAAACAAAGCGGTGAATACCCCAAACCCGACAAACAGCAGCGGGAAACAAATTTTTTGAACGGCTACCGGAATTTCAGCCTTCGACAATAATAACAGGTCAAAAGTTTTTTCGGGCCCGCCGAAATAAACGCCCAGCAATCCTACTAACACCAATGCGGAGCCGCCCATTAACATCAGGGCAAGTTTATTGGCGGCATATTCTTTTTTACCGCTTCCCCAAATGCCAATGAGCAAATATTTTGGTACCACCGCTATTTCAAGAAAGAAGAAAAGAATGAACAGGTCGAGCGACATGAAAAACCCATAAGCCCCAAGGCTAAGCAGGATGAGCAAAAAATAAAATTCCTTCGTCATCGTGGTTATATTCCACGAAACCAACACGCCTGCTATTACTACGAATGCGGTTAATAAAATCATGGCTACGGAAATACCATCCACGCCAAGATGGAAACTTACATTCCATGCGGGAAACCAATTGTATTTTACTTCAAATAACATTTGGGCTTCATTGCCCCCCGCCCTTTCGCCGCGGAATGCGAAAAGCAAAACAAAGGCCAGAACGAATTGTAGCGTTGACCCAATCAGCGCGGCCCATTTCACCTGCTGCGCATTCCGCATCAGCAGTATGGACACCGCGGTTACCAGCGGTAATAATATCAGTAATGTTAGATTCATGTATTCATTTCTAATTAATCTTATTTATATAACCTCACCCCCCGCCCTCTCCGGGGGAGAGGGAGCCT
>JAVHOI010000174.1:0-3178 GCA_036169975.1 Ferruginibacter sp. | reverse complement strand
CCATCATAAATATTCTGGTCGGTTGCAAGTACAGGGTTGTCCCATAATTTCGCTTGTTCTATCAGGGCCTTGTTGGCATCAATATTATATTTGCCGGCCAGCAATAAAAGATTTTTTTGAAGAAAAATTTTCTCCGCTTCGGGTAATGAATACCGGGTAGTATCTGGCGCTGATTGTGCATTTATTTCATTGGTTTTTAGGAATAATATAATTGCCAGTACGGTCAGTATTTTTTGCATTGGGTTTTATTTCAAACAGTGAAAAATAAACTTGCTTATTTAATCCGCAAAATTGCTCCCTTATTTTGTTAAGTGGTTATTAGTGTAAGTTAACAGGTGGTTAAAACAGGTAATGCGGGATACCTTTAATGACAGTAAGTATTAACGTTTGTGTTATCCATAAAAAGTTTAGATCAGCCAATATTTAATTCATGAAAAATTAAATTGTCAGTTGATAAATAAGGCCTTACTAATAACCTGTTTTTTGAGTAAACTGTGATTGCCGGATTATCGGTATAGCAAAATATTAGCAGCATCAGAATTTCAAATCTTTATTTGTTGCCCCTATACATTCTTTTTACTACCCTCCCTTTTTTACTTTCTACCTTATGCTTTCAACCTTTTGCCTTCTGCCTTTTACCTTGCATGTTGAATAATGGTGTTGCTTACCTTGTCCTCATCACCATCATAGTGATGCCCGCCATCCAATCTTATGCTCACATAATTTTTAATCTTTAATTGATTGAGCGGAAAATCATTTTCCCCGTTCCCAAATATCAGGGTCAACTGTTTGGTGGTAATTTTATTAATTTCTGAAACTACACTTTCACCTTTGCCAGTGCCGGCTCCGAGCATTACGGATAAATGAATTTCAAAATCCGTATGTGTGGCAGGTGATAATAAACTGATGTTTACTACCAGTGCTTTTATTTCAGCAGGAAGAAGATTGAAAACAAATGGCATTACATCGGCACCAAATGAATACCCAAGCAACAATATTTTTTTTCGGTTCCATATTCTCTGGTATGTCCTGATCAGGTGTGAAATATCCGCGGAAGTTTGCACAGCGGTTTTCTTTTTCCAGAAATAATCATTTGCATTTAAAGCAACGACCGGGTATCCTTTAGCCGCTAATGACCAGCTCAAGTTTTTAGAAAATTTATTCCAGCCACCATCACCGGTTATATACATTACCAATGGCTTACTGGTATCAACTGCCGCGGCAACAATGTTTACCGGAAGTTTTTCAACGCCGGCGACATTTTGAGCAAAAGGGTGCTGTGCCATTAAAAACGTAAATAGCAGCGGATAAATTATATTTCCAGTCATTTTCATGGTTGGTGGTTGATTGTTTGATTGTTGTTTATGGATTGTTGTTCGTTGTTATTATTAAACCTCATCAACCACCAAAGAACAACAGCCATTCATTCACGCTTTTTGCAACGGCTGCATCACCTTGTTCAGTGCGGCCGGCAATTGAATAAGGTCGAAATCATTTTCATATACCAGGTATTTATTCAGCCATTCGGTTGCGTATTTCTCTTTAAAATCCCGAAGCCCCTGGTAGTTTTGAAAACGTTTTATTTTTTCATAAGCGAATTTCACTACCCTTTCCGCCGTGCTGTCCGGCTCCGTTATTCCAGACATGGGCACCAGGCCAAGGTTGAGCCATCGCAGGTTTTTTTCTTTACCATATTGAATGGCTGAAATTATCAAAGCGTCCATGCAACCTCCCGGCGCATCCGCTTTTTTTCTGATCATGTCATACGTAATGCCTTCGGGTGTATAATCGGGAATGATATTTAAAAATGCCACCGGCTTTTTTTCAGGATCACTTATAACAATCACATCCTGGCCGCCGATCATTTTTTCATTGAACATACCCTGGGAAAATATGTTTTCCTTTTTATCAAAATCCTTTAACCATTCATCTGATACTGATTTTAATTCCGCGACCAGATGGCTGCTTAACGGAGCCCTGGATGTGGAAATGGTGTAGCCCTTTTTAGCCAGGCTGTTCAGTGTATTGCGCAACGCTTTTTTATCTTTTCCTTCCAAAGTAAAAGTCTGAATATCCATAACTCCTTCCTGCCCGATCAACAATTTTTTTTTCTTAAGCTGATCGAAATAATAGAGGCTATCTTCGTCTATGCGATAAAATGCGGATTTCAAACCCACCCGGCGGCAATGATTATCGAATGCCCTGATCATGGCCATTTTATTTTCTTCGGCACATACGGGTTCATCCAATACAATGGCGAACCCATTGGCGATGCGGTAAGCGATAAATCCATCCATCTCCTCATCAAAAAAAAACAATTTGTCTTCATTTATTTTAAAGTAATCCACAGCGGTGCAGCCATATCGGTCAAGCAGGGATTGCGCTTCCAGTAAGGCATTAGAGCCGCTATCCGTATTGCTGATGTAAGGGCGGATGATGGTATAAAAGAAAAATATCCAGGTAGATGCACTCAATACATTTACAACTACCATGAATTCTTTCCCAAACCTTGTGACAGGTTGCAACTCTTCATTGGTTAATAATAAAAAACTTTTAATTGAAAAACCGATTGATTCTTTCCATGTAAAATCAATACCAAAATGCCTGGTATCTAAAAAGTAAAAACCGATGGTTTCAAAAACCATTACCCCAATGAATATCCCTGCTGCTGTAATTACACCGATCTGGATAAGTTTGGGGTTACTTTTTAAACGGTATTGTTTATAGGTTATCAGTAATATCAAAATGGTGAAAAACGATGCGGTTGATTCTTCCCAATCCAACGCTTTTGTCAGATGGGTAACAAATGAAAGTAAAGAAACGACAAGCGCTATGATCCAGGCATTGCGAAGGCCACGGATCAGGAAGGTGGCGGTTACCAATAAAAGTATGCCCATCATTAATACCAATAAGTTGGAGGCATGGATGATGTGGGTGGGTAAATATTCTTTTAGCAGGCGGATGCGGGAGGCGATAGGAGGGGTAACGGCCGAGAGGATATTAATAACCCCCAGGACGAATATAAGTACCACGGGCGCAAGCCTCAGGAAAATTTGTTTGCCCTTTGCCGCAAAGGCTAAAAGGCCTGCGGACAACGGCAACCAGAATTCGAAAATGCGGTATAGGATGGTTATTTCCAAAGCCTGCGCCGGGCTATAGCCATACAGCGTTAAGATGT
>JAVHOI010000173.1:0-14882 GCA_036169975.1 Ferruginibacter sp. | reverse complement strand
GAATTATTCGGCAAGGATCTATTTAAGAGCAATGAAGGAAGGTGATGAAGTACTATTTTATCATAGCAATGAAGGAATGCAAATTGTTGGTATTTCAAAAGTTTCAAAGGAATCTTATCAGGATCCTACCACCAATGATGAGGCATGGGTAGCGATAGATTTGAAACCGGTTAAAAAATTAGAAAAGCCTGTTACCCTTTCACAGGTAAAAGCGGATATGCGTTTGAGTGAAATGGCATTGGTTCGCTTAGGAAGGTTGTCCGTACAGCCCGTTACCGAGGAGGAGTGGAATGTAGTGATGGAACTTTCAGGCGAGAAGTGATACATTGTATAAAGTTGATACGTTTTAATAGATTTTGATGATGAAAAAAAAGCATATAGTAGTACTCACAGGAGCGGGAATAAGCGCCGAAAGCGGATTGAAAACTTTTCGCGACAGTGGCGGATTATGGAGTGGTTATGATGTACATGAGGTGGCCTCACCACAGGGATGGAAAAAGGATCCTAAACTGGTATTGGATTTTTACAACGACAGAAGGAGAGATGTTGCCGCGGCAAAGCCCAATGCGGCGCATATTGGGCTTGCTGAACTGGAGAAAGATTTTGATGTAACCATCATTACTCAAAACATTGATGATCTTCACGAAAGGGCAGGCTCCACTAAAGTTGTCCATTTACATGGCCAGGTATTTTTAATGAGGAGCGAGAAGGATGAATCCATTTTATATGAGATAAAGGGAGATATTAAATTGGGTGATACCACTGAGGACGGAGGTCAACTCAGGCCACATATTGTATGGTTTGGTGAAGCCGTTCCAATGATGGAAAAAGCAGTTGCCATCATGAATGATTGCGATTATTTTGTAGTGGTGGGTACCTCGCTTCAGGTATATCCTGCAGCCTCTTTGTTGCAGTATGCCCCGCCATATCTTCCAAAATTTATAATTGATAAAAAGATACCAGATGTGGAAAATAAACCGAATATTACTTTCATTGAAAAATCGGCAACGGAAGGTGTAGCCGAATTAAAAAAACTTTTGATCAATTAAAACAAATACTTTTCCATAAAAGCTTTTGAATTGAGTACAGGTGTGGATGAAAAATAAAAATCATTTATGTCTTCGGTGATAATGGCATCACATTTACAACTTACCGCCGCATAATATTCCATGCCATCTTCAAAATCATTTACCTTTTTATTCTGCAAGGATTGAAGGACTTCCGCCTTACCAACATCTGTTATAATTAGTTTGGCGGCCAACATTTCAATTTTACTTTTTGCTAATGGGGTGCCGGATTTTTTCTCAGCAAAGTAAAAGGCGATAGCCAAACAAATAGGGGAAGTGTAAACCGTAAATTTTTTATTATCAGCCAAACTTAAAATTCTGGCGGTGTAAGTAAATAGGGGATATTCTTTATTGAGTACGGATACTAAAAAATTAGCATCTAAAAATATCCTCATTTTTTGGAATTAAAGTATTCTTTTTTTAAATCTTTATTTTTACGGGGCTTTGTTTGATATACGGCCTGGCCTTCGCCAACCATGCTTACCCAATCGGAAATAGGGAAATCTTCCAAAGATTGATAGCTTTTGCTGGTGACCTTATTTAATAAAAATTCGGTAAGCCGGGAAAGGCTGATATTATTATCATCGGCATAACGCTTGGCTTTATTTATTACCGATTCATCAAAGCTTAAAGTGATTTTAGCATCCATAATAATTATTTTATACGACAAAAATAAAAATAATGTACGTAAACAAAAAAAATATTTTTTATACCTATCGTTCTATAAAGCAAATACCCGCTTTTGCCAATTCTTTTAATACCGGATCGTAAATTTCTTTTATTGTTGGAATATGAATTCCTGTAAGTTGAATTGTTCCGTTCAAAATTAATTTTGCGGCAATACCCAATGGCAGCCCAACCGTTTTCGCCATGGCAGTCCGCAAATGATCCTCACCTTTTACTATTAACCTGCTTTCTATTTTTTTCTTCATGCCGGTTTGTTCGTATTCAATTTCGTGCAACATTACAATCATGTCCTTATCAACCGGTTGCATTTTTAACCTTGTTTCCAGAAGATACTGTAATATATCAGCGGATGTTTTTGCTGTTTCCGGTACCAACATTTCATCAAATAAACCAAGAAACTTCAGAAGCGTTTTATTGGCATCATTCACATAAGGAACAACCGCGGCTGACCATTTTTCAAAGGTTAATCCATCCGTGTTTAAAATATCCTTATCATTGGCCAGACCGGCTTGTACAATGGCATTCCATCCAACACAAAATGAAGGGTAACGCAAAGTGGTTCTTATAAATGTTGTAATATTTTCCAGTTTATAAATGGGCAGGTAACTTAATGAGTCCCTGTTCGGGTAAATAGCCAGGTTTCCCAGTCCGTCAATATTTACTTCGGAACAGTTACCAAACAATTCTTTGTAATCCTTATGTTGTATTTCATTGTTTAATTTATATTCCGCCCCCGCTTTGCCTGCCATTACCACATTGCGGGGGTTCCAGCTTATTTTATAATGCCAGGGATTATCATCGCATTCAGGGGCTACCAATCCACCGCAATGACTTTTAAAAGATGTAACCACCCCGCCATTTTCCTTTATTTCATTAATTATTTTCATGGCGCTCATGTGGTCAATTCCCGGATCCAATCCCATCTCACCTAAAAAAAGTAATTTTTTATTTTGAATTTCATTTTGCAGGCTTCTGATGGAAGCGTCCAGGTAAGAAGCCGTCAATAAATTTTTGCCATATTCCACACAATCTTTAGCAATCAAAAAATGCAGCGAAGGGGGCATCATTGAAATTACAATATCCGACTGTTGTATAAGTTTAGTACGCTGGGCATCATTGTTTATGTCTGCCTGCACGGCTTTCGCAAATGGTGAGCTATTTATTTTTGAAATAATTTGTTCTTTATTGGAATCAGCAATTAGAATGTCCCAGTTATTTTCAGGAGCTTCCGCAATCAAATAATCTATTAAAACGGTGGCGGATTTTCCAGCGCCAAATAGCAATATTTTTTTCAAATTAATTATTTTTTTAGATTGGCAAGGTATTACTTAGTTGACTATTTTTTTGTAATTAAGTAAAGAAACAATTAAACTTCCAGTTCATTATGGTCAATATCCTTCATATTGCAGGCAGGATAGTTATTGAGAAGTTGGATGAAATACGGAATGCATTATTCAAAAAACATGGCTTGGTGCAAATCCGGGAACAACTTAAAATCCCAAATCAAAATTTCCCCCACAATCCTTAATTAAATGTGTAAAAAAAATCGCGATTAACACCTGTTTTATATGAGGTTAATTGGGTTAAAATCGGTACTTTCGCTCACTATAAATTTATATGGAAAATATCGAAGATTTAAATGGTGAAATGCTGCCGCCAAATGATGGTGGGGCATCAAGTAACAGGGGCAGGATTATTCCTGTAAACATTGAAGAGCAAATGAAAACATCCTACATTGATTATTCAATGAGTGTGATTGTTGGCCGGGCGTTACCCGATGTCAGGGATGGTTTGAAACCAGTACACCGGCGTGTATTATTTGGCATGAATGAGCTGAGTAATTACAGTAATAAAGCCTATAAAAAAAGCGCCCGTATCGTAGGTGAGGTGATGGGTAAATTCCATCCTCACGGCGATGCATCCATTTACGATACAATGGTACGTATGGCGCAGGATTGGTCCATGCGATATACCATGGTGGATGGGCAGGGTAATTTTGGCAGTCAGGATGGGGATCCACCGGCAGCAATGCGATATACAGAAGTCCGCATGGAAAAATTTGCGGAAGCGATGCTGGAAGATATTGAAAAAGAAACCGTGGATTACCAGCTCAATTTTGATGATTCACTGAAAGAGCCAACCGTATTGCCTACCCGCATCCCTCAATTATTACTGAACGGGTCAAGTGGTATCGCTGTAGGTATGGCTACGAATATGTTGCCCCATAACCTTAGTGAAGTAATTGATGCCTGTGTAGCTTACATTGATGATAAGGAAATATCAATTGATGATCTGATCAAGCATGTTAAGGGCCCCGATTTTCCAACGGGTGGTATCATCTATGGTTTTGAAGGGGTGAAGGCCGGGTTTCATACCGGTAGGGGAAGAGTGGTATTGCGTGGTAAAGTAAATATTGAAACTACAAAAAATGGCAGGGAGAAAGTTATCATTTACGAAGTACCTTACCAGGTAAATCGTGATGCATTAACCGCAAAAATTGGTGAGCTGATTAATGAAAAGCATATTGATGGAATATCGGATGTAAATAATGAAAGTAATAATAAGGAAGGAACAAGGGTAGTAGTTGACCTTAAAAAAGATGCGGTTGCCCAAGTAGTCATCAACCAATTGTACAAACAAACGGAATTACAAACTTCCTACGGTATCAATAATGTCGCATTGGTAAAAGGCAGGCCTAAGGTTTTGAATTTAAAGGATCTCATCAGTGAATTTATTTTATTCAGGCATGAGGTAGTGGTTCGCAGAACGCAGTTTGAATTGCGTAAGGCCCAGGAAAGGGCGCATATACTGGAAGGTTATATCATTGCATTGGACAACCTGGACGCGGTAATCAAACTGATCCGTGAATCATCCACGCCCAATATAGCGCAGGAAGGGTTGATCAGTAATTTCGGAATGACCGAGATACAGGCGAAAGCGGTGCTGGAATTGCGTTTGCAACGCCTTACAGGTATGGAGATTGACAAAATAAGGGAAGAACATGCGGAAATCATGAAGTTAATCGAACACCTTAAAGAAATATTATCCAACGAAGGGATGCGGTATGATATTATTAAAACCGAATTGGCCGAAGTAAAAGCCAAATTTGGCGATGAACGCAAAACCGAGATAGTATATGTTGGCGATGAAATCAATATGCTGGATTTGATTGAGGAAGAGGATGTGGTGGTAACCATTTCTAATCTTGGTTATATCAAACGTACTTCATCCGCTGAATACCGGCAGCAACGCAGGGGTGGCCGTGGATCAAAAGGCAGCAGTACCCGTCAGGAAGATTATATTGAACATCTTTTCGTAGCCTCTACGCATCATACCTTAATGTTCTTTACGGAAAAGGGAAGATGTTTCTGGCTTAAAGTGTATGAGATACCGGAAGGTGATAAAACCAGTAAGGGGCGTGCCTTACAAAATATGATACAAATACCCCCGGATGATAAAGTAAGAGCGATCATCGCTGTTCAGGATTTTAATAATGAGGAATTCGTAAAAAGCCATTACATTGTTTTATGTACCAAAAAGGGAATCGTCAAAAAAACTGACCTGGAAGATTTCAGCCGTCCAAGACAAAATGGGATTAATGCTATCAACATCCAGGAAGGCGATCAGTTATTGGAAGCTAAAATGACCGATGGCAATTCTGAGATCATGTTAGCTGTAAAAAGTGGCCGTGCCATCCGTTTCCCTGAAGAAAAAGTTCGTTCAACCGGCCGTGGCGGTATTGGTGTTTATGGTATTGAAGTAGATGATGAAAAAGACGAAGTGGTAGGTATGGTATGTGTTAACAGGGAGGATAAGACACGTACGATTTTAGTGGTAAGTGAAAAGGGTTTTGGAAAGCGTACTTACCTGGATGATCCAGAAACCGGGGAAGCCAATTACCGCATTACCAATCGTGGCGGAAAAGGGGTTAAGACGATTAATGTAACCGAAAAGACCGGTTCATTGGTTGGGTTACTTGGAGTAACGGAGAAAGAAGACCTGATGATTACCTGTGTAAGTGGCATAACCATTCGCATGAGTGTAGCCAGTGTAAGTGAACAGGGAAGAGCAACACAGGGAGTAAAATTGATAAAGGTGGATGAAGGGGATCAGATTGCAGCGATAACAAAACTTGATGAAGAACCTGAAGCACAGGAGGTAATTGCTGAATCGGAATCAAATGATATGATTGTTGGTAAAGTTGATGATACAACAGTAGATTCTAAAGATGAAACAGTTGATAAGCAAACAGATTCAAATTCAGAATCAACTGAAAATAAGTAGTTAATAAAACATATCGTTAATAAAATTAAAAGCTGTACCATATATGTGGTACAGCTTTTTTTTATGCTTTATTTTCATTAATAGTTATTTTCATTATCGTTTTAGAAATGATTTATTTAAAAAGAATACCATTTTTAAATTATTGAATATAGCAATAGTTGGGGGGATACTAAGTTATCCACTATAAATTTAAAAATGGGGTCTCATGTTATAAAAGCAGTAATTTGAATCATTTATTTAACATAATATTAATTATAGGAAAAAAATTACACTTTAATAATAACTGTTTCATTCCCTAAATAAACCAGTTAAGTTAAATAATAAAGACACCCCATAACATCCATTCTCTTTTGCCCTTTCATTTAACAAGACCTACTTTTGCCGGAATGCAAAAGAAAAATATACTGGTGGATACCATCTTGTCAAATCTTAAAATAGCTGCTTTGAATGAAATGCAATTGGCATCTGTTAAGGCAAATGAAGAACATGATAATATCATTTTATTATCTGCAACAGGCTCAGGAAAAACCCTGGCTTACCTGTTGCCCATAATTAAGTTACTAAACCCGGAGCTTAAAAAAGTGCAGGCGCTGATCCTCGTTCCTTCCAGGGAACTGGCGATACAGATTGACGAGGTGTTTAGAAAGATGGCCACAGGCTATAAAGTTACCTGTTGTTATGGAGGCCACAAAAGGGAAACAGAAGAAAATAATTTAAAGCAATCTCCCTCAGTAATCATTGGTACACCTGGCCGCATTGCTGATCATATCCGGCGTAATAATTTTGCACAGGAACATATTACAACGCTGGTATTGGATGAGTTTGATAAATCGCTTGAATTGGGTTTTCAGGAAGAAATGTCTTTTATTATTGGTTCACTGCATTCCATAAAAAAAAGAATTTTAACTTCTGCCACCGAATCAGTTGGTATCCCCGATTTTATTGAAATCGGATCTCTTGTACGATTAAATTTTTTATCAGCGATTATTGAAAAAAATGAAGCGGATGAGCTTGTAATCATGACAGTTGTATCAACTGAAAAGGATAAATCAGATACACTTTTTAGGTTAATTTGCATGATTGGGAACAAATCGATGATTGTATTTTGCAATCACCGTGAATCAGTGGAAAGAACCAGTAAACTTTTAAAAGAAAAGGGTATTGTAAATGTTTTTTACCATGGTGGCATGGAGCAACAGGAAAGGGAAAGCGCCATGTGTAAATTTAAAAACGGGACTTCCAATGTGCTGGTGACTACTGATCTGGCTTCCAGAGGACTGGATATACCGGATATCAAATACATCATTCACTATCATTTACCAGCTACTGCAGATGTTTATACCCATAGAAACGGAAGAACGGCACGAATGGCGGCAGGTGGCAAATCCGTACTCATTTTATCTGAAGAAGAAAAGCTACCACCTTATATTACTGGTACGGTAGTGGAAATAATTTTACCCGAAAGCCCTGAATTGCCCGAAAAACCAAGATGGTCCACCCTCTTTATCGCCGCAGGCAAAAAGGATAAAGTAAATAAAATTGACATCGTTGGTTTTTTATCAAAAATTGGCAGGTTAAAGAAAGATGATATTGGCCTGATAGAAGTAAAAGATTTTTTCTCCTTTGTAGCAGTAAGAAAACTGAAAGTAGGTGAAGTGTTGGAATTAATAAAAAACGAAAAAATAAAAAATAAGAAAGTAAAGATTGCTGTGGCAAAATAAAATTACAAATGTGAAAATAAAAAAAATGTGATTATTCTTTTATTGCGAAAGCAGCAAAATCAAATTCTCTTTAAGAACCAGGGGCAAAAGAAACAATAAAATGCTGAATAAGGTTGTAAAACCGATCGGCATCATTAAACATAAATGAATGTTGAATTGGTAAGATATAGATTGGAAAATTCTTTAATTCGTTTTCAAACTTCCGTAGCCGGACACCATCTTTTTCGGTTGTTAAAATAATCTTATTTGCTGATAACATCTTTTCAAATTGTTTTTTTATTTCTTCAAGGTCACTTATAGAAAATATATGGTGATCAGGAAAGCGCAACATTTCGTAAGACTTTAAATGAGCTGTAAGAAAATCCTGCAATGGTTCTGGATTCGCAATACCGCATATTAATAAAAGTTCTAAATCAGGTGTAATTAAAAATTTTGTTTTATTGAATAAATGATAAAGCCGGGTATATAATATTTCCGTAAAAAATACAGATTGCCCCGGCCTGGTTTTTAACTCTTTTAATATCAGGTTTCTTTCTTCTCCGCTTAAATTGTGACTGCATTTTGTAACGATAATTATTTCCGCTCTGTTGGCACTTTGCCTGGTATCCCTCAAATCTCCCGCAGGAATCAACAAATCCCTGCTGTAAAGATTTTTATAATCTGTAAGTAAAATATTGAGGCCTGCCCTTACCGGGCGGTGTTGAAATGCATCATCCAGAATAATTATTTCGGTATCAGGCCTGTCATGCAACAATTGAGGTATGGCCACCAGACGCTCTTCACCTACTGCAACTGAAATTTCAGGAAATTTTAAATGAAACTGCATTGGTTCATCGCCGATTTCCAATGCGGTTGTATTTTCATTGGCAATGCCAAAGCCCTTGGTTTTTCTTTTGTAGCCTCTGCTTAATGTAGCAACTGAAAAATCTTTTATCAATATCCGGATTAGATATTCGACCATGGGCGTTTTGCCGGTACCACCCACAGCAAGGTTTCCAACACAGATAATTGGAAAATTGAATGCGGCGGATTTTATAAATCCCTTATCAAAAAACCAGTTTCTTGTCCTTATGATTAATCCATAAATAATCGAAAATGGAAGCAATAAGTATCGAAAGCTCTTTAGCAAAATGGCAAGATTGAAAAGTTAATTAATTAAAATTTATAGTAGCCTTATAGCCGTGGCTATAATTAAAATTCATGGATTGAATCCGGAGTAATACCAAAATCGAGTTTTATATCAAATTTATTAATATCATCAATTTGTTCTACGGGTTCAAAATAGCTGAATCCTATTTTCAAACAATCCTTACGGCATTTTTTTAAAAACCGGTCATAATACCCCTTTCCATAACCTACCCTGTTTCCTTTTTTATCAAAACTTAATAATGGTACTATAACCAGATCAATTTCAGTCGGGAACATATCTATACCTTCAATTGGTTCTTCTATTCCGTATTTATTTGTTTTAAAAATGGTTTCATCATCCACAATAACAGATACTATTTCAGCATGCTTTTTCCCTTCAATCATGACCGGATAAAATAATTGCTGGCCTGGATTTTTAAAGTAACAATAGTCTGTAATAGTTTGAGGATCAAATTCGTTAAATTTAATAATTGGCGAGTAAGTCATTATCAATGAGGGTATATCAATAGCTAATTGCTGAAATTGAATCAATAACAGATCATCCATTTTTTCCTTTAAATGCAGGGAAAGATTTGCACGCTTTTCTTTATAAAGTATCCGGATATATTCTTTTTTCATTTTGCTGTTGGTTACTCAAATGAGAATAAAATGGTACGCTAAATACCTGAGTAATATATTCAGGCAAAAATAAAAGGGTTTTATTTTAAAAAAAATTACTGTAAAACAAATTTATTATTTAACCGATGCCCGGTTAAGGATAAATCTTTGAACGTATTCGTATCATATAATAAATATAGAAAAAATTGTGGTACCATAATTACGTTCCGTTTTATAATGCGCAAATTTTTTATAATCATTCCTGGGCGTATGCTCCAATACAAACCATCCGCCCGGCTTCAATAGTTTTTTTTCAATTATTTTTTTTGGTAAATCATCAATCGCTGCCAATGCATAAGGCGGGCCGGCAAAAATAAAATCATACTTACCAGTAGCGGATTCGATAAATTTAAACACATCCGCCTTTACAACCTTAAAATTAGTAAAGGACAGATCCTGCGCTGTTTTTTTTATAAAATCAAACATGTGATTATCTTTCTCCACGATCGTAATATCAACTGCTCCCCTGCTGGCCAGTTCGTAACTTATACATCCCGTGCCACCAAACAGATCAAGTACAGTTAGTGCTTCAATATCAAGATTATTGTGTATTATGTTAAAAAGGCCTTCTTTGGCAATATCTGTGGTAGGTCTCGTATAGGGCATTTTTGCAGGTGGGTAAATTCTTCTGCCACCAAGTATGCCGCTGATTATACGCATGATGCTATCGCAAAAAGATGACTGAAATAATGTGCTGGCAATTCATTGATATCTTCAGGGTAATGATATTGATCAGGCAAAGCCTCGAACTGAAGTTGTAAAAAATATTTATTCAATTCCTCATATAAGGCTGAGTTGGCATCTATCATACCACTCAGGTTAACTTTAGTATCATTTACCTCTACACCGAAACTATTGCAAAGAATCAGCAGACGATATGCCACGTCTTCCGGAGTTTTATAAGAAAAATTCTGCATTAACTGAAGCCTGCCTTTTTTTAATAGCAAAACTGTTAATTGCTCCTTATTGAAAATACAGTACAAATGATTTTCCATATCCTTTATCACATCAGGTAATAGAGAAAAAATGTGCGTATTTTCAGCCGATCCAAAGTAACGTATAACCGCCTGCTCAATAACCAATGGAATACCATATACATTGTGTATCGCATGCCTGTACATAAAATCCGACTTTGTTACCCGCTCGCCTGAATTACCATAAACAAGTTCAATCATGGCATTTTTATTCATTTCATCTATAAACCGGTGAGGTACTAAAATTGATGGTGCATATCCGTATATGATATGTACCTTATTAAATTTTTGTTGCAATACCGGCTGATCTGCAATAATCTTGTGTATATAACCTGCAGCAATTTCAGCCGAAGTGCCAGTGTTAAAATGATAAATCACCAAAGCCACACATATATTATTATCCAAAATGATATAGGTAAGACCTTGCGCATTGATTTCAATAAAAAGACTTGCACTTGTAGTATTGATACTTATAGGTTGTATTTGAAATGATAGTTTCAAAAGTATTGTTTAAGCAGGCAAAATAAGATATTTTACGGACTTATATAAGGCATGCCCAATAATAAATTTAAAAGTAAAAGGTACTTTTATTAAAATACTTTTAATTGCTTTACCAATCATGTTGCCATAGCTTTGGAAATTGTCATTTTTAAGACGGATCGGGCTTTCATTTTTTTAGCTGAAAATTTTTGCCAGGATTGAATAAACGCCGGAATTATTTTATCAAAAGGATTTAACCTTTTTATTTTCAACAAGGAATTTACGGGCTACTATTACTTTCAATATTAATGCTAAGAACCACCCCTTGAATTATAGCTGAAAAAAATTAAGTTATAAATAATAGAAGCTATGAATACTATTTGGAAATAGCTATGTTTTTAATGATTTTAAAACATTTTTTTCCTGTGAATAATATCAATATTAAATTCAAATCAACAAGGAGGTTACACTTTTGAGATACGCCAATTAATTTTATAAAGGAATATAAATAAAAAAATCTATCAGCCGATAAGCCGGATTCTGTATTCCGGATAAGACCGGAATGGTCATCATTTATCTTGCCACAACATTACTGTTATGATCTTGCTGCCTACCCTCCAACGTTGCCCCGGCTTAAACCGGATCATTGAGCGGGCCGCTCTCCTACGCTGGTGTACATGGCATTACAGCACACAAGGTTTACCCACTATTACGGTTACCCATATTAGTCGTGAGCTTTTACCTCACGTTTTCACCCTTAACCTTATGTTGCCATAAGGATGGTTATTTTCTGTGGCACTGTCTTCCCGGTTTTAACCGGAACCGGCCGTTAACCGGTGTGTTGCCCTTTGCTGTCCGGACTTTCCTTCCTCCCTGTAAAAGGAGAACGATGGCCTGGCTGATAGAACTGCGAAGTTAACTAAAAGGAAAACTAATGTGGGGTGATGTCACTTTAAAAAAAAATTGATTAATGAATAAGTAATGAAAATCCTGTTTGGAATTTGTATCAATAGGGAAATCAATATGCAACACAAAAAAATAGCCGCCTCCGGAAAAGAGGCAGCCATTTTTTTTATGTATAAATTTCAGGGCTATTGTACTATCACTTTAATCGTACTTATGCTTTTATCCGGAGCCTTAACTTCCAACTGGTAAATGCCGTTACTTAATTTACTATCGGGTGTTAGTGTTTCCATCGCACTTCCGGTGGCATGGCTGAGTTGTTTAGTCATCATTGTCTGTCCGAGCGTATTAATCAATCTTACAAGATATATCCCCTTTGCCATGTTATTAAATGACACTCCTATCATATCGCCTTTTACAGGATTAGGGTAAATACTGATTCCGGTACCCACTCTGCCAATTTTAACTACCACTACCCTGCTATATTCAAAAGCGCCGCTTTGGCTGTAACTACGGATACGATAAAAATTATTTCCCTGAACCGCATTTATATCTAAAAACTGATAAGTAGTGCTACTGCTGTTTGCGCCCGTTGCAGTGGTTGTATTAACCTTGCTGAAACTAACACCATCGGTACTTTTTTCCACTTCGTATTTGCTGATGTTAATCTCATTTTCAACAGTCCATGCTACGGCGATATTTGTTCCTTGTTGGTAAGCCTTTATGCTCCGGTATGTTACAGGTAATGGCCCGGAAGTGGAAGCTTTAAATACTATCCTGAAGCGATTTGACGCAGCGCTTTTTACATCACCGTTTACGGTAAAGTTGAATGTTGTTGCTGAAGTAAGGCTTACCGGTGCTTTAATGCCCGTATAGCTATCTTCCAAAAAACCTGAAAGCAACGGATCCAAATTGGTTGGTTCAAACTGAAACTGGTAATTGCGTTGGGTGGTTTTGGTTAGTTTGAAGAAAATGGTATCAGTTGAATTAATGGGTTGCCTTCTTTCTACTGATAAAAGTTTATTATCACGCAATATGCCAAGATTTTCAGTAATGTTTCCAAACTTCAATGCATCCTGTAAATCCACCTTATTATAAAAATTTACATCAAACTGAGTTAGGTTCCCATCTACAAATAATGTAGTGTTATCAGCATTTATTTGCAGCAAGTTTGTTCGAATTGAGCTTACCTGGTTTGAAAGTGTAACAGGTCTGAAAAGAATTGGGTTATAATCTGTAGATTTGTTATTCTCATTAAAGATCACGGATGTTGCAGGATTATTCGTGCCATCTGTTTCTACAAAAAATGCCTGGCCTGATTGTATGTAATTCCTTTGTATTGAACTATTCGGAGTTGTAGGTAAATAAATACCCGAATTTATAGGATTTTCTTCCATGAGTACAAACAAGCCAAGTGTACCTAAAGAAGGATCATAAACATAAAATCTTTTTGGATTGATTCCAACCTTTGTTATCTTATTAAAATCTACACTTGATGCATAAGGGTTTCCTACCAATGGAAACGTAACTGGTAAGCTACTAACATTAAATGTCTGGGTGCCTGTTTGTAGAAATCCTCTGCTTCTTAACGTTGTATTATTCGTATTTCCAAATACCGTATTATCAGGCGATCTATTTCTATCTCCCCTTACAAAGGTGTAGTAACCTATACTGGCTGCACTAAAAGCGTTAGAAGATAGATTCTGTAATTTTGTATCCCCAATATTTACGTAACTGCTGGTAGCTGAATTGTAGGTTTTCATGGAATAATTATTAAGCCCACTATAATCTAAGCCGTTCCCTGCACTACCTGTCGGATTAGGACCTGTAACAAACATCCCTTTCCCTGGAACATAGGTTCCTGGAGCACTTTCCTGCCAGGAATCAAATATACTGCCTGTATTGCTTAATGGAGAAGTTACAAGACGCCATGAACGTTTCATGGGATAATATCGTTCTACGATAAACCTTCCAGATCCATAAGTTATACTTGAAGTTGCAGGTACTGGCGCTACCCTCGCTGTGGCACTTGCTGTTGATTTAAGGGTAAGATCAAAATTGGATAAATTAAAATTTATAGAATTATTAAAAGTTAATGTATTACTTACCTCAACGGCTTTATTTAATGTAACAGCAGCATTATCACCAATACTTAAATTGGCCATAGGCGTTATTGCAGATGGAAAGGGAGTAACGGTAGATGCATTAAACACATAACTGGCTGTTGGGCTGTAGGTTCTTGCCATTGTAGCATCGTTAATGATTGACCCATTTGCTGAGGTTGTGGCAATGCCTTCTATTCCACCTGTGTTGGCGGTAATAAGAGTGGCGTCGGCTTGTAAATCAAACTTCGCATACCCTGTAGTTCCATTGCCTTTAATGTTATATATACCACAGTCTAAAGAATCATTTGGCATCACGGTAAGCGTACTCATTGTAGCAGGTGTAATATCCGACCCAACCAAATCAAGTGCACTCAATAAAGTCAATTTAGAGTTTGGAGTTATGCCATCCCCTACTTTAAAATTGACAAAATCGTTTTTATAAGCAGAAGTATTGGTGTACGTCTGAGGTATTGAACCATTAAAAACAATGGTACCGTTTGATGCACCTGTACTTGTAAATTGACCCTGACCAGCTATCAACAGGTTTTTTGATACAGTCATAATTGTGCTACCTGTGGCACCGGTATTCATATCAATTTTTCCGGTTACACCTGTACCCGTTCCTGAAACCGTAACATCACCAAGTACATTTAAAATTCTGCTGTTAGTAGCATCTCCAACTCTCAAAGTTGCGGGAGAAGCAAAGGTTACCGCATTATAATCTTTTCCATTAACGGACAAATTTCCACCTACGGTTATATTGCTATCCAAATCACGGGAACCACCGGTAATTGATAAATTATTATAATGATAGGTACCTCCACCTGTACCTGAAGGGTACAATACCGGAACACT
>JAVHOI010000172.1:0-14975 GCA_036169975.1 Ferruginibacter sp. | reverse complement strand
CGCATTAAAAAACCATTAACGGGGGCTTTCGGTTATTGTTTGTTGACCGACGCCTGGCAGAGTGCCACTGCTTTTGCTATAGGCAATTAGTAGCGATTTTCAGGTTTCCATTCGCCGTTTGGGTTACCTGCATCGATAATGCTGATGGTATCAAGCTTTATGAGTACAAAATCCAAAACAAGGGTACTGGCATAGCAGCTTTCATATCCATAAATGGCGCAAACCATTGGAGCTAATAGCACAAAAACTAAAGCCGGTAATACAAGGCGTGTTGAATTATTATGGAAAGTTTTGGACGGCAGACACGTATCAGGTTTGGTATCAGCTAAACCAGCGATTATTGAAGTGGGTAAAATGGGAGAAAGGCCTGTACAAGAAAGCCGCTTTAAAGTGGTTGAAACAAAAGTATAAGGAGCAACCCCGTTTATTCCCACACTGGCAATTGGTACATCCATAATGTAGCAATACATTTGTGATTTAAAATAGGAGGAGTCGTGTGAAGGGAGACTTTCACGCACGGTTCTGTGAGAACGCAGGGGTGAAATTCCCTTGCGTGACTCAATTACCAGCAATGTTAAACTACAGACATATACGACATTTTAAAGTCATCGGGGGACTGTCTTTCGGTGACAATTTTGTGACGGCTTTTCGGTATTACAACTTTGCGCTTCGGACAAACTTTTTTTCGGCAGACAGTCCCGCGCTGACTTTTAAGAAAAAATATATCGGACAGACAATCACCTAACACGACAACGATTGAGTAAGCTTATGGCAACAACAACAAATTCAAAAATCATTCAGGCGACAAGGCAGAAAATCTATAATGCCTTCACCGACAAGAACGCTTTAGAATTTTGGCTTGCACCAAACAATATGACTGGTAAAATTCACGACTTTGACTTAAAAGTTGGTGGCGGTTACAATATGTCGCTCTTTTACATTGACAGCGTAACAAAAGGCAAGACATTAGGAAACGAAGACCGCTTTTCTGCAAAATTTATTGAACTCAAACCATATGAAAAAATTGTTCAGACAATTAATTTCCAGTCAGACAAAAATGAGTTTGCAGACGAAATGAAAATGGAAGTGTTTTTAGAAGAAATCGAAAACAACTCAACAAAGGTGACAATCGTTTTCAAGAACATTCCGACAGGTATTGACCCCAAAGACAATGAAGCTGGGACAGAACAATCACTTGAAAAATTAGCTCGTTATGTGGATAAAAATTAACTCGGTGGACAAAGAAACATAGCTGGTAACATTTAGTCGTATAGCCGAAAGCCCCCGAAATTAAAAGCGTTTAAAATAAAATGAAAAAGCCCCACACAATCAGGGTGCGGGGCTTTTGGCTATACGCTGTTCAGCGACACCGGGCTTTAGGAGGTTTTGTAGAATTTATAGGTAGCCGCTGCTATGTTTTGAATACTGTTTTGCTTTAGGAGGGACTGCCTGCTTCCTTCAATATTCGTTTGAATGTAACAAAAGTATAATGCAGGAAAATTAGCCCTTACCTATTTTTTCCCCGCTATCATAATCAACCTCGGTGATTTCCTTACATCATATCCGGCGAAATTATAATCACCAAATACTTCCTGTATCTGCAATCCCTGGTAGGCAAACATTTCCGTAAAATCGCCCAGGGAAAACTTCGCTACTTTTTCGGTAAATACCAATGGCTCCTCCAGGGCTTCATCTTCCACCACGATCTTTTTATAAAAATGTGTTTCATCAAACCATTTGGTGATAAAATAATTAACCCCGTCAATTTCTTTATCAACCTGATGCACCAGGCGGTCTTCTGCATAATGCACATTCAGGTAATCCAGTACGAAACAACCATTGCTTTTAAGCGATTGCGCAATCGTACGGATGGCATTGTCATGTTCCCTGGAGGTTTTGAAATAACCAAAACTGGTAAAAAAATTAAAGGCGTAATCAAAATAATTTATACGGAAAGGCAGGCGCATGTCATGCCGGTAAAAATGCAGATTATCGGTTTCGGATTTTAGGGCTTCTTCAATGCTGTCTTCACTCAGGTCAATACCCGTTACGTCAAATCCTTTTTGCGCCAGGTGTATGGAATGCCTTCCCTTTCCACAGGCGACATCGAGGAGGCGTGCATTGTTGGGTGGGTGCAAATGGTCAATCAGTTTGTCAATAAATGCGGCGGCTTCAGCTTCATCCCTTTTAAAGTAAAGCTGATGGTAATAAGGTGAGTTGAACCAATTTTTAAACCAGGGCTGCGATTGCATATTTAAAAGGAAGGTTTTTTAACCAAAAAATTTGATAAGTAATGCCGCAACCGCGTAAATGACCGTCACTAAAAAAATACCCTTTGCCGTTTTATCAATCCTCGCATTTACATAAATGGTAAACAGCAGGGCGTTTGCAAAAAGTGAAACACTGATCCAGGCTGTTATAAGGTTATGGTTCATTGTCATCCACTGGTACATTTCCTTCAGCGAGAAACTGCTGTATTTAATCAGTTTAAAAATAACGAAGCCAATTAATGGGCCAAGGAGGCCCAACATCGTTCCCAGCAAAAAATTATCTTTTTTGAATATCATTTATCTTCCAGCTTTTTTCTAATTCCAGTTTCAGTTTATAATTGGTCAAATCAAACTGTACGGGTACCACGCTTACATAATTATTATCCAGCGCCCATACGTCGGTATCTTTTCCTTTATCAAAATTTACGAACGCACCGGTAAGCCAATAGTATTTTTTTCCCTGTGGATCTTTTCGTTGCATAAAATCTTCCTGGTATTTGGCATACGCCTGCCGGCAAATTTTTACACCCCTTATTAATTCCAGTGGTATGGACGGGATGTTTACATTAAGTAATGTATGCTTGTCCATTTTTTTTTGAAGCAGGCTGCTGACAATCATTCTTACATAATGTTTTGCCGGTTCAAAATCGGCTTCGATGTTATAATCCAATAAGGAAAACCCGATACTCGGGATGCTTTCAATGGAGGCTTCCATCGCGGCGCTCATGGTGCCGCTGTAAATAATGTTGATAGAATGATTGGCGCCATGATTGATGCCACTAAGGCACAGGTCGGGTTTTCGATGCAACACTTTGTCAACCGCCAGTTTTACGCAATCCACAGGCGTGCCGCTTGTTTGCCACGATTCCACGCCTTCAAACATATCTATCTTATTCATTCGCAATGGGTGCCCAATGGTAATGGCATGACCCATGCCGCTTTGCGCCCTGTCGGGTGCCACCACTACTATTTTACCGAGATCTTTTACCGCTTCTACCAAATTGCGGATACCCGGGGCGGTAATGCCATCGTCATTGGTAATTAAAATGGTGGGTAAGGCTTTTGCTTTAGCCATAATGCGTAATAATTTAAAACATCAAAAAATCCGGCTATCCTAATTGAACCACCTAAAATATGGCCTTGCGATTGCTTCCCTGAAAGGCCAGGGAACGGAAGCCAGTATCAATACAATGGCGATTCCAAAAAATATCAGCATGCGTTTATGTTTGGCGGCATCCGTGGTAGCCCTTTTAACGGAAGCCCTTCCTACATGCACCAGTATCCACGCCAATATCATAAGGCTTAAATGTTCCATTGTAAAGAACCGGTTAACGGGATCTTTCATATTGTTCCCCAGGTCTTTTAGCCGGTCAAACCATGAGTTGGTAAAATACAATATCAATCCAAGCAGTAACTGTATATCACAGGAGATCATGAAAAATAAATTGCTGCGGTTATCACCAGCCGTATATTTCCGTTTGCTGAAAACGCCTGTCAGCGCATTCAACAGCGTCCACAAGCCAAATAATAAAACGGCCCAGCGTAAAAGATTGTGTAATACCAATACTATTTGCATAATTAATTATTTTGTACAAAAATAAGGGCAATCAAATTCTTAGGTAAATATTTGTTGGGTGGCTATTAAAAGAAAAACCGGTGTTGATAAAAAAAATATTCAAAAAAATTTGGATTAACTAAATATGTTAGTATATTTGTGCTAATCAAATTAGTTTCATTATGTCGCAGGCAGGTCAAAATCTTAAATATCTACGAAAACTTCGTGGATGGACACAGGAAGAATTCGCGGTTAAGCTTGGAATCAAACGCTCGCTGATAGGTGCCTATGAAGAAGAAAGGGCGGATCCCCGGCTGGAGGTGCTTGAAATCGTAGGTGATATTTTCAAGCTAAGCCTGGATGAATTATTACTGAAGGACCTGAGTAATACCGGGAATAGTTTTCTGGCAAAACGAAGGCAACAAAAAATGATGTCAGCGGATAGGAACCTTATTCATTTCGTTCCGGTAAAAGCCGCCGCGGGCTACCTGGCGGGTTATGCTGATACCGAATTCATAGACGAACTGAATACATTTACGCTGCCCATGCTTGCAGGCGGCAATTACAGGGCCTTCGAAATTATTGGTGACAGTATGATGCCTACCCCAAGTGGCAGTATAATCGTAGGTGAGAAAATCGAAAATACGGAAGACGTAAAAAATGACCAGGCATATATAGTGGTTAGTAGAAATGAAGGGATTGTTTACAAAAGGGTCGTGAAGAATAACCGTTCAAAAAATAAACTGACATTGGTGAGTGATAACCCACAGTACCAACCATACCAGGTAAATGCCGAAGATGTGGTAGAACTATGGCAGGCACAAATGGTGATCAGCAAAGTTAGCGCCCAGCAACGTTGGGATATGAACTCGCTGGCAAGCATGGTAAATAATTTACAAACCCAGGTTACCACCCTCAAAAAGAAGATGAATTAATTGTTGTTTTGAATGACAGATTAATTGGCAGTATGGTGGAAAATAGGTAATTCTTTAAAGTAAAGAGGTAGGCATTTTAATTCACAATAATGCTGACAACAAGCTGTATTATTTATGATAAAAAACAATAAATCCAATACGTAAATTTTCATAATTTCAAATTCAGATACATCACTTAACATTTAAAAACACACAATTATGATCAAGTTACAAATCATCGGCAATCTTGGTAAAGATTGCATCGTAAACGAAGTAAACGGAAAAAATGTAATCAATTTCAGTGTAGTGCATTCAGAGCGTTTTAAAGACAGCCAGGGTGTTCAAAAAGAAAGGGCCACCTGGGTAGAGTGTGCCTATTGGACAGACAGGACCGCTGTGGCTCCCTATCTCAAAAAGGGGCAAATGATTTATGCAGAGGGTTTCCCGGAAGCAGATGCGTACATGAAAAAGGACAATACGCCGGGAGCCACACTGCGTATGAGGGTACTAAATGTCCAATTGCTCGGAGGATCCAAAGTGGAAAATTCCGGTCAGGGACAGGCAGGTAGTAATGTTGCCGGAGCAGCTTACACGGCACCTGAAACGAATACTGCATCCGCTGCCAGCACACCTGTAGCGGATGATTTGCCATTTTGATAAATATTCATTACACGGAAAAATAATAAGCGACACAATTTATTTGGGGTCGCTTTTTTTTAATCCAATAGTTTCAGGCAGCAATTGTTTAATAGTAGTATTTTACGGGAGTAAAAATTCTCAACATAACGGACTTATACCATTGGCAATATTATTTTCTGCCTGCCTGGTTCTAAAACAGGGTTGCCTGTGGCAAATTTTCAACACTCCATTGCAATCCCGGGGTATGAAATCAATTGTATTGTACGGTACTTTATTAGGCTGTAATGCCTTGCCTTCTCTGGGTTGTGAGCTTAATTTGCGGTTTGTTTTAACCTGAAAAATTTTTGCCTTGGTGTGGCCTGACTAATGCGAAGATGGAGCATGGCTTGCTCTGCTGTTTTTGACATTGCGCAGCAAATTTATACATCTGTTTAAACCTTCAATTGTTTAAATCAATTGAGATATTTTCGACACCTTTAATTTACGCTCGTTTTATTTTGAATGCGTTATGGTAGTATTTGCTTCGATTCAAAAAGAAATTATGTTTTCTCAGCATTGTATAAAACTATTTATTCTCTCAGGCGCAAATCGGTCGCTTAAGATATAATTTATGACCAATCATTTGGATTTACCAAACTTTTAAATTAGGAACTGAGTAGTTAAATATTTATAATACTTTCAACTTCCAAAATAAAAAACCCGAATATTTTCGGGAATTGAATATCCTTTATAAGTAAAATGGTTAACCACTATGAAGAAAATTGCGGTAACAGGTATGGATTTTGCAACTTTATCAAATAATAAATTGTTAAACTTTATTCCAGCATGGCTATTAATATTAGCTGCTATGAAAACCAGGAGAATGCCAGTTATGGTGAATAGCACCTACCTTATAACCACAGTGATTTTCCTTTGTAATTAGAACACCTGTTTATCTTCATTTTTATATGCGAATTAGCTTATGATGAAAATTGATTTGATAAAAATAATATCAGGATAAAAGCACAATATTTAGGATTCTTATTCGTTTTTAAATTTAAATCCGATTATCATTAAAAAAATATAGCGCAAAAAGCAACGAGATGTACATAATTCAAAATAATCATTACATTTGCCATTACCCTCAAAGTTAAAAAAATGAAGAACAGTTCATTAATTATTATAGCCGTTATGGCTATCGCTACCCTGTCAGGCTGTAAAATGTTGGGCAAAAATAAAAAAGGTAAAGACTTGCCTAATGATGGACAGTTGTATGGGGTTGCGCCTGCTAAAAGCTGGAGTCTTCCAAAACCACCGGGTATGATTTATATTCCACCTGGCACATTTCACATGGGGCCAAGTGATGAGGATGTGAACTACGCATATACTGCACGTAACAAGCAGGTATCTATTAGTGGATTTTGGATGGATGCTACTGAAATTACCAATAATGAATTTCGTCAGTTTACCAATTGGGTTAGAGACTCAATAGCCGCTAAACAAATGGGTTTTATCAAACAGGGATCTGATGGAAACGAATATATAGATTGGAAAAAAGCGAAAACAATTAAGTGGGGTGATAAAGCGACTATGGAAAAAATTGATGCGATGATCCTTACACCTGATAACCGTATTTTTAATAAGAAGGAACTTGATCCAACCAAATTGGTTTATCATTCCGAAACGTTTGATTTTAAAGAAGCAGCAAAAAGGGAGAATGCTGGTGTTCAGCGTTCAAAATTTATCATTAAGAAAGACATTCAAATTTATCCTGATACACTTTGTTGGGTAAGGGATTTTGCTTATGCCTATAATGAACCAATGGCTAAGAAATATTACAGCCATCCCGCATTTGGTAATTATCCTGTAGTGGGCATTTCATGGAAGCAGGCTTCCGCTTTTTGTGAATGGAGAACACAATATTTAAATGGGTTTCTTGAATCAAAGAAACGGGCAACGGAATCTGATTTTCGGCTTCCAACTGAAGCGCAATGGGAATATGCCGCACGAGGCGGCCGTTCTCAATCCCCTTATCCATGGGGAGGTCCTTATTTGAGAAACAGGAAAGGATGCCTGTTAGCTAATTTTAAACCTGGCCGGGGTAATTACCCCGAAGATGGTGGATTTTATACCGTAAGGGCGGATGCCTACTGGCCCAATGACTTTGGTTTGTACAATATGGCGGGTAACGTTTCCGAATGGACATCTTCATTATATTATGAAGGTGGATATACTTTTCAACATGATATGAACCCGGACATTCGCTGGAATGCAAAGGATACTGATCCACCACGCATGAAGCGTAAAGTTATACGGGGTGGTAGCTGGAAAGATGTGGGTTACTTTCTGCAAACAAGTACCCGTAATTATGAGTATCAGGATACAACAAAATCCTATATCGGCTTCCGTTGCGTAATTGATTTACCACCAGTAATGAGGAAAGGTAAATAATTAATTTTCAAAAACTAAAACTTATGTATGAGTAATTACTTATAAGTGATATATAAGATTATTACATCATGCCTAATATTAAAGTAAATCAAACCCTTCATTTAATATTTTAAATTTTAAAAATTATGGCTGCTGGTCAATCTCGCCCCGTCGATCGTATTCTTAACATTTTTGTATCCGCCGCCGCTGTGCCGGTGTTATTAGGTGCACTTTTCAAAATCACCCATGCACCAGGAGCTGACAACTGGCTTAGGATTGGTTTATATGTAGAAGCATCGGTATTTTTTGCGTATGCTTTATTATATGTTTTTGCGCCACCTCCTGAAGATCATGGTGCTGTTGCGGCACCAGTTGAAACCGGCAACCCTGCATTAAAAAGCATGGATAAAATGCTACAGGAAGCGGATATTACACCTGCCAATATGAAAAAATTGAGCGAAGGATTTTCAAAATTAGGTGCCACAGTTGGTGGTTTATCTGATATAGGAGATGTAGTAAAATCAACTAACGATTTTGGTAATAAAACTAAAGAGGCAACTACAGCAATCTCTACCATGGCGACAGCATTTAGCAATAGCGCCGCTACCATGACTTCATTTAATAATGCATCCGGAAGTGTTAAGGGATTTCACGAACAGGTACAGGTATTAACTAAAAACCTGGGTAGTTTAAATACAATTTACGAATTGGAATTGAAGGAAAGTAATAACCACCTGAAAGCGCTTAATAGTTTTTATGGAAAAATGGCTGAAGCAAGCAGTGCCATGATGAACAGTGTGGATGATGCTAAAAAAGCCAAAGAACAAATAAGTATGTTAGCTGGTAATCTGGGGAAATTGAACTCCGTATATGGCAACATGCTGAGTGCGATGCAGGTAAAAAATTAGTGCTGGTTAATGATCTTCTTTTTGCGAAAAACAGGCAATGTTCATTTCGTAATATGGGGTGATTAAATAAACCAAATAATCAATTCATTAAAACAATCGTAAATCTGAAATACTATGGCTTTACCTAAAGAGCCCCGGCAAAAGATGATCAACCTGATGTACCTGGTGTTAACAGCTTTGTTAGCGCTGAATGTATCAAGTGAAATACTGAATGCCTTTAAAGTGGTTGATATTAGTCTGCAGAATTCAAGTAACAACCTTGCTGCTGCCAACAGCACATTATACAAATCACTGAGTGAAAAATTAAATGATGCGAAGACGGCGCAGAAAGCCCAAACATGGCAGCCTAATGCGGAGAAAGCAAGAAAATTGTCTGATGAAATGACTATTTATTTAGAAGGTCTGAAAAAAGAGTTGAAAACAGAAGCGGGTTTGGAAACCGTAAATGGAAAGGAATCTTTTAAAGAAGATAATATTGAGGCTGCTTCCCGATTATTTGGAACAAAGGGTAAGGGTAAAGAATTAGAAGCAAAACTGATGGCATATAAAGCGGATATGCTTGCCATTGATCCTTTAATAAAAACAAAATTTGAAAAAACGCTACCGGTAGATGTAGATCCCCCTATTGGGCAAGATGGTACAAAAAAAGATTTTACAAACGCCTATTTTCACATGACACCAACTGTTGCCGGATTAACCTTGCTTAGTAAATTTCAAAACAATATTAAAAATGCGGAAAACCAGGTAGTTACTTTTTGCCATGAGCAAATTGGGGCGGTGGTTGTAAAGTTTGACAAAACAGGTGTGTTGGTAGGCCAAAGTTCCAACTACGTAATGCCAGGCCAGGAAATTTCTATAACTGCCGGAATTGGCGCATATAGTTCCGCAGCCCAACCTCAAATTTCGATTGGAGGGTCGGGTGTACCCGTAATAGATGGAAAAGGAACCTACAAGGTAGCTGCAAGTGGAGCCGGATCACATAAAGTAACCGTATCAATCCGGTATCTTGACCAGGATGGTGTGCCACAAATAAAAACTGAAGATGTTGAATATGTAGTAGGTACTCCAGGTGGTGCCGCTGTCATGCTTGATAAAATGAATGTTTTTTATATAGGTGTTCCCAATCCTATAACCATTTCGTCTGGTTCCGGATGGGATAAAACAAAGGTATCAATGACGGGAGGAAATATATCCGGTTCTAATGGAAAGATGACCGTAACAGTAACAACTCCAGGCAAGGCTTCTATAGCAGTTATCGCAGATGGAAAGACTTCCCTGTTTGATTTTAGGGTAAAAGAAATTCCTAACCCAATATTTAAAGTTGGCCCCGGGGGAACAAGGATGACGTCAGGTAGTTTTAAGAGCCAGCAATATTGCCGGGCTGAATTGGAAAATTTTGATTTCGATGCTAAATTTAGCGTAGTTGGAGCAACAGTATATTTTTCTGGTGCAAATTTTGCAAACGTTCAGACACAATCCTTGTCAGGAAACAATTTGTCACCACTCAATGCGTTTATTCAAAGGGCTGGCCCTGGTACAAGTATTACTTTTGACAATGTAAAAGTTCAGGGTCCGGATGGAAAGCAGCGTACCATTCAGGGTGTAGGTATAGTGTTATATTAAATCTTAAAAAAATCATGCCATGATAAAGCATTCTGTTAAATTTCTTGTGTTGTTTATTTTTATGTGTTTGTTCATCGGTTTGGCACAGGCACAAAAGAAGCCGGTAAAAAAGCGTTCTTTACAAAAGCGCACTAATACTACAAAAACAACAAGGGGGAAAACTAAAGCTAAAATTACACCTACTGTACAGATTGATTCAGTAGCCGTAGCAGTAGCCGTTCCGGTAGCTAAAAGGATTGATAGTTTGCCAATACCAAAAATTAAAAAATCGCTTCGTCCCGATGAAGCTGTAGAAACCAAAGATATTCGCGACAGGGTTCCCCTGGCATACGAACATATCAGGGTAGATGATGCGGTTTACCGCCATAAAATATGGCGTGAAATTGATACAAGGGAAAAAATGAATTTGCCATTCCGTTATTCTGCCGATGAAAACAACGGGAATCAAAGGTTTATATCTATATTAATGAAATCTATTCAGGATAGCGCGGTAACGGTTTTCGATGCCATTGATGACAGGTTTACAACACCTTTGACAATTGGGCAAGTAGCCGAAAAAATTTCCGGAGGTGTTGAGATTGTTGATATTTATGATTCTCTTGGAAACAAAACGGGGACCAAGGATGTTGTTAGGGAGGTGAATTTGGATTCTTTTTACAAATTCAGGATTAAGGAAGAAGTAATTTTTGATAAAGAAAGTTCCCGTCTTTTCTGGAGGATACTTGGTATTGCGCCTTTGAAAAGAGTAATTACATCTACCGGCATTGACCTCGGTGAAACTGAATTGTTTTGGGTTTACTATCCGGACATGAGACCAATATTCGCCAAATATGAAGTTTACAATGGAAAGAATTTTGGTGCAAGAATGAGCTGGGAAGAATTATTTGAAAGCAGAATGTTTAGTGGGCGTATAATTAAAAGTACAATTGATAATCCCTTCGATCTTAAAATTAAAGATGAGAAAGGCCTGCAGGAAAATGGTGTTTTTCAGTTGCTGGAAGGCGAAAGAATTAAAGAAAAAATATTTAACTACGAACAGGATTTATGGAGTTATTAATTAATTAATTAAAATTAAAACAAACGCCCCCGGAACTATCCGGGGGCGTTTGTTTTAAGGCAAAGTATAATTATTTTTCTACCAACAATAATTATATAACCGATTACTATTTGAAACCTACAATTTAAAAAATACCCTTTTTAAGGTATAGGCAGTGCCGGAATTTTCTTTAAATTTGTATCGGTTTTTCATAGGATATTGGATTTTAAAACGGGGCTGGATTTTTATCCTGGCCCTTTTTTTTATAGGTTCACCCTAATGTGAAAAATCAGGAGCAGTAAAAAATTCCTTTATAATTTTAGCTTTTGAAAAACCAATTTCTCCCGACAGTTCTTCTATTGATTTCTCCTTAATGTTTTTTACGGATTTAAATTTTTTTAAAAGTGTATCAATGGTTGATTTGCCAATACCATTTATCTGCTCCAATTCATTTTTAAGGGTTCCCCTGCTGCGCTGGCTGCGATGAAAAGTTATTCCATAGCGGTGAACCTCATCCCTAATCCTTCTGATCAATTTCAGGCTTTCACTATCCCACTGTAATTTTTTAGATTGCTGGTCGCCATGAAAGAAAAGTTCCTCTTCATTTTTTGCCAGACCAACTAAAGTGGTTTTACCTTCAAGATTTAATTTTTTTATGCTATCCATCGCCGCGCTTAACTGCCCTTTGCCCCCATCAATAATCACTAATTGCGGAAAGTCCTTTTGCTCTTCCGCAAGCCGCTTATAGCGCCTGTAAACTACTTCCGACATGGTTGCGAAGTCATTAATGCCTTTTACCGTTTTAACGTTGTATCTCCTGTAATCATTTTTACTTGGCTTCCCGTTTTTAAAGCATACCATCGCTGAAACAGGATAGCTGCCCTGGAAATTCGAATTGTCAAAACATTCTATGTAGGTAGGGATTTCAGCGAGCTGAAGATCTTTTTGTAATTGTATCAATACATCAGTAATCTCTCCGGATGTATTGTCTTCCAACAACAACATTTTATTTTTCTTAAGTTCCTCTTTAAAATAATTCACATTTTTCTCGGAAAGCTCCAGCAGCTTTTTCTTGTCACCGGCCTGTGGTATGGTAATCGTAATTTCTTTCCGCGGATAATCAATCGCAAAAGGAATAATGATTTCATTTGCCTCACTGTTAAAAGTATCTCTTAACCGGGCTATCGCAAAGCTTAATACTTCAGCAGTCGGTTCATCTAATTTCTTTTTTAGTGTAATGGTTTTGGTTATTACAATGCTTCCGTTATTTACAGCCAGATAATTTACATAAGCTATTTCGCCTTCTTCTAATATGCTGAATACATCAACAGTACCGGTGTGTTCATTTACGATGGTGGATTTGGATTTATAAATTTGCAGATGCTCCAGTTTTTTCTTAATAATTTCAGCCTTTTCAAATTCAAGCTGTTCTACGTAAAGCTGCATAGCCGATTTAAAATCCTGAATAACCGGGAACAGGTTACCTTTTAATAAATTTTTCAACCTTTCTACCCCAACATTATAATCTTCCGTTGATTGTAATCCTTCACAGGGGCCTTTACAATTGCCGAGATGATATTCCAAGCATACTTTAAACTTTTTTTTTTCAATATTGGATTGTGATAGATGAAGTTTGCAACTTCTTAATTGGATATTTTGTTTGATAAAATTAAGCAGCTCTCTCACTTTGCCAACTGATGTATATGGACCCAGGTATTGAGATCCGTCATTTATTTTTTTCCTGGTGAAAAATACTCTTGGGAATGGTTCATTTTTAATAACGATATATGGATAGGTTTTATCATCTTTCAGATTGATATTAAACAGTGGCTGGAAATTTTTTATTAAAGAATTTTCCAATAAAAAAGCATCCTGTTCGCTGTTTACAATGGTAAATTCAATCTTACAAATCCGCTGAACCAGTTCATGGGTTTTGTAATTTACAAAGGTTTTTGAAAAGTATGAACTTACCCTCTTGCGTAAATTTTTTGCTTTGCCCACATACAATAATTCATTGGTAGCATCATAATACTTATAAATGCCGGGTTGCAAAGGAATAGTATTTGCTATTTTGGAGAATTCCTGCTGTGTCATTATTTTGTTGGTATGATCCTGATAATTGAATTATTAATATTAATACGCCTTGTTCATTTTCTTATTATTTCTTTATAGTTTCGCTAAAAAAAATTAGGACAATCGGGCTGCCCGGCCATAATAGGCGGGATTCAAAATTATTAAATTGCCGGAGTTACTGCTACTTATAAAAAAGAATAAGGCCAACCTTTCATAAGCTGTTATTCCCCATTAAGGCATATAAGTAAAATCCCAAATAAAAACCACCTCCTTTAATAACTCCATACTCCCATCCTGCCTGTCAAGGATAGTAGTAATTTTTGCCCGTTTATTGGTTTGCCAGGTAAGTTGCTGGGTGAGGATTTGATTTTTTTCTTTTAATTGTTTTACAATATATACTTTGATAACATTTCCGGTTTCTGGATTTACATATACATCCCAGTGCCGCAATGTTATTGAATCGGGGAGGATACTCATAGGATCATAAGTAAATGTAACCGCATTTAAAGTCTGGTCGTTAAATATGGTTTCTTTAAAATATTTTGTAAAGTTGGTTTCACTAATCACAGGCCTCAGGAAAGGTAGTAGAAGTGGCTTCAAACTTTCTTTTGTAAGCCATACGGAAACTGTTTTCCCTTTGATGGTAGTTAGTTGTAAAGGGGTAACTGGTAAGGAATCCAGGGTAATTAATTGTCCTTTTATAAATGATGTAACAGGGAAAAAAGAATCTGTTTTTATTTTATAAATATCATCAGCAGTACTGATTTGTTTACTGTTATTTGTACAGCTATACAGAACTAAAATAGTAATTGTAATGATACCATAATTCTTCATATATCAAAATTACAAAGAAAGCCGTTGGAAACAATAAGCCGCTGCAGGGTACGAAGCAGCGGCTTATTTAAAAAGATCCTTGTGGGATACTTTATAAACGATGTACCCTTAAAAAAATTGCCCTACAAATTTATCTGAAAAGAATAATTATTTAATAGTCTTAGAGACACCAAACTTTAATCCATAGTTAACGAGTTTTTCCCCTATAGCAAGTTTTTTGGTGTTTGTTGAAAACAACTGGGTACGGAATTGAGGTCCTATCTGCCAGGTAAGCCCATTCGCTTTAAAAGTTATAAAGGTTTCAAAGCCTGCATTAAGATTCCATTTGTTTAACATGGAAGTCTCCTTTACATAATTACGGTTGTCGGAAGATATAAGATAAGATTTACCACCTGCAACAAAAGTTGGTTGCATAGTCAGCCCTAAGTTCCATTGTAAATTTTCATTTCCAATTAATTTCAGATCGGTGCCCATAGGCAAAGAAATTTGGAAGGTTTCGTTGTGAAGTTTAACAGCTTCAAGCCCGCTTTTATTGGAATATGGAGTAGTCCTGGAAATCTCATAAGACGTGTTCGAATTAAAATCATGCATAGTTAACCTGGTAGAAACAGGGTGCGTATTTTGAAACGCACTGGAATTATAGCGTGTGAAGTTTAATTGTAAACCAGCCTTTATTTTTACTCCTTTAAAAATTGAATATTGTAATCCTGTTCC
>JAVHOI010000171.1:0-3208 GCA_036169975.1 Ferruginibacter sp. | reverse complement strand
TTGGTGTTGTGGATGGTTCAATTGAATCGCTTTCAATTTGCAAATAAACCTTTCCATTTTGTGGTGGAATAAAAATTCATCAATAAATATTTTCATTTCTTCATTTAATTTTCAACTTGATTTCATTTGGAACTTTTCAAATCAGATAGCTATCGGATGCCGCCTGATTTACTGAAAATCATATTTACACCATTGGCAATTCTTTACCTACTAACAGATTGAAAATGGATATTCCGCCCCGTTAGTTAGCGGGGCCAGGCTTATAATGTATCGTTCATGTAGGCGATTCCCTACTCTATTAAATTTTGCTGCAACTTTCAACCACAACGGGTTTAAGTAAATACAAAACAATTTAAACACGGCATTTTAAAAAATTTATTTCTTTTTTATGATTACAATATTTTGCTTAGCTGGTTTTTGCATGCCATCGCCTAAAAAATAACCGGTGTATGGTGGTTGATTGTAACCTACATTTTGCCAGGCGATACTTAAGCGGTATTGCGGGTTGTGCATTAATGTATATAAACGGTAACCCGTAGGAATGGGAGTAGAGAATATCCTTAACTCTTTACTATCAGTTGTCCTGAAAATCACTTCTTCCCGCCAGTCGCCAAAAAGATCGGCGGTTAATGCAGGCGTAGCTTTTGTACCGTTATTGGATAAGCAGTTGTAAATTTTCGCATCAAATAAATTTTGCAGTTTCCCGTTTTTATAATCCCATTTATCAATATGGGTTCCATCGAGCAATTCGCTTAACAGGTCACCATCCCACCAGATGCGGAAATTAACGCTGCGTGGGCCAACACCAATTTTTTCGCCTTTGGCGGAGATCAACCCTTCGCTGCCGCCCCAGCATTCATAACCCGGATAGCGCGGATCTATATCCGCACTCATGCCACGGCCCACATCTTTATCCTGGTTGCCACTCCATAATATTTTTCCGGTGGCGGCATCGTACATCGCCGAACCGGAGCCTTTGGTATTATTTTCAATTTCATGGATACCAAATACTTCCATGCCGGGATGTGACGGATCCATATCAGTAACATGTACCGCATCTCCATGCCTTAGCCCGGTGGTGTACAAACCTTTGCCATTATCATCCACACACATACTGCCATAAACAATTTCATCTTTTCCATCTCCGTCAACATCGGCAACTGTTAAGTTATGGTTACCCATACCCGAATAAGGGTTAGCAGCATCCTTTGAATCAAATACCCAGCGTGATGTTAGTTTTTTATTCCGCCAGTCCCAGGCCGCCAAAACAGTCCTTCCATAATAACCCCTGCACATTACCACACTTGGATGGATGCCATCAAGGTAAGCGACACATGCAAGGAACCTGTCAACACGGTTGCCCGAATTATCATTACCACCATTGCCACCTCTTCCTCCCCATGCACCCATATCGCCCCTTGGGGCAATGTAATTAGTAGTGGCTAATTCAGCCCCGGTCGATCCATCAAATATGGTGAAGTATTCCGGTCCATCCAACACCTTGCCATCTCTTGCCTTATCCCCTTTATTGTACCGGTAATCTTTTGAGCTATCGCCAATCACTTTCCCTTTTCCGTCAATGGTGCCATCGGCGGTCTTCATGGCTATTTCCGCTTTGCCATCTCCATCCAGGTCATATACCATGAACTGTGTGTAGTGGGCTCCTTCCCGGATATTTTTACCGAGGTTGATCTGCCATAAAAATGTTCCGTTCAGTTTATAACACTGAAAGATGGGGACATCCGTAAAACCAGCCTGTGAGTTATCCCTGCCCCTGCCTGTTTGATGTACAATGATCTCATACTCCCCATCCCCATCTACATCACCAACAGATACATCATTTGGCGAGTAACCCGCCGGCGTATGAAGGGGGATACTTAAATAAGCTTTTGAACCAGGAAGCAATTCAAAATCCTTGTCTCCATTTTGTTCTTTTCCTTTTATGATTGATTTTACATTATAGGTATTTGTTGTTGTTGTATCTGCGGTTTCATCGGTAAAATTTGTTCCACTAATCAAAGGTTGTTGATTGAGCTTTATTGTTTTGCCCTTTGTTGTCCTGTATAGATTAAATGCAATGCCGTCCGGTTCATCGCCCAATAGGCGCCAGCTTATAAAAACTTTTCCATTGCCTTCATTGACCGCATATATGCCACGGTTCAGGTATTCCATTTGCCGCTGCGCAAAACAATTGCCTGATGAAAAAAATAAAAAAATGACTACTGGTATTTTTAATATAAACTTCATATTTAATTTTTAATATTGATGATGATGCTGCCGCTTTTTAATTCATCTGCCGAAGCGTTTATTTTAATAGCCCCAACATTGGCATCCGCTTTAATGATAGCAATACATTTACCTTTAAAAGCCCATCTTTCATTGCTGTTATAGGGTTCTGTATTAGAAAGGCGGGCATTGTCAACGGCCGCTATTGCACCGGATCCTTCAAAAGAGAGGGGAGCTTGCCCCTGAATATTCGCAATTATTTTTAGTAGGCTCAGAGTAAGTTAAAACTGGTTTATATTTAATTGCCGAACCTCTTATTAAAGGGTTGCCAACCTTGGAAAACTTTTTTCAGCTAATGAAAGTCTATGAAAAATTGGCAAACCTGATTGACAATTTCTTTTTAAAAGATATCACCGCTATAATGCATTTTTAAAACAATACATTTAATTGTTGATCCGTGTAATCCTTTACAAAGCAAATAATATTATCGTATTGGCTGAACTCCGCCTCCGTGTGCATGGTGGTTAATACTACCGCCCGCATTCCCGCATTGGTGGCGGCTTCCACTCCCTTTGGCGCATCTTCAAATACAATACAGTTAGCAGGGTTTTCGCCGAGCAGGGCAGCGCATTTCAGGTAAGTTTCAGGATGGGGTTTGCTGAATGAAACATCATCAGCACTTACAATGGCTTTGAAATAAGGACGGATATTTAATCCATCCAAAACAAAATCTATATTGAACAGTATCGCCGCCGAACCAATGGCCATTTTAATTTTATGATCACTTACTTTCTTTAAAAATTCAGGCAGCCCTTTCATCAGCGCAAGTTCCGGCAGGAATGCTTTTTGATATGCCTTCTCCTTTTCATAAGACATTATTTTTTTTTCTTCAGCGGAAAACCTTCCCGGAAATATCCGTTCCAATAACTCCTCATTTTTCCCATAACATTCCTCCTTCATTTTTTCCATACTAATATTGGCG
>JAVHOI010000170.1:0-15036 GCA_036169975.1 Ferruginibacter sp. | reverse complement strand
CCTTAGCCACTAACTTAATATTTTCTATTGCTTTCTTTTGTATAGGCCCCAATAGCTCTTGTTGTTTTTGGCCAAGCATTTGTTGCATGGTTTGTGGCCAGGCCTGTACTTTTTGATATAAAGCAATCATGTCATTTCTTTTTAACTCCTTGGTTGCTTTGCTCATTGTGGCGGAATCTTTGGCGAATAAGCTATCCAATTCATTTAATTCTTTGTAATAGGATGATTGCTGTTGTTGAAGTGCTGCCTGGTATTCCTGTAATTCCGTATTGGCTTTTTCTGCTTCAGGCATTAAACCAATCAATTCTTCCGTGCTGATATAGCCAATTTTGTTTTGCGAAAACGAGGTTCCGGTTATTCCGAATATTGAAATTCCAAATACCACTGCTACGATTAGATTTTTCATTGTTTTTTTAATGTTTATTTGTTTATAGTTTGTTTTATTAAAGTATCCGCTTTCTGCGCATACCTGGCTGTGATTTATTTAACCCCCAAAAATTTTAAAACCTCATCGCTTCTGTCAAGTTTAGGGTCGGCAAATATAACGGTAATTCCTTCACTTTTATCCAAAATAAAATCATAAGATCTTTCTATGGCTAATTTTTGGATGGCTATATAAACCTTATCCTGTATAGGTTTTATCAATTCCTGCCTTTTTTTGAAAAGGTCGCCTTCAAATCCAAAACGCTTTTTTTGAAGGTCCCTTACTTCTTTTTCCCGGTTGTACAATTCATCCTCTCTTTTCTTTTTGAGTTCATCACTCAACATAACCAATTCGGCATCATAATCTTTATACATCCTGTCAAGATCCGCCTGTTTTTTTTCAATTTCCTGTTGCCATTGATTGCTAAACTGATCCAGTTTTGTTTGTGATTCCTTGTATTCCGTCAATTTTTCAAGAATATATTTGGAATCAATTACAGCATACCGCTGTGCATTGGCCATGAACGCAGCCAATAAAAAGAAGGTAATAATAAATAAGGTCTTTTTCATCCTGATAATTTTTTTACAAATAAACGTAAATATATTTATTCCGGCTCCTGTCCCAGCATAAAGGTGAATTTATAGGCGCTTTTTAATGGTTCTCCGGGTTTAATTCTGTCAAAGCCCAAACCATAGTCAAATCCGAGTAAACCGAACATTGGTAAAAAGAAACGCATACCCACACCTGCGGAACGGCGCAATTTGAATGGATTGTAATCCTTAAACTTATACCAGCCATTGGCG
Organism: Ferruginibacter sp.; assembly: GCA_036169975.1. GTDB lineage: Bacteria > Bacteroidota > Bacteroidia > Chitinophagales > Chitinophagaceae > Ferruginibacter. The sequence goes on along the minus strand of JAVHOI010000170.1, from coordinate 13,809 downwards.
GCCTCAAAAAAAGCCAGGCCATAGATGGTGCTGCTTGGATTGGTGCTGAATGGATAGCGCAACTCAAGCGTATATTTATTAAATATGGTGAAATATTCGGCCGGTGTTACATTATCCGGATTTATCTTGGGGTCACTACTGGAATAAATCGGGTAACCCCGGTGAGCGATAATATCATATCCCAATAGGGCATAGCTGTTATTCAAACCTGCATCGCCTAACTGAAACCTTTCGAATGGAGATACTTCCTTATTCTTGTCATACTTTCCAATAAAACCAAATTTAGCGGAAGCTTTTAATATAAACTGCTTGTTTTTTTCCGCACCACGTGCTACCCCGATTGGTACATAAAAATCCCCGTTAAAACGCCATTTATGAAATTCCGGAAATTTATACGGATTATCCCCGGGCTTAGTAATGCCTAATGCAGAATAGGGTAAAGTAAACTGGCCACTCAACAATAAGTTGGAACCGCCGGTGGGGAATATCGGATTACCCTGTGTTGAACTTCTTGCTATCGCCACCTTTAAACTCAGGTTGGTGGATATGCCATCGCTTATACCTTTGAAAATATTCGGGTAATTCTTTAGCTTGTATTGTTGTACATTGAAAGAATATATCATTGAAAAATAATCATCCGGCCATTTTAATTGTTTGCCCAATGACACCCCCAAACCAAGTATTTTGATATAGGAACTATCGCCACAGGTCCTGCAATATTGGCCGGTATATTGGTTATAGGCATTTGACTGCTTGGTATTGTAATAACTAACCGTAAAGGAATTCCTTTTTTTTCCTCCCAGCCAGGGTTCTGTAAACGAAAAGTTGTATGTTCTGTAGGCCCGGCCATTTGACTGTATCCTCGCACTCAGTTTTTGGCCACTACCGGATGGTAATGGATCCCAGGTTTTTTTGTTGAAAATATTATTAATGGAAAAATTATTGAATGTGATGCCCAAGGTTCCCGTTAAACCAATTCCACCGCCAAAGCCTGCTGATAATTCCAATTGATCATTTGATTTTTCTTCTACCTGCCACGTAATATCCACTGTGCCATCTTCAGTATGAGGAACTACATTTGGTGTTGTTTTTTCCGGGTTAAAAAAGCCCAGTTGCCCAAGTTCCCTTTGTGTACGGATTATTTCGGCGCGGCTGAATTTTTCACCGGGTATGGTCCTTAATTCACGACGGATAACATAGTCTTTTGTTTTGTCATTTCCGCTAATTTCTATCTTGCCAATAGTAGCCTGAGGCCCTTCCTGCATCTGTATTTCAAAATCAATGGTATCGTTGTAAACGGCGGTTTCTACCGGATCTACTTTAAAGAAAAGATATCCATCATCCATATACAGGCTTTGGATATCGCCACCTTCGGCGGAGGGTATTTTGCCAAGGCGTTTGTTTAATATTTCCAAATTGTAAATATCCCCTTTTTTAATACCGAGTATTACATTCAAAATAGAATCCGAATATTTAGTCTGCCCTCTCCACACAATATTACCAAAGAAATATTTTCTTCCCTCATTCATCTTTATATGTAGATCAATATTTCCTTTTGAATTATTTATGGCAGTGTCTGCTACAATTACGGCATCCCTGAAACCCTGAGAATTATAATAATCCAAAACACTTACCTTGTCTTCTTCATATTTTTTGGGATTGAATTTGGACGAACTGAATAATTTAAATCGAAAATAGGGGTCAATAAATTCTTTTGTTTTTGAAATGGACAGGTAATCCATATCGTGTAAATATTGCTTAAAGCTTGGGCGGGCGCTGGTATCGCCATAAGGGCTAAAGTTTGGAGGGGGATACAGGGTCATCCTGGTTAGTTCTTTGGTGCCCTTCATTTGTTTTTTAAGCTTCGAGTCGCGAATATTATCATTATTGGCAAAATTAATTGCATTCACTTTTACCTTATTTCCTTTGGTGACCATAAATACCAAAGTAACCGCATTTACCATCGCGGGGGCAGGTTGTTCTTTTACTTCCACCTTTACGTTGCGATAGCCTTTATCTGAAAAAAATTTGTCAATAGCTTCAATGGCGCTCAATTTCATGTTATCTGTTACCACCCTGTCTTTTGATAAGCCTACTTTAGTTTCTAAATCATCTTTTTCCCCTTTTTTTATGCCAATGAATTTAAAGTCTGCCAGCCTTGGCCTTTCTGTGATAGCTATTTCAATGTACAGATCTTTCCCTTCCAATTTGGTTAAATATACCTCTACATCCACCACTAAGTTTTGTTTCCACAATTTATTAATGGCTTTACTAAACGCATCGGTACCTGGTATCATAAGCTTGTCGCCGATAGCCAAACCGGATATGGAAATGATTAGGTTTTGATCAAAAGCTTTGGAGCCGGTTACAGTTATGCCGGCTAAATTGTATTGTTTTGGAATTTTTGAATCAAAAATTGCATTTAACTGAGGGTTTACTGAAACAGGTATGGTATCGTTTTGTCCAAATGCAAACTGGGAAATGAAAACTGCGATAACTATCAATAATAAATTCGGGTAAATCCTCTGCATCAATTGGTTTTTTTTACGAGTGGCAATATACTTGCTATTATTAAAACTATTTGTTAAACATCCCCTTACCATGACCTGTTCCAATGGAGAATGAGGCTACAAAGCATGCGTAAATTGGTATCTGTTTTTTAGGCAAGTTTTTGCCGGTAATTGAAATTTCAGATTATAAACCTGGAATAATAATTTACCTTTTATACTTTAAATAACTCCCTTCTTTTCTAACTCCGGTATTTCTTCCTTCAATTGTTCCCCGGTCTTTCCAAACCTTCTTTCCCTGTTTTGAAAATCCACTATGGCCTCATATAAATTTTCTTTTCTAAAATCGGGCCAGCGTGTATTGGTGAAATATAACTCCGCATAAGCAAGCTGGTACAATAAAAAATTACTGATGCGAAATTCTCCGCTGGTACGTATCATTAACTCGGGATCAGGAAATATTCCTGTAGATAAATATTTCTGAAACGTTTCCTGTGATATACTTTCAGTATCCAACAGCCCGGCTTTTACATCCACAGCGATATTTTTTACCGCATTTACAATTTCCCAGCGGCTGCTATAACTTAATGCCATTACAAGGTTCAGCCCTGTATTTATGGAGGTTTCATCCAGCGCTTCTTTCAATTCCTGCTGTGCTGCCAGTGGCAGCATCCCCATATCCCCTATTACATGAAGCCTGATATTATTTTTATTAAGGGTTGGTACTTCATTGCGGATAGTGGTTACCAATAATTCCATTAGTCCGCTTACTTCATCGGCGGGCCTGTCCCAGTTTTCTGTACTAAAGGCATATAATGTCAGATATTCAATTCCCAACTCAGCACAGCCTTCCACAATATTGCGGACACTTTCTACTCCATGGAGGTGGCCAAAAAGGCGGTCTTCCCCTTTTTCCTGGGCCCATCTGCCATTACCATCCATAATAATGGCTATGTGGCGGGGAAGCCTTTGCATGTTGATACTATCCTTTAAACTCATACTCACTGAAAATTATCCATCAGGGTGAACCTGACTTTGGGGGGCAAAAGTAATAAAAATTAGTTGGAATAAGCGATTAGGGGAAATGTTATCGCATGAGTAATGGCACATGCTTCCGTGGTTGGTATCAAGCCGAAACATTTTACTCTCCGAGGTCAGTCCTCACCGGCCTGTAGCGAAATGAATTACCTCACCATAAAAAATGCGGGCAAAAGACTTCAAATACAAGGGCCACCACAATTCAAATACAGAATTGAATGAGGTTTATTTCTGGAGGATCACGATTAATAAATGGCAGCATTTATTAAAGCCGGATGAAAACAAAATAATAATCATTAACAGCTTGTAACGGCTGGTGCAAAAGGAACTTTTAAAAATATATGGTTATGTAATAATACCTAATCACATCCATCTGATGTGGGAACACCTATCCATTAATGGCAAAGAGTTTCCTAAAAAGAGTTTTGAAAAGTTTACAGCCAAATCATTGGTAAATAACATGAAAGTAACCAACGATACCACTTTGAAAAATTATGCTGTAACTGCCACAAACAGGCAGTACAATATCCGGCAAAGAGATCCATTGGAAATAGTAGTTTTCAGCAGGGAAATGGTAGCACAAAAATCAGACTACATGCCTGTCCGAATGTATTATACAGCCGGGCATTTAAACCCAATGCAGCCACATTGGCTTTTATGCACAAACCTTGCTGATTATAGGTATTCACCAGCTATATTTTACGAACAAAATGTGGATGAATTTGGTTTGCTTACACATTTTGGTGAAGTATTCTAATGCAGGCAGTGGCTAGTGAGGATCTGATTACGTGAAGGGGGCGTTTTTAATAACGGGGGATATACCAATCACGGAGGCAGATAAAAATGCAGGGATACATCCGGCAAGGATTATTTATGGTATAAATATTACTTAACAGTTGGGCATTTATAAGTGCTGATGCTAAATGAAACGCCAACTTCCGCAATTATATACTGGTCCTTTTGCTTACTGAATCCACGTTGCCTGCCTTCTGTTCCAATAGGTGTACCTGTTTCAAAACTCCTGTCCTGCAAAATACCTGCGATTGAAGGTTGTCCGTTCAGCGAGGAAAATTTATCATTGCCGATGTAGGTGGTACTTACATCATCGAGGTAATCGGTAAGTGTTAGCCGGTGCGTAATTTGAAAAGAGAGGTTTACATTATTTGAAACATTATATTTTATGCCTGCGCCAATTGGAAAGGCCACTGACATGCTTCCATAAGGTTTTCTCTTTTTACCATTGTTGGGATCAACATAACCAATATTCTGGCCTTCGGTGGCCAATGCCCTTAAAAATACTTTTTTACCCTGGTAGTAAGCATAAGGATTATAACTAAATGCGCCAACCCCAATAGTAACAAAAGGCGTGAAGGAATAGTATGGATCGCCTGGAACGAATTTAAAAAAATTAAAATCGCCTTGAATAGCGAGTTCAAAAATATCGGAGTTGAAGCTGAGATTCCTTCTTTTTTGAAAATCTGATTTACTGTATATATCGCTATACCCTACCTGTAAATAATGAGCGCTCACACGCACCCCAAGATAATTATTAAATTGCTTTTTAAAAAAAATGCCTAAAGCAGGTTTTGGCCTGTTGACCTGTGCCCCGGTGTTGAGATCGCCAAAGTAATGAGCCACCCCGGCGGTAAATCCAAACTCGCCCAATTGCTCATATACATCCTGAGCGGTAGAATATTTAAAGGCTGTAGAAAAAATAAGGAGGCAAAGGAAACACTTTTTCATAATTGTAAATTAATAATTTGTTTTTTAAAAACGGGTAAACTAATAGTTTCTTGCAGGGAAAAATGCTTTTTGTAATTTGTTTAACTATTTTACAAAAAATAATTTTATCCTGAATTTCGTTTATCCAGCCCCCACGAAAGTTTGTTGCGCAGGGTTTGCAAAAAATTATTTTCATTTAAACGGATAAGATTAATCCCGAACTTTTCTTTTTTTACAGCCAGTTGCGCTTCCTTGGGTACCCTCATCCTTCTGCTATCAAGTGTGCAAATAAATGAATCGGTCCTTCCCTCCACTTCAAATGAAATTATATTATCATCAGGAACCACAATGGGGCGGATATTTAAATTATGTGGCGCTACGGGAGTGATGACGAAACTACCGCTATCCGGAAAAACGACTGGCCCGTTACAACTCAATGAATAACCTGTAGAACCTGTTGGCGTGGCTACTATCAGCCCATCGGCCCAATAGGTATTTAAAAATTCACCATTCAAATAAGTGTGGATTTTTATCATGGAAGAAGAGTCTTTTTTTTGTATGGTAAACTCATTTAACCCATAAGGTACTTTATCAAACAGGGGGATATCAGCATCCAGATGTATTAAAGTGCGGTTATCAGTTACATAAGTCCTTTCTGCAAGCGCTTTGATTGCAATATGAATTTCTTCCTTACCAATATTGGCCAAAAACCCAAGACGGCCATAATTTATACCCAACACCGGAATGCCTTTGTCCTGTACCAATGTTACGGTATCCAGCAAAGTGCCATCACCACCCAAACTGATTACACAGTCAATGGAATCATCCAGGTCTTCCGCCGCATTAAAGGTGGAGTATTTGCCGATCATGTTTACCGCAGAATAAAACTGGTTAAAAAAATCCTGAAAAAAAACCGGCTCCACTTTATAGGTTTTCAGTTCCTGTAGAAAAGCCTCCATATCCTTAAGCTGGTCATTTTCTATTCCACGGCTATATATAGCTATTTTCATATTAAGTTTGAATATAATTTTTTTGCTGGAGAGCTGGTATTAATTTTTTTTAAAAAGCCTGCCGTTGTCCCTGCAATCCGCTGTTCCCTTTTTCTGAATATAAATATAGGTAACAATGTTCAGTAATTTCAAGTATCATCTGCTTTCAAAAAATAACGCCCGCTGGCCTAATTGATTAAGACTATACTCAATCTTCAGATTTATATCATACAGTGTAAGAATGTCAATGCCAAACCCCCCCGAATATAAAAACCGGTTATTCAGATTAGTATCATATTTCTTTTTATTATAAGCAAAACCCGCATCCGCATAAGTTTTGGCAAATACGGTAAAAGGAAGCGCAGGAATTATCCTGGATTTAAAAGGCATGTGAATTGAAAACGAAAATAGTTTCTTTTTTAAAGTAGATTTAATAATTCCAAAAGCAACCCCGTCAATAACATAATACTCTAAGCCCCGTAAATTGGCATTGCCATAACCTATTGCCCTTTGATTGATATAGGGCTGGTCAAATGGCAACTTAATATTGCCTATAAATTGCAGGCTGGAAAACCAATTGTTTTGGTGAGCCCAATATTTATTGTAAGCTCCTTCAATAAAAAAAAGATTAGTACCACCGGAAATACTAAACCCCCGTTTAGATAAAGTAAGATAGCCGGTTAACCCTTTCAACGGGTAATCAATATTGTTTACATTAGTATATTGATAAGTATAGGAAAGATCAATTAAAGATCGTGTGGTGGCGCTGATATTGAAATAATTTGGATTGTAGGCAGCCGATATAACTGAATCGCTTATCGTAAGCCTGGAGTAGGCGATATTAAAAATGTGCCTGAATAAAATACCTTTCTGTAATCGTAAACTCATGTTCAGATAAATATTTTTTTTGACAAAATCTTTATTCTTAAAAAAAAGAATTTTATTATCAGTGGAAGTTTTATAGGCTATTTCCCTGTTTTGGGAAAACCCGCCACCAAATCCAAAACCCTGCGTTAATGCCAGGTTGCTATAAGGCTGGGAATAAGAAAAAGAAATATTTTTTGTATATCCGTTAATCAGGTAAAGCCGGATAGGATCACGCCTGCCGCTAATATTATAATGTATAAATTTCACCCCGTAATTTACCCTTGATAAATTTCCCTTATATCTTACCAGCCACTCATTGAAACTCCGGTCCACGATCTGGAACTGTGGCGTAGGAAAAAGATACCACCTTTCTATTACGGTAACTATAACATCAATTTCGAAAGCGGAAATCATTGCCAGTTCAACTTTAACTTCATGGAATAAAGTACTGTTGTAAACCTGTTGGCTTGCAAGTTGAAACGTATGGTTCAATGTACCTATTATTAGGGAGTCCCCGGGTTTAAATTGTATTTCCCGGAGAATCATATAATCCTTCGTCTTGTTGTTACCCGCTATAATAATTTTTCTTACTACTACTTTGGCCGAGGAGTCGAAGGGTGCAAATGATAAATTGTCAACAGGCTGTATGGATACTTCTACATTTTGGGCAACAGCATTAGCGGCAATTACCGGGAGTAAACAAATGAGGTATATTTTTTTTAAAAAACTCATTAATATAACACTAAACCCTCACGCCAGGCTTTTAAAAATAATTTATATAAAGGTGTAAGATTTGCCGGTAAGATTTTACAGGCGTTAGATATCAAGGTAACTCATTAAATGGCGATAGTTATTATGAATTTCATTTTCAAATTTTTCATCACCAAAATAGTAAATGATGTCATATTCATATCTTTCAAAAGAGGATACGATAACCGCTATTTCTTTTTTATTCAGGTGCAGCGAAACGGTGAGCATACCTGTATCAGGTTGAATGGTGGTATTGAGATGAAGAATGGTAGCGTCATTACTTTCCACAATCCGGCTGATTTCGGAAATGGCAAATTGTGAACGTTCCATTTCCATTACGATAATGCCACCAATTTCATTGGCGCCTGAAAAATCACCTAAAGCTTTCAGGAGTTCGGTTACAGTAATTACTCCCACCAGTTCTTTTTCTTCATTGGTAACTGGTACAATAGTAGTATCAAACTGGTTACAGCATTTTACCGCATTCAGAAAATGCTCATTTTCTTTAACAGAAACCGGGATAAAATTTTCCTGTAAAAATTCGATGGTTCCTTTTTCTTTATCCACATCAAGCAAATCTTCTTCACTGATCAATCCCAGGTATTTGTTGTCCGCGACCACCGGCAAATGGGTAACCCTGAAATCATTTATCAACCGCAAAGCTTTGCCAACACTGTCCTGCAATTGAAGACGGGGAATATTATTATTGATGAGTTCTACTGTAAGCATTTAAAATATTTGAGATGTATGTACAGCCCTAATTTTAAAACCGCCAAAGGTGTTAACGATTAAAGACAACTAATATTATCAAATTGTTGCAGCAGGTGTTTTCTGTTTGGCCAAAAAAGCAGATAAAATGCTGTTAAATTCTTCCGGCACTTCCATCATTGGAGCATGGCCACATTTATCTATAAAGTGCAACTCGCTGCCCGGGATAAGCCGATTAAATTCTTTACCAACGAATGGTGGGGTTATGGTATCATTATTTCCCCAGATCAGGCAGGTTGGTTGTTTTATTTCGTTAAGTTCTTCTCCCAGGTTATTGCGGATAGCGCTTTTGGCCAGGGCGATTATTTTAATTACTTTCAAACGGTTGTTGGTAATTTCAAACACTTCATTTACCAAATCATCGGTTGCCATGGCGGGATCGTAAAAAGTAAGTTCGGTTTTTTTGCGGATATAATTCTTATCGCCCCGTTTGGGATAGGTATCACCCATGCCATTTTCGAACAATCCCGAACTGCCGGTTAATATAAGCGATTTAATGCGTTCCGGATTTTTTAATATGTGTACCAAGGCCACATGCCCGCCCAGTGAATTTCCAAGCAGATGAATATTATTATAATTACGATAATCTATAAATTTTTGTACAAACTTTTGAAGGCCACCTACCGAGGTATGCAACAGGTCAAGTTCCAGTAAGGGAAGCATCGGCACTATCACCAGGTGTGTTTTTTTGAAATGCTCTATCAGTGGCATAAAATTGCTCAAAGCGCCAAATAAACCATGGAGCAACATAAGAGGTTCGCCGTGGCCTTCTTCTATGTATTTGAACTTTCCTTCTTGTTTGATTTCGTAACTCATTCTGCTGGAACTAATAATAAATTCGGGTCAATAACTGTTTGCTAAAGTAAGTAATCGGGCTAAAATTACATTAAATAAAATAATGCCTCAAATTTAGGGATGAATTTTGTTGGAAACACTGGCAAAAAAAACTTCCAGTTGGGTAAAAGTGTCCTTGAACATTGGAACCGCTTTGCCCAATCCATCAATAACTTTAGGCCCAAGCGGCTGCACTATTGGGTAGGTTTGTGATGCCTCCATGGTGTTTTTTTCAAATAGTTTCATTTTGCCGGCGTAGAATAAAAATACACTAAAGATAATCGTATATAATGCGGCATATAGCAGGATTCCGCCCAACCGGTTTGCCCAGCCAAGCAATACCATTTCAAATGTTTTTTCGATAAGTTTGCCGCCCAGGTGAACTAAAAAAGCTACCAATAAAAATACCAGTACAAAGGAAATAACCGGCAGCCATTTTGAAGTTATATTTCCATTACGCTGCAAATACATGGCAACTTCCGCAGATAATTTTAAAGCGGCAGCCAGCCCGGCAATAAAAGCGATTATTGAAAAAAGCGCTACAATCAATCCTTTCTGGTAGCCTTTTATAATGGCAAGGATAATTAATATGGCAAAAATAATATCTATCATAAGTATTGCGTAAGCGTTCTTCAAAAAATAAAATTGCTTATTTGCCTAACAATTCTTTTACGATGTTGCTGATCGTTTTTCCATCTGCCAAACCCGCTAATTGCTTACTCGCAACGCCCATCACTTTACCCATATCCGCAGGTGAAGCCGCCCCGGTTTCGGTAATGATTTTTGAAACGGCTGTTTTTATTTCAGCTTCACTCATTTGTTTTGGAAGAAATTTTTCTATCACCTCCATCTCTTCCTTTTCTTTGACCGCCAAATCATTCCGGCCTTGTTTTTCAAAAATTTCAAAGGAGTCCCTTCTTTGTTTCATCATCTTTTGTAAAAATTTTTGCTCAGTTGCTTCGTTTATTTCACCGCCAGCGCCGGGTTCTGTTTTTGCTTTGATGATCTCCGCTTTAATGGCACGCAAACTGCGTAAAAAGGCTTCATTTTTTGTTTTCATGGCTACTTTCATTTCCGCCATTATTTGTTGTTCTAAACCCATATTGTTAATTTTTTATAATTTAAAGTTTATAAAAAGTTGTCAGCTTTTTGCGAATTGCAGGGTCTTACTCCCGGTGGCTAATTCAGGTTTAGCGGTTTGAATTGTAAATGCTTTTACTATTATTATTTATCAATTTGCGAACGGCCGGTACTTATTGCTGAGCTTTTAACTGTACCGACCTGAATTTATCAAAAAACGCTTTAGCGAATTTTTTCATATCATCGCTTAGTTCCTGTTGTTGGGTGGCACGTTTAAATGTATCTGCCATGGTCATCAGCATTTGGTAATAAAAATCGGCCATTTCGTCCATCATCATATCTTTTGTCCAAAGGTCTATACGCATTGCGGTTTTATCGACCCCATCCCAAAAAGCAATACACATTGCTTTGGCTTTTTGGGCCTTATCGGCGGTGTCGCTGTCCGAAGTGGACCAGGTAATTTGCTCAGGTACTTTATTCGGGTTTAATAGTACGTCAATTTTTATAGTAGATTGAACCATGTATTAGTTAGCTGATTTGCCAATTAGCTGATTTGCTAATTTACGAACGCAAAGATAATATCTTTATAACAGATACCGCATGGAGCCGGATTAATTGAAATTTACAAATTCACCAATACAAATCCATCAGGGGGACTGATGTACCTTTTTAGGTAAAAGGCGCAAAATGGAATTAAGGAATAAGTCATCCATATTTACTTTTTTATTTTTTTGAGCGCATAGCTTACCTCTCTTTATTAGTTCTGTTCGTTGGGTTTCATCTTTGAATAGCAGCATCATTTTATCAGCTATATCCTCAAAATTTTCGGGATCCGCATATAGTACAGCATCTCCGGCTATTTCATTTACTGCGCCGGTATTGGTAGTAATCACCGGCACTTCGCATTGAATTGCCCGTAAGGGTAATGTGGCCATACCTTCATATAAGGTGGGATATAAAAAAGCATAAGCGGCAGCGGTAATTTTTGCCAAATCCTTTTCATGCAAATCCATTAATAAGTTTACTTCCTTCCGGTATTTATAGGTTTTAAAAGTTTCAATAAAAGAATTGTTTTTGGAAACAGCTTTGGCGGTAATAATTAATTGCATATTACTTTTTTGCCTTTTTTTAAAGAAGGAAAAAGCTTTTAGTAAATTCATCAGGTTATGCCCTGGATGGATTTCACCACTGAATAAAAAATACTCTTTTCCATCAGCATATTTTTCCCTGATGGCTTCTTTTTCTTTCCAGCCAACCGGTTGATAGAGATCATCCACAATCATTTGAAATATGAAGATTTTTTCTTTGTCAATAGAATAATGCCGCATGATTTCATTACTTAGAAAATCAGTAGGGGTTGAAATTACTTTCGCTTTATTCAGGAAAGCCGGCATATTTTTTCTCAAAAAATTCATTTGTTTTTTTGAAAAAAAATGGGGGAAATTTAAAGAGGACAGGTCGCTGATAAAGAGCCATTGCGGTATTTTAGTGCGTAAGGAGCATACGCCACCTGTATTGATAAGTATATCCGCTTTATGTTTTCTTACAATACCGGGCAATGTGTAATCAAGCCAGAATTTCCACATCAGGGCGTTGTTTGCTTTTGGGAAGGATATTACGGTTATTATATTTTTTAAATTAATTGAATGCTTATTAACGGCAGAAGGGGTTATGAAAATGAACTGATACTCCGGTTTGGAAGCGGCGATTCCTAAAAAATAATCATCAAAAAAATCATAGCCGGATGAGCTCGTAAAATGGGTTGAATTAATGGCGATGGTCATTCAATAATAATGATTTTTTGAACGGTCTGAAAAAATTGATGGCTCTCTGTTGATTACATGAATTAAGCAGCAAGTGCTGAATAAATTCGTTTAATAATAAACTATTTAAGCACTTTCATCTTTACAGTTTCAATTTTGGTATCAGTTACATTTAGGATATCAAACTGGTAATTACCTACTGTAAAAGTTTCCTTTTGCTTGGGTATTTCATCTCGGTTTTGAATGATAAAACCGCTGAGTGTTTCCGTTTCCCCACTGTCAGGGAAATTCAGCTTATATTTTTCTGAAATATAATCCAGCTCCAGCCTGCCGCTAAATATATATTCATTGATTGCTAATTGTTTTTCCACTAATTCTTCGGTATCATATTCATCTTTTATCTCACCAAAAATTTCTTCCAGCAGGTCTTCCATGGTTACTATGCCGGCGGTACCTCCAAATTCATCCACCACCCATGCTATGCTTTTTCTTTCTTTACTAAACTTGGTCATTAAATCCGTAGCGCTCATGCTTTCTGGTATGGTAGGTATGGGCAGCAGGATTGCATGGATATCAGCCGGATTTTTGAACAAATCTAACTGATGTACATAGCCCAAAATAGTATCAATATTATTTTCAAATACTACCAGTTTACTCAGTTTGGTTTGTATGAACCTGTCTTTTAAAGTTTCAATATTTGTCCTTATCTCCACCCCGTCAATTTCTTTTCTGGGTATCAGGCATTCCCTTATTTTTTTGTCGCTTAGGGTGAGGGCGTTTTCAAAAAGCTCTTTATTGATTTCGGTCGCGTCTTCTTCATCGCGGTTTTTGCTTTGCTGCACGAATTGCTCCAGGTCAATTTTTGTGAAAACTTCTTTTTTTTCGTTAAGCTTTACATTAAAAATATATTTCAGGATCCATTCGGCTATACTTACAGATATAATGGAAATACGGCTAAAGGCCTTGAAAAAAAATTGGGTGATGTAGGTAATAAAACCGCTGCTAAGGATCGTTTCGTTTTTCGCCCTGAAATATGCCTTAAAAACGAATTCGAAAAACAGCAGGCAAATGGCGGAAACAGAAGTTTCTAAGACAAGGTGCAAATACGGGTTTGTAATATCCCAGCTAAAATCTCCAATTTTGTTATGCCATATCCCAGACATAAAGCTACTCCAGAATAAACCATAAATCACCAATATGATATTAAAGCCAATTAGGGTAGTGCCAATAAACCGGGAGGGCTTATCTGCAAATTCACCCCAGACTTTCCCGCTGTAAGTACCTTTCTTTTTTCTTAGCTCTACCGATAATTTATTGGCAGATACAAAAGCCGTCTCCACGCCCGAAAAAAAACCAATCAGCAGTAAAGAAATCAATATTGCGAATAGCGCTATCCAATCCATAAAGTAAAAGTAATAAAGATCAATGATTTTCTTCCCTAAACTAATTATTGCTGTATGAACTGATCCACTATTTCAGTGGCTTCCTTGC
>JAVHOI010000169.1:0-3239 GCA_036169975.1 Ferruginibacter sp. | reverse complement strand
TTGATGTTTAAGATGACCAGGCCCTCATTTACCGCAAGGAATATAGCGAGTTTCAATCCTTCTTGTAATGGATGTTGATGTTTAAGTTTGCAATACCACTAAGGCGCTGGTCAAAGTCGGCAAGTTTCAATCCTTCTTGTAATGGATGTTGATGTTTAAGATTGCCATTAATAATATAACCGCACTGGATGATGTGAGTTTCAATCCTTCTTGTAATGGATGTTGATGTTTAAGTTGGTGAACCTGTACCGGCAAATATTCCGGGAATAGGGTTTCAATCCTTCTTGTAATGGATGTTGATGTTTAAGGCGTTTTTTCAACCAGTTTATTAAGCTTCAATAAATTATCCCGGTTTTCAATTCCTCTATTTAAAGATTTCCGATATGTCAAAGAACTTAAAATAGCTTTTCCTATTACTATTTCCGTAAGCGCAGCATATTTAGTTTCAGTGGTTTGTACCCTGTTTTGCATATCAGTAAAATAAATTGAAACCCGGAACGCATTATTTAATACAAATATTCCGGTAGGTGCAATCTACGCATCTCTTCTTGTATTTGGTCGCTTTCGGAAAAAAATTAAGGCTGATAATGATTTCTATTTCCCTTGCGCATTCCCTCACCAATTGCTTATCAGATGGCGCAATGGGTACTTCAATTAATTTATTATTGCTACGGGTGTAAACCAGATAACCCCTGTTTACTTCGCAACCAAAACGTTCTTCAATCAGCCAGGCATAACAAAACAATTGGGTCCGGTAGGTTTCATATATTTTGTCTTCGTAAAGGGCGAACTTATAGTCAAGCGGCGCCATAGATCCGTCTTCCAGTTTTAGCACTTCATCCACTTTGCCCCTTAGCAAATCATTGGTAAGATATTGGTCGTTGTACCTTTCCACAGCTCCTATACGGCGGCGCAGGTATTCCTTATTTTGTTCCAGTTTTTCATCGTGTATTTCACGGCCCTTCATTACTTTATATTTCCGCTCTTCATACTGAGGTATGGCCAGCACATACTCAAAATAAGTGAACCGCGGACAATACAGGAATTCAATAATATGCGATGGCGTTAGTGTCATAAAAACAATGCCTTTACTTCATCTGTTACCAATTTTTTATCAAATGCTTTTCCAAGCAATACCGTAGCCTGCAACTCACTCTTCGACATGGGGAAAATATAAACGGAATCCGTTTCTTCGTTAATCAAACCTTCTATCCGTAATTGCAGGGTATCTTTCTGGTTGGCATCAATGGTACCCAAAAATACCGAAAACTGCACCCTGTACAAACCAGCCTGTTTGCAAAGCTTAGCTACTTTCGACCTCGATTTGTCTATTTCAATATCATACATTACCCAGGCTATCATGATACAATATATTAATCAGCGTTATCAGTTGGTGCTTCCGTTTTTTTACCAATCAAACCATTGGCGAATGTGTGGGCGTCGTGCTGCATGGCGTTTGCCCTTGTTTGGTTTCTCCCTTTATATCGTATGGTTTCACTTTCCATATATCCATTTAAAGCGGTAATCAGCAATTCCTTTCCTTCTTTATTTAAAGTAATGCCATTGGTAATTTCATCAGTATGGGCTTTATTAACTTTTTTTGCGCTGAACAATCGGAATACCGTTGTTTCCACCATAATGCGGTATGGCTCTATAAAGTCGAATACCATGCTTTTCTGGTCATAATCATCACGGTGCAAAAACCCTACATAAGGATCAATGCCGGCAAGCATCAGGCTTTTTTCAATTCTTGAATACAATACACCAAAACCATAATTTATAAAGGCGTTGAAAGCATCTTTTGCCGGACGCATACTACGCCCGTTAAACTGGTATTGATCCGGCAGCACATAGTTGATGGTTT
Organism: Ferruginibacter sp.; assembly: GCA_036169975.1. GTDB lineage: Bacteria > Bacteroidota > Bacteroidia > Chitinophagales > Chitinophagaceae > Ferruginibacter. The sequence continues at coordinate 1,375 of JAVHOI010000169.1, read as the reverse complement.
CAAAATACAATCTTCCGGCAGTTCCTTCCAACCCACGAATGGTATCAGCGATCCCTTCAATTTTTGCCGCATCCAATTTACCAACCGACTCAATAAGTTTTTCAATGCGGACAATCTTATCATTTAAAAAATCGGCCATCTGTGGCCTGTGCTTTTTTAAATCTTTAATAAATTCCAGTTGATTGGCCATCTTTTCCGCAATCCATACTTTGGTAAATATTACCGCTTCCCTGCCGAGGCTTGCTTCCAGTTGCCGCTTTCTTATTTTGGTTGTACTGCCCAGCTTGCTGTGCCATATACGGCCTATCGGGTATCCATCCCATTTTGTAAATATGATATCAATATTGTTTTTTAATGCCAGCATCACCGCATCCGTGCTTAATGCCCCCGAAGTACTCATTACAATAGAAGATATTTTATGTGCCGCGATATATTGTTTGGCAGGCTCTTCATCCTTTACCGGAATTTTTATTTCAAACATATCGTCTTTTACGTGCAGGTAAGTGCCATAGGTATTCAGGTATATTTGCATGAGTATATAATTTAAAGGATTGATTAAACTTCCGTAACAATACTGCCAAAGCCCCTGGCGACAGACTTTCCTAATCCAATAAATCCTGGTAACAAGGCGTTGGTAACAAAGGCTGCTTCAAAAGCCAGCATGGCATTATTTTTAAACCGTGTTTCACGCTCAGCAATAATTTTTAAATTTACCATAACAGTTTCATCTGCCCTGTAATCCATCGCCTTAAAAAAACTTAACAGGTTGCCTGTAAGAATTGATTTAAGATGTTTGGCTTTCTGCACATCATCCTCCGCTAAATATTCTCTATAGTTCTGTTGGCTTAAAGCCATCCAAAGCGTTTGAAACCTGTATGCAATTAAATCGTCCGTAAGCCCGATGTTTACTATTTTACTTTCAATGTTCTTTTGAAAAACCGGATAGGTTCGCTGTTCAATTTGTAACTCTTTAATTTTTAAAAATAACTGTATCAGTAAATCGGCACCCTCTTTTAAACCAACCAGGATGGGTACACCATCCAGCACTTTGTATTGCACCAACGGGTACCGGTATACGTTTTCGCCTGTTTCCAAATGATTGTGCAGCAGTGGGGAATGCTCCTGGAATAAATTGCCGAAATAACCCCGGAGTTTGTGTGCATCGCGGGTTTCGAGATTAATTTCGGGAAAGCGGATGATGGTTTGGTGGATGGAGTGCATCATAAAAACATTGAGTGCTGTTTATTTTCTTTTAATCGGTTAAAGCCAGTTACTAAATCATAAAAATCAGCTAATTCATTATTCGGTATGTAAAACAAGCCTTCACACAATTGATATCTACCTATATCCCGTTTCATTTCGCTGGCTTTTGGTA
>JAVHOI010000168.1:13146-15122 GCA_036169975.1 Ferruginibacter sp. | reverse complement strand
ATTTTGGATTGTCTTTGCTGTAAATGAAACCGGTCCTTTCGTTGGGATTAAAATCTTTGGCGCATAAAATATCATACACGGGAAAAAGGCCAATACCCGCTATGGTAACCAAAGGCCTTTTTCTTATTAATATGCTGCTAAATACTTCGCTTTTTTTCCTTGTTTTAATCCCTATGCAAATTCCATAAGTACGGGTATCATCGTTATGCAGGCCCTTTAGTAAATAATTTTTTAACTCCAGCCCATCTTTACAATTATCTTCTACCTGAAAATTAAGTTCGTTGGCCGCATGGCGCACATTGATCTGATGTTTGGCCAACAGGTTGTTCCAATATAATTTATCCTTTTCTTCTATATTTTTTATGATGATCGTTTTCCAGGGAGTGGAGCATAATTGCCCGATCTTTGTATGTAAACACAAACGGCACAAATCCTTTAAAAATGTCATGGAAAACAATTCATCCCGCCTGTAAATACCCAGCCAGTATTTATCCTGGTAACGGTTTAATCCTTCATAATATGGCAAATTAAAAGTTGGCAAAATAGCCGGTGAACCGGATGTTTGGGTGATATAATTTTGCCTGTTTACCAATTCAAACAGGTCTTCCCCTTTTGCAGAAGGGTTATCATAAAATTGTTCCCCGTGCAGAAAAATCAATTCCTCGATATGCCTGCTAAGGCGGGCTACATCATTGGTGTAAACCATTTCTTTCCATTCGTAAATGATATTAGTTTTGGGAAAACGGATAAACAAATGCCAGAAATGCTGGGCGTGTAACGAAGCCACCCAATTGATATTGCCGGTAAGTATTGGCGTAAAACTCTGGTTGCTGTCGGATATGTTTATTTTGAGCCGCGGCTGATAATCCATTAAATCAAAAATGTCTTTATACACGCCTTCGCTTAACCAGGTGTTGGTGATAAAAACTTCTTCGGCAGGATATGAACTGATGATATTTGGGCAATCATCTTTATCCACTTCAAAAAAAATACCCTGCAGGTTTAATTGCTCTTCTAATCCTCCATAGTTTTCATGGGGCACTTCAAGCAACAACTGCTGGCGCAAACCAAAACTAACTTTGGCGACACCAGCTTTATCAGCGGCAATCAAAATATTATACAATTCACCGGGTGAAATAATGCCACCACGAAAATTAATTTTTATTGTAACTGCGTATTTCATTTTTTTAAATTATACAAGGTTAAATTCTTTCATGGCTTTTGGAAAATTCCTATTCTCATGCCCTGGCCTGTAAAGCTTCAATAAAGCAAAGCGTTGCAGGTTGGTTAAAGACCTCCACTGTGATAATGAAACATGCCAGTTATATTCCATCGCCTTCGCCTGTAAGGACGCATCCACCTTAGCCAGGTTTGCCCAGGCAGCTTCTTTGTCAACCATAAAAAATGTTGGCTCATTACAGCAGCGTAACCTTATTAACCTTGTCAAATAATTTCCATATTTAATTATCTCCCGTTCATCCGAACATGGCATTACGGATAATTGATTTCTTTCTTCTACACTAAACCTGCTCCATTCCGCCAACTTTAATTTAATGCCCGCGGCATCCAGCTTAAACCTGGCTACCATTGGAATGCAGCGCACATTGTCTTCCATAAAATCATCTTCAAATTGAAAATGTTCCACCTCAATTGTTGACTGGTAACCGTTTTTGATTAATGTACTGCTCATAATTTTATATTTTATAAATGACAGCCAGGCTATTGAAGAAAAATAATCAAGCCTTATTCTTTATACTTCACAAGGGCTAAAATTGTGCTCTTGTACAAACCTTATAAGAAAATAAATTACAAGGTTGATTGTTTTAAGGAGGCTATTTCGTGGTGTTGCAAATCATTGGAACACCCCGTATTTCTAAACCTAAGTACCTGGTTGACCCTGGAAATCCCTGCCAAATTTTTACCTTCCTTTACTCCGGCTCCACCTGATGATACTCCTTTACTATACGTTATTTCGT
>JAVHOI010000168.1:12719-13046 GCA_036169975.1 Ferruginibacter sp. | reverse complement strand
CCGTATTTCTAAACCTAACTACCTGGTTGACCCTGGAAATCCCTGCCAAATTTTTACCTTCCTTTACTCCGGCTCCATAGGAGCCAACTCTTTGTAGCACTACAACAACAAGCGCCACTGCTCCGTAGGAGCAACCCTCATACAAGGCGTCTGCAATTGGGGCGTACCTACGGCACGCAAATACAACTACTCTTTTTATTGCTACAAAGTGTAAGCTCCTAAGGAGCTAAGCTACCATTGTCTGTTTTTAGTCATCTGATTATGCGAAAATTATTGCTACACTGTCTATCTGCCAAGTAATAAATGTTCCTCAATGGTATGCGGTAC
>JAVHOI010000168.1:0-12619 GCA_036169975.1 Ferruginibacter sp. | reverse complement strand
AAATAAATCACTTTTTTACACATTATGCAACATGATCAATATTTCAAACAACTTCCATACTAAATTCTTTCATTGCTACACTGTCTATCTGCCAAGTAATAAATGTTCCTCAATGGTATGCGGTACAAGGGAGTCCCGAATTGCGGGATAAAATAACACAACGATGCTTAATAGTAATTCTTCAGCCGGTTACATTAAAAAAATAAATCACTTTTTTACACATTATGCAACATGATCAATATTTCAAACAACTTCAATACTCAATTTTTTCATTGCTATCGGTGTGGCTTCGCTTTTTGCACCACCATCATTCACGGCGCTATCCAATATATTTTTAACTTCCGGGCGGCAACTACCACACCCCATGCCCGCACCCGTCAACTGGCACAATTGCAACAGGTCGGTACATCCACTATTTATTTTATTTCGTAGGTTGCCTTCACCTACCCCGCTGCAACTGCAAACCAATTTTCCTATAACCGGCTCGGCCATTTTGCCGCTCCTTAACAACTGAAGGCGCTTATCGCTTAACTCTATTTTATCCTGTATTAAATCACGAAACTCGAGGAACTCGCTTTTGTCGCCAATTAAAATAGCGCCCACCAACCGGTCATTGTGAATGATACATTTTTTGTAATACCGTTTGGCCTTATCAATAAACACCACTTCTTCATAACCCGGTTCATCCGGGCATTCGGCAAGGCCTAATGAACAAAGCTCCGTTCCATGCATTTTCAAAATATTCATCAACAGCGAGCCTTCATAATATTTTGAAATATCCCCACTCAGGAACCTTGCGATAATTGCTGCCTGTTGCTCCGCGGCCGCGGTAATGCCATACAAAAATCCTTTGAACTCCGCGATCTCCCCAATAGCGAAAATATTTGGATCGCTTGTTTGCAAATATTCATCTACCACCACGCCTCGCTTACATTCAATGTTGGCAGCTTTGGCTAATTCAATATTTGGTACGGTGCCAATGGCAATTACGATGGCCTGGCAAATGATCAGTAACCCGCTTTTTAAACGGATGCCCGTAACATGGCCCTTTCCCAGGAAACGATCAATCTCATCATTGTAATAAATATCCACTCCCTTATCAACTAATTCTTCATGCAGCAACTGGCTGCCCAATGGATCAAGCTGGCGGTCCATCAACCTGGAGATACGTTGTACAATGGTTACCTCCACCCCCACTTCACGAAGTGATGCGGCCAATTCAATGCCTAATAAGCCGCCACCAAGAATTACTACCTTTCCTTTTTGCGGATCAACATGATCCTTGAACCGATCCGCATCCATCCTGCTACGCATGGAAAAGATACCTTTCATTGACGGTGTATCCCTTAACATGGCAGCACGGCTACCCGTGGCTAATATCAAAATATCGTAGTAATGAAGTTGCCCATTGCTATCGGTGACGGTTTTGTTTTCCCTGTCAATTTTTTCAACACTTATGCCACGGTGCAATTTGATATCGTATCCCCGTTCTTCCTTATCCGTCATCTTCACCAGGTTATCCCAGGGCAAAGCGCCGCTGATATAATCGGGCAGCAATACCCGGTTGTAAAATGGGGTATTTTCCTTACTGAATATTTCAATCTGGTCTTCCACATTTAAAGCACGGTAACTTTTTACAAATCCACAGGCACCTGCGCCAGCGCCGATAACAATGATTTTTTGTGCCGGCTTTTTATATCGCTTCACCTGTACCGGAGTGAATTTAAAATCGGGTTCCTTACTTTTTGGATCCACCACATTAGCGGTAAGATTGTTGGCCCGGTTTAAATCATTATTTAAAATCTTGCCCCAATGCATGGGAAGAAATACGACACCTTTTTTTATGTCGGTTGAAAATTTGGCTTTAACCCTTACCAATCCCTGCCTGCTTGAAATTTCAACCAGCATGTTATCACTGATGCCCCGTTCTTTCGCATCATCCGGATGAATTTCCAGAAAGGCTTCGCTGATATGTTGTTTTAGCCTATTTACTTTTCCGGTTTTGCTCATGGTATGCCACTGGTCGCGTATGCGGCCGGTAGTCAATATCAATGGAAAACCAGCATCAGGTTGTGTACTCTGGTTTCCATCGGCAAAAGAATGGATGATGGCTTTTTGTGTTGGCGTACAAAATTTATGATCTGTAAATAACCTGGGCGTACCGTAACCGTTAGTTCCATAATCATCATCATTCATTGATTTTGTATAAGGCCATTGTACGGATTTTTTTTCTTTCAGTATGCCATAATCCAATCCGCTGATATCCATATTCGTACCTCCAGTTAGTGAGGCATGCTCAGCAAATATTTCCGCCATATTAGCAAAATCAAACCCTTTAAAACCCATCTTTTGCGCAAAGCGGCAAATAATTTCCGCATCAGGTAACGCCCCGCCAGGTGCATCAATGATCTTATTCAAATAACTGATACGCCGTTCCCCATTCGTCATGGTACCTTCCTTCTCCGCCCATGAAGCGGCAGGTAAAACCACATCCGCGTATTTTAATGTTTCGGGTTTGTTGCTTACATCCTGTACCACTACGAATTTAGCTTTCATTAAACCTGCTTCGGCAGTGCGTACATCGGGCAAACTGATCAGTGGATTGGTACATAATATCCAGATGGCTTTTAGTTTTCCATCATTCAGGGCTTCAAACATTTCAGTGGCGGTTAGCCCTGGTTTTGGCTGTATAGTTCCAAGCGGTATTTGCCAAAATTTTTCTACTTCAATTCTATCTGCCTCATTTGAAAGATCCCGGTGTGCCGGTAATAAATTGCATAGCCCACCCACTTCCCGCCCGCCCATCGCATTGGGCTGCCCGGTTAATGAAAATGGCCCTGAGCCTGGCTTTCCAATTTGCCCGGTAATCAGGTTCAAATTAATAAGCGACAGGTTTTTATTTACCCCAATCACACTTTGGTTCAGTCCCATCGTCCATAAGGTGATAAAACCTTTGGCATTGCCAATGTAAGAAGCGGCTAACCTAATATCGCTTTCCTTTATGCCGCAAATATTAGCAGCTTCTCCAACCGTTCTTTCAAAAACTGTTTGCCGGTATTTTTCAAAACCTTCCGTATGGTCCTGCAGAAAATCAAAATCAATTTCACCGGCTTCAATCAGGCACCTTCCAATAGCATGGTGCAAGGTTATATCTGTCCCCGGGTTTAACTGCAGGTGTACGTTGGCGATAGAGCAGGTCTGCGTTTTGCGGGGGTCACTTACGATGATTTTTAAATCCGGATTTTTTTCCCGGGCAGCTTCTATCCTTCGCCATAAAATAGGATGGCACCAGGCAGGGTTGGCACCGGCAACAAAAATGCAATCCGCCAGTTCAAGGTCATCGTAGCACACCGGTACGCTATCTTCACCCAGGCTCATTTTATAACCCACTACCGCCGAGCTCATGCAGAGCCTGGAGTTGGTATCAATATTATTGCTGCCAATAAATCCTTTTATTAGTTTATTGACTACATAATATTCTTCCGTGAGGCATTGCCCCGAGGCATAAAAAGCTACTGAATCAGGGCCATATTTTTCAATCAGTGTTTTAAAAACAGCGGCTGTCCTTTCCAGTGCCGTATCCCATGAGACCCTTTGCCGTGGCTGGTTTTTGCCATAACGCATTTCCGGATACAATAAGCGGCCACTGGTATCCGTTACCGTGTAATGCAGGTTCATGCCCTTACTGCACAGCATCCCTTTATTAACCGGATGGCCGGGATCGCCTTCCACTTTTAAGGCGCCCTGTTTATCTTTCTGTAGAATGATGCCACAGCCTACGCCGCAATAGCAGCAGGTGGTGGAATTGCCCACCCCTGTCCCCGCTGGTAAGCGGGAATTTATTCGAAGCGTATTATGTTTAGGATCAGTCAAAATAATGTAGCGTTTTTATTTTAATGTACCGAACTATTGAATTTCTATTAAGCCCGCCTGAATGGCTTAGTCGGACAGGCTTTATTGGCAGCCAGGCCCGCTATCCGGGATCGCATTCTTGTACATTTTATCAATGGGGGACTTAACTGCTTTTTGTTGTTGAATCCGCATTCCCTTTTGATTAAAAAATATTGCTGCCTTTTTAATTTATACCACAATTAAAGTTGCCCAATGGTATTTCGTACAAGAGGGCGACGCAAGGATGTTGCCATGAAACCTTCTTCGCCCGGACAAAAGAAACCACAATGTATTTTAGTAGTATTAGCAGGCTGATCTGGCGCTATTACTTAAAAAAAAACTATTACCATTGAACGCATCAGAACCCTCCTTCGGGGGGCAGGGGGGCCAACTGTAACTTGGCATCAGCAAAAGTTTCCGCCTTTCTATCTACCGCGAATTTTGTTACCAATACAATCAGCGATACGCCAATCACCGCATAACCTATATATTGAAATGCCTGTAAATAAGTAATGGTAGTTGATTTGAATAAAAACCCAAACAACATTCCACCTACATTGCCACCGGCGCCTACTATGCCACTCACCATACCTACATTTTTTTCGTTTACAAACGGGGTGATGGCATACGTGGCGCCATTGGCCATTTTAAGAAATAAAGCAAACGTTACCATTGATAATATCGCCATCTCAAGAGAACCTGCCAGTGCGAAAAGCAGTATGCCACATCCTTCCAGCAACAACATGATAGCCAATAAAATCCCTTTGCCCCTCATGCCATATTTATTACCAACTTTGTCGGCGAAAATTCCACCGAGGGCCCTGGCAAAAATATTCATGAAACCAAAAGTGCCTGCCCAGAAACCTGCTGCGCCCTGGCTTAAATGAAAGGTGTCCGTAAAGTGCAATGCCGCTACACCATCAAAAGTAATTTCCATTCCGAAACATACGGCATAAGCTAAAGCCAATGACCATAACCGCCAGTCGGTAAGTATGCCCCAATCCGTTTTTACAACCGCTTTTTTCTCACGGTTGATATCTTCGAAATTTCCCTGCGGCGAATCTTTTGTAAACCTGAAATAAACTACCGCCATTACCAATAACATTATCCCCGGTATAATCATCGCGTAACGCCACGCTTCCGCTTTGGCGTAGCCAAAACCTACAATGGTGGCGAATATTACCGGCATCAGCATATTGGTAACCCCACCACCCAAATTGCCCCATCCACCAGCAACGGCGTTGGCGGTACCTTTAATATTGGGTGCAAACATTATCGAAGTATGAAACTGGGTAATAACGAAAGAAGCGCCTATAACACCGATGGCTAAACGAAATAAAAGGAAGGAGGTATAACTATGCGCCAACCCCACCAACATTACCGGAAACGCCCCGATAACCAATAAGGCGGTATAAGTTTTACGCGGCCCCCAGTTGTCACATAATTTACCGATTATTAAACGGGCGAAAATAGTAGCGGATACGGCGGCGATAATGGTATTGCCTATCTGTGCTTTGGTTAAACCCAGGTCGGCACGTATGGTTGGCATTAACGGAGCCAGACCAAACCAACCAAAAAAACAGGCGAAGAAAGTAAGCCAGGTAATATGGAAGGTTTTCATTTGAATGCCTTTAAAACTAAGCACATTTAGTTTGGCAAGTGGTTGATTATTTATGAGTGTTGTCATGGTTAAAATGGTTGATAGTTTTAAAATGAATCATATTAATTAAACAAAAATTCCGGCTTAATTGAGATCATCAGATAACTCCAGGTACCTGTAAGATTGGCCGTACCTGGTGTGATGCCTTTTGCATACTCCATACTTTTTGAAGCAGCCATTAAGCTGAAACCATATTCCAGCGTGGTAATTTTATTTAAAGCATAGTTTGTTACCAAATCAAACTCACTGCCTGAATATTTTTTGATGGCATTGCCACCTAAATCCTTTTGATTTTTTGCCAGGCTGAAATAATGATAATCCAATGCTGCCTTAAATCGCTTTTTAGTACTGCCATATTTTATTTTTGTAAAAAGATCACTTAACCCTCCCGCAGGCGAACCGGTACCCACGTAGAAATAATCCATACCTCCCCAGAATTTATGCGGGGTACCATATAATGGGTCGAAGCGGTGATTGGTTGAAGATGGTGAAAAAGCATCATTGCCTGAAACATAATCCCATCCTGCAGTGTAGGCGATTTTATTTTTATTGTACGACAACGATACGGTAGAGGTATATGCACTCAGTTTTTGGGCATCCCGGTCTTTCCCTGTTTGAAAATAAAATCCCGCGGTTAGTGCAAAAGCTTTTTTCCTGTCTAAAATACTGCTCAGTAAAATTCCGGTGGTAACCCTGCTGTTGACCCCTTTTTGATTAAAGCGCTTTCCATAAATATAACCGGTATCCGTACCCGCAATATTCCGAACAGAGTCATTTATATATTTGCCAAATTGATCCACCAAAACCAAACCGGTCAATTTTGTTTTATTAAATGATTTTGCAACGTATAAATATTGAAGGGCCTTATAATCCTGGTAAAGCCCATTGGTAGAAGGCATTGCCTGCAAGGCGGGTGCCCCTGTCTTGGAACTCCAGCCGGCCGTATTGCTTAAAGGAATAAAGCCCGAAGGTGTTATTGCCAAATTTCCCCTGCTGTCCTTTACATAAGGCATTACGTTAGCCGGTGTATAATAGGTGCCGTTGTAATTAAAGGCGTCTGTATTTTGGTTAAAAGCGATCCCAATGTCAACCAGCCATCCTTTATTTAATAATTTAAATACAATCGCATCGTGCCTGCGTGCCTGTTGCAACCAGTCTAAATTACCAAGCAGGCGGCTATCATCATACATTAGTTCCTGCCGGCCAATTTTAACGGCGAAATAATCCACGGGTGATTTTTTAAAAGAGGAATCTTTTTTATTGGCAAGCGCTATTACGGCCCATGCTTCATGCACCCCAAGTTTACTGCCATCCGCATAGCTGATGGTAGATGCATCCTGGCCCCAAACCCTGATATCCTGCAAAGAAGTTTGAAAAATTACCCGGTTGGTTTTGTAATTAAAAGTAAGCCTGGCCCGCTGGGAAGTAAAAAAAGAAGGCTCGCTGGTTTTTAAATTCAGTGTTCCCAATCCATTACGATATTCAGTCCGGGTGCGTACTTGTCCCGTTAATGAAAGCTGTCCCTCCGCATCCATTGCGATAAAGGCTATGGTAAATATCATCGCAGCGGAAACGTGATTTTTAAAGATTTTAGCCATAGTTTTGTTTTTTGGTTTTAAGTTGTGATCAATTTGAAATCTACCCCGGTTCAATTTCCACATCGGCCGGGGTTTTTTATTTTAACAACACGTATTTTTATAATTCGTGTTTTCCAATTCGTGTTTCCCAATTTTTGATTTTACTCCTCTATTCCAATGAACACATTACCTTCTTCTACTTTTACCGGGTAGGTTTTAATACTACATTCATCGCCGCTAAGGCATTCGCCGGTTGCCAGCGAAAAAGTTTTTTTATGAAAGGGGCAGGCTACTTTGGGTTCATCCTGCTGGCTACCAATCATGCCACGGCTCAATGCCATTTGCATGCGGTGCGGACATTCGTTTTGAGTAGCATACCACTCAGCCCTTCGGGCAAAATGAAACAAGGCGATTTGGGTTTCCCCGTATTTCACGCATACGCCCCCGTTAGCAGGAACATCCATTATGTGGCAGGCTGCGAACCAGGTAAATGTTTTTTGATCTGTTAGAGTTAGCATAAGACATAATTTTTAAAAACGTCATACATATCCCGGAACGCCGGGTTACATTTTTCATATAACAACAGGGAATAATTATTCATTGCTGTGCAAAAAGCAAACAATCGTAAAAAGGCGGGCAATCGAAAAAAAATGGTAAGCAACATAAAAACAACCATTCGCTGCATAATCAATCACAGCAAAATAAACTGTTTACAATATTTATTAATGTCAGGTTAATATTATTTAAACCCAAACTATCCAACCGGATGATGTTCCTTTTTTCAGTAGCGACATCAACCAGAAGGCTAAAGTTCCACAGGGAAAAACTGTTGAACGGAGTCCCGATTATAATACTGGATGGACAGTCGCCAATGCTGTACCACATTGCCTCTTAGCCCGGACAATAATTTTATTTTGTAAAAGAAAATCATTTCCAATCCGCCACTTTTTTCTGTTCCCGCATTGATTCAAATTTTACTGAAGGATCTTTTTCTTCCGGAGCGTTTACAAAATGATTAAAGCGCTTTCTTATTTCGGGGTTTTCAACTGCCTCTTTCCATTCGCATTTATAACAATCTACCAGGGCCTGCATTTCAGCTTCCCATTGCCCGGCCATACCAAGGCTGTCATTCACCACCACATTACGCAGGTAATCTATGCCACCATCCATTTTATTGAGCCAGGTAGCGGTTCTGGTTAATGTATCGGCGGTTTTTATATAAAACATTAGGAAGCGGTCAATGTATTTAATGCAGGTTTCATCATCAATATCCGTGGCCAGTAATAGGGCGTGTTGTGGTTTGCTTCCTCCATTACCGCATACATGAAGGTTCCATCCTTTTTCTGTGGCGATTATGCCAAAGTCTTTGCTTTTGGCTTCGGCACATTCCCTAACGCAACCACTAACACCTCCCTTTAATTTATGGGGCGAACGCAACCCCCGGTACCGTTCTTCGATACGGATGGCATAACTAACGCTATCGTGTAGCCCAAAACGGCACCAGGTACTGCCAACGCAGCTTTTTACGGTGCGTAAGGATTTCCCATACGCATGGCCACTCTCAAAACCTGCCGCTATCAACCGGCTCCATATATCAGGTAAATCATTCAGATGGGCGCCAAACATATCTATCCGTTGTCCACCTGTTATTTTTGTATAGAGATGATATTGTTTGGCAACCTGGCCAATCACGATTAATTTATCCGGTGTAATTTCGCCACCGGGAATACGTGGCACTACGGAATAGGTTCCCCCCTTTTGAATATTGGCCAGGAACCGGTCATTACTATCCTGTGCAGTATCATTCCCTTTTTTCAAAATCATTTCTCCCCACAAACTGGCAAGGATAGACGCTACCGGTGGTTTGCACAATTCGCATCCATCGCCACTGCCCAATTTATCCAACACTTCGTCATAAGATTTTAATTCATGCAATTTCACCAGGTCAAACATTTCCTGCCGGCTATAATTGAAATGTTCGCACAATACATTGCGTACATATTTCCCCTGCGACTTCATGGTAAACAGCATCAGGTCTTTTACCATTGGCATGCACCCACCACAACCGGTGCCGGCTTTGGTACATTTCCTTACAGCCTCCATTGTTTCGCAACCCAGCTCTGATACGGCTTTGCAGATATCCCCCTTGCTTACACTTTCGCAACTGCAAATCATTGCATCATCGGGAAGGCCCTGCACACCAGGGCCTGTATCTCCTTCTCCACCCCTTGAACCCAATATCACTTCTTCGGGGTTAGGTGGCAAAACCACTTTGTTTTTACAGGTTTGCAACAGCAAATTATATTGCTCCGCATCACCTACCAATACACCACCCAGCAATTCTTTTCCATCAGCAGAAATATTGATCCGCTTATATACACCTTTCATGGAATCTTCAAATACTACAGTCCGGATATTGTCGCCATGAATAAACGGATCTCCAAAACTGGCAACATCAATTCCAATCAGTTTCAGTTTTGTACTCATATCGAAGCCGGTAAAAATAGCCCCCCTGTCCCCCGAAGGGTGGTTCCCGGAACTCTCTATGGCAGTGTTCATTGCTGCTCTTACTACAGAAAATTGTAAAAAAGAATCAGTGGTATTATTAAATTCCACCAAATTTGAAGGCTCAAAGCCCTTCCCTTCGGGGGGCAAGAGGGCTACTAAGTTCTTCACCACTACATCGGCCATTTCATAACCCGGAGCAACAAGGCCATAAATCATATCCTTGTATAATGCGCATTCACCAATGGCAAATATGTTTGGGTCGCTGGTTTGTAATTTTTCATTTACTACTATTCCACCGCGGGATCCTGTTTCCAATCCACAATGTTTTGCAAGTTCATCCCTTGGTTTTATGCCTGCGGAAATTACCAGCATATCAACATCAATAGTTGTATCATCGGAAAACCGCATGCCGGTAATATATTCATCACCCAATATCCGGCTTGTATTTTTGCTGGTATGAATTTTCAGACCTAGCATTTCCAATTTATTTTTTAAAATAGCAGAGCCGGCATCATCAATCTGACGGGGCATCAGGCGGGGAGCAAATTCAATCACCTGTGTATTGGATATGCCAAGATCCAGCATGGCTTTGGCAGCTTCAAGCCCTAACAATCCGCCACCAATTACAGCGCCTGTTTTAGCTTTACGGGCATGAGCCTTCATCATTTCCAGGTCTTCAATAGTTCTATAAATAAATACGCCTTGCTTGTCCACACCGGGAATGGGTGGAACAAATGCAGCAGAACCTGTCGCAATTACCAGGTAATCATAAGATTCAATAATATCTTTGTGTGAATGAACTGTTTTGGCAAGGCGGTCGATACTTTTGACAGGGTCTCCAAGGTGAAGCCGGATGTTATTATCCTGATACCAATCCATAGAGGCAAGTGTAAGATCATCAGCCGTTTTACCTGCAAAAAATCCGCTTAAATGTACCCGGTCATAAGCAGGCCGAATTTCCTCCCCGAATACAATTAATTCTACTTCTTTGGTTTTTGATAAAAGTTTTTCGCAAAACTTATATCCAACCATCCCATTCCCGATAATTACTATTTTCATGTAATTAAATTTATTAGGTGAGTAATAAATAGCAAGCAATTATCGTATTATTATTATTTACATTTAATATTTAACAAGTATTATGAACTTTATTTTACTTATTATGTATTATTTATATCATAAAATTAAGGACATTATCTCAATTAAAAGTATATTTGTGAATAATTTTTTAAATATTTATATTTTTAATACTTAAAATATGCGTACATCAACCCTTTCTCTAGTAGGTGCCGGGCCAGGAGACCCGGAATTAATTAACCTAAAAGCAATTAAAACAATCGCCGCTATGAAGAAAAACAAAAAAAATTGCGATCTCCAGAGTTGCTTTTTGTGCAAACTATGCTTACCGGAATGGTTGCCCGCAATTGACGCCAATAAAAAAACATTCCAATTTAAAAAGGGCGAACTAATCTTTAAAGAAGGCGATGAGGTAAAGGGTATTTATTTTGTTTATACCGGCACGGTAAAAGTGCATAAAAAATGGGGGAAGGAAAAAGAGCTGATCATACGATTTGCCAAAAATGGAGATATAATAGGACACAGGGGCTTAGGAAGTAAAATAATTTATCCTGTTTCCGGTACCGCACTTGAATCAACAACGGTATGCTTTATTGACCTGGATTTTTTTAAAACAACCCTCAGGATAAATAATGATTTTACCATAAGGTTATTGATGTTTTATGCGGAAGAATTACAACGGTCGGAAAGAAAAATGGGCAACCTGGCACACATGCAGGTAAAAGGCAGGGTTGCCTATTCCCTGCTTTCCCTGAAAAATAAATTTGGCGTTACATCAGATGGAACCATTAATATAATTTTAAGCCGGCATGACCTTGCATCCTATACCGGTACCACTTATGAAACCGTTTTCAGGATATTGAATGAATTTATCCGGGATGGGATAATCGCAATTAACAATAAAAATATCGCTATCCTGAAAGAGGAACAATTAAAATACCTGACAAAAGAAGTGGAAAATTAATATTATGATTGATGGTTAACAGTAAAAAGGAAGCACTTTTTAAATATCGAATTTTGATCATCCATCCATCATTCATTTTTTATTTATCACTAATCACTTCTCTCATTCCGCATTATCCCTTTATTTGTTTAGTCCAATGATCTCACCAACGCCAACAATACTTTCATTCATTTTTTTTTCAATTTCAATTTCTTAGGCAGATTCAGGCAGATCCGGTAACCCGTTTAACTAATATATTTTAACACTACCGTCCTCATGTTATAAAAATAAGTTCTTTGAAAATATTGATAGATAAGAGTTTCATGTAATTTTTGAATTCAAACAATTTGAGCAAAAAGTGTATTTTCCCGGGATGCCAACTGGTCATACATTGCCTTATGAATAAAGGGAAATATTTGTTTGCCCAAGTCATTACGTTTCTTCCTGTAAACGATTTTATCAAATGTGTAAAAAAGTTTGGTGGGAACTACAAAGTCCTACATATCACTATCTGGCACCAGTTAATGTGTATGCTTTTGGGTCAATTGGCAAATCCCGGGAAATTGGTCAACCTCCAAATATTATTAACACCCATGTGCATACAAAAAGCCCGATAGAAATCGGGCCTTTGTTTACGAACCTAAATCGGTTCTGTAACCCCCAAAGAAAACATCTTGTTTACCAAGCACAAGTGTCTTTTATCTAAGGGCTTATTAATAAACGTAAAATGTGCGCTGTTATTTTACTGGCATTATAATTAAAAGGTTATTTTTTATTCTTCTTCAACAAGCAGAATCAATTAATAATACCTGGTGCCGCAAATTGCCGTTAATTAATTTTATGCCTGATTTGCCAGTTAGGTTGCTTCATTTTTCAATTTGAAAATTATCTATAAATTCAAACTCATTAAAATACATTAACAAATTCAGCCTATATGCACTTCCTGTTTATTTCATCTCAATA
>JAVHOI010000167.1:0-3261 GCA_036169975.1 Ferruginibacter sp. | reverse complement strand
CCGCACAACTGAAACAACCCATATACTTCAAGCACATTCAGTGCGCTGTTGCATTGGCTTATGATATACCTGTTACAGCCCAATTCGCCATTAAAATCCTGGATGGTTTGAATGGCTTTTATGGTGGCGATGGTATCAGTGGTTAATTCATTTTCATAATTATCCCCGTTTACCGTTTGGGTTATATTTGTAAGTAATTTTATTTTTTCATCCGCTGAAAGGCTTGGATAATTTGAAGGCAGTGTATTTTTTTTTGCAGCGATATCAGCCAGTACGTCACTGTGGATATTACTTTCCTGTCTGATATCAAGCGAGGCGAAATGCAGCCCGAAAACATTTACTTTATTGATCAGGTTATTCACCAAATGCAGGAACAGGCCATTGTGTTTGTAAATCAATATCTCTTTTATCTTATTAAGCGAATCTAAAATATCCTGTTTAAGTAAATGTGTCCGTTGCCCGGGGATAAAAATATTATTGTACATATCTTTTTCCAGTTCCATTAAAATGGATTCTACGCCCTCAAAAGTGAGGCGCCGCCTTATCCTTCTTATTTCGAGATAATAGGATTTTATGATACTGCCCCTTAAAGCATCCGCTACCTTCAAAGTTGTAGGGGCCTTTACGAAAGGATTGCCATCACGGTCACCTCCCGGCCAAAACCCCATCGTGATAATCGGGTTCTTATCGTCAATAGCATCGGGGAACTGGTTTTTTAAAAAGGAAATAATCCTACCGGCAGCAGTGTAAAAAATATTTTCCAGGTACCATATCAGGTTCATGGCCTCATCATAAGGCGTGGGTTGTTGTTTTTTAAAGAAAGGAGTTTTGCCCAGTTGCTGCAGATACATATTGATTTGAACCGCATCGTTATCCGCCAGGGCATTGGAGAGGTCGTTGATAATGCCTAAAACAGTACCCGGATAAAACTGGGTAGGGTGTGCTGTTAGTACCAGCCTTATCGCGAAGTTTTCAAGCTTATGCTTTAATTGTTCCTGCTTATTATTTTCTATCACCTTGCTTTCGAGGTGCTTTAAAGTACCAATTCCGTTAAGGTCATGCACCTGTTTAAAACCTGCATCTTCAAGGGCATCGAATAATACAACCTGCCGTTCTATATATTGAATAAAACGAAACAGCAGATCCAGCCTTTCCTGTGGTAACCGGTAGGTGGTGTGTTTTGAAAAAAAATCTTCAATGATTTCCGCCGGGCTTTGTTTTTTCTTATAGCCTTCTTCGCAATTATTAAGCAGGAGCGATAAGAGGATACCTGTTTTTTCAATACGGTGAAAAGGCAGGGAAGTAAAGAGGCTATTGTACAATTGAAACTTGATACCGATCAAATTTTTAAAATGCTGCAATCCCCGGGTTGACTGGTGATCCATATTCAATATTTTTTAATAAAAGTTAATAATGCTGGCAGCAATATCAGAAAAGCATGAAAATACTTTAAAATTTTCAAATCTATCACGGCTGTTGCAAATAATTACCTAATTTGCACGAATAAAAGTGGTACAAGTGAATTTAAAAATTATCCCCCGCAACATTCTTATAGCCGCATCAGTTATCCGCACCACTATTACAGTTACGTCCACTATCACCCGTTAAGGGTTATTCAAATACATATTATCATTGGGCTACGGGCTTTTTTTCAGGGGAAATAATATTGATATTTACTTTTTACATTTACACACAAATAAACAATCATGCAGGTTTTAAAGTTTGGAGGGAGTTCGGTCAGGAACGCGGAAAATATAAACAAGGTAATTGCCATTGTAAACGAAAAAATAAAAAAAGATAAAACGATTGTAGTTGTATCCGCACTGGGGGGCATTACGGATATTTTATTACAATGCAGTGAACTGGCTTCAGAAGGGAAAGAAGCTTATAAGGAAAAATTATTGGAGGCGGAACAACGCCACCTGCAAACAGTAAAGGACCTGATTCCATTAACGCAGCAAAGCAGGGTGCTAAGTTTGGTAAAAACATTGTGCAATGAAATTGAAGATATCTGTAATGGTATTTTTTTGTTGGGAGAATTATCAGATCGTACCAAAGACAGGATATTGAGTTATGGCGAAATTTTATCTTCACAAATCATCGCGGCGGGATTTAAATCCGAAACTTCCGGCAGCGAGTGGAAAGATTCCAGAGAAATTATTATTACCGATTCCAGCTTTGGCGCAGCGGTTGTGGACTTTGCAACCACCAATAAAAAAGTAAACGGTTATTTTTCAGGGTCAGCTTCAAACTTATTTATTTTACCAGGTTTTATTTCATCTGATGCCAATGGCGCCAACACCACATTAGGAAGGGGAGGATCCGATTATACCGCCGCCATAATCGCCGCCGCGGTAAATGCCTGTGTGCTGGAAATATGGACGGATGTTTCGGGAATGATGACGGCGGATCCAAGGTTAGTGAATAACGTAAAAATCATTTCACATATTTCTTACCAGGAGGCTATGGAACTTTCGCATTTTGGGGCTAAAGTAATTTATCCACCAACCATACAACCGGTAAGAAGCATGGGTATCCCTACCTGGATTAAAAATACTTTCGCCCCGCAGGACAGGGGTACGGTTATTCAAAAAGAAAGTACTTTAAACGGAAGCAGTATCCGCGGGATTTCGAGCATCAACAGCATATCCCTGTTAAGCCTTGAAGGCAGTGGCATGGTGGGTATCCCCGGTTTTTCAAAAAGATTATTCGAAGCGCTTTCCATAAAAAAAATAAATGTGATCCTTATTACACAAAGCTCATCCGAGCATTCCATTTGTGTAGGTATTGACGCGGTAAATGCGGATGAGGCCAAACTTGCGATTGATGCCGCTTTCGCTTATGAAATAGAAACTAAAAAAGTAGATCCGATCATAGTAGAAAAGGAACTGGCGATTGTAGCATTGGTGGGCGATAACATGAAAAGCCATCCCGGCATCAGTGGAAAAATGTTTGGCAACCTGGGGCGCAATGGTGTAAATGTAAGAGCCATTGCACAGGGCTCTTCGGAAAGAAATATTTCCGCGGTAATCTCTACCCATGATGTAAAAAAAGCGATCAATGTTTTGCATGAAGAGTTTTTTGAAACCGTATATAAAGAAGTGAATTTATTTATTGCCGGGGTAGGTAATGTGGGCAGTAAATTGGTAGCTCAGATCCGGAAACAACAAAAGTTCCTTCAGGAAAAACTGCGTTTAAAAATAAATGTAGTGGGGTTGGCCAACAGTAAAAAAATGCTTTTCAATGATGAAGGGATTGACC
>JAVHOI010000166.1:0-3276 GCA_036169975.1 Ferruginibacter sp. | reverse complement strand
CTGTCATAAATTTTTATACCACTCAAATCTTCCAGGCTTGAAATACCTGAATGTACTATCCTAAAACCATCCACCACTACCCCATTGGCTCTGATCGAAATAATTTCATATTTTTTTTCGCCATCCAATACCGGGAAATTTATTCCTTTAAGCACAATACTTTTTTTGATAACCAGGTTTTTCTCCTTATAATGGCCGGCGTCCACCAACAGGATATCGCCTGGCAGAGCGGCATTAAGGCCAGTCGTTATATTTTTATATAGGCGGTTTGCTCCAACATGTATTGTTTTTGCCGATGCCGCATAATAAAAAAATAAGGATACTATAAAAACCGGCACCCTCATTTCTGCATGTCCTCCCAACTGATTTTGTTACCGGAAAATTGGGGTAATATATGGATCAGGCTGTCTTCATTACTAAAGGCGGCGATATTCCCATTCATAGGGCTTTTAAAATTGGGGCTTTGCAAAAAAAAAGCATTCTCTACATTTATCAACTGATGGGGACTTGTAAAATCCGTAAAATATATCCCGGCGATTTCCTGTCGGGTAATTTTTTTTGAATTTAAAAAAGCGACAATACAATGTTCATCATCAAATTTATAAACTTTACTTTTTTTAGTAACTATTTCCGCTCCAAACCTGTTATCGCTGATCGTCATTTTACAATTATCGCAATTATCCTGTCCAATGCGGAGTGGCTGTGGATCAGTATTACAACCACCAAGCGATAATGTTAATAATCCAAAAATGGCTAAAGGCAGCGTGTTGGCATGTATAAAACTTTTCCGCCCCTTTCTCCATTCAATAATTACCGTGCCCAACAGAATTGCGCCAACCGCAACAAAAATCCATCCGCCAATATCCGGCATCGAATAAGCGCCAAAATTCAGTAATTGTTTAAATCCAATCAAAGGTGGCTGATAGGCCATGCCCGGTACGATGATGGCGGCATCAGGATTCAAATTATGCCCGTAATCATATTCCCATCTCCAGAAGTCAACCATTGCCAAAATACCAAAGGCCACAAAGAGAAAACATAAAACATACAACCATTTTCTTTTCGCTACAATGGCTACAATTGTAAAAAGAACGGCAAAAAATATTATGATACCGGATAATATCTTAAACTCAA
Source organism: Ferruginibacter sp. (assembly GCA_036169975.1). GTDB lineage: Bacteria > Bacteroidota > Bacteroidia > Chitinophagales > Chitinophagaceae > Ferruginibacter. Next base: position 2,142 of record JAVHOI010000166.1, on the reverse strand, counting down.
CAAAATCGAAATCATGCAGGGTTTTCATGCCAATATAATGGTTTAGCCCGTTGATAATATTAACATCACCCGCTAATTTATTGGCATAAATAAACATCCTTAAACCTTCCGGATATTGAGGCGCCTGTAAATCTATCCGCCAGATGGGCGTAAATAAAACAGCCAGCAGGCCAAGCCCGCATATAAAAAGCAAGGCCCTGGACACCAAAGTGATTTTATTATTTTTCATGAAAATAAATTGAAATAAAAAGAGAGATACAAAATTTGCGATAGTAAGCGCTACCACTGCATTTCATATCCCTCTTCCTTAAATATTATTTCTTAGCCGCACTATCCACTTTTGGCATATTGGTACCTGTACTAAAGCTTATTGGTACGCTGCTACCAGCCGATGATACCCTGGCGTAACCTGACATTTCCTGGTGCAAAGCGCTACAGAAATCAGTACAATAAAAAGGGAATATCCCTACCCTGTCCGGTACCCATTTTAAGGTAGCGGTTTCGCCGGGCATAATCAACAATTCGCCCGTTGTCGCCCCCTTAACCGCAAAGCCATGCGGCACATCCCAATCCTGTTCTATATTAGTTAAATGAAAGTAAACTTCATCGCCCATCTTAATACCTTCAATATTATCCGGTGTAAGATGGGACCGGATAGCAGTCATGTACACATTCACTTTGTTTCCTTCCCGTACAACCTTTGTCGCGCCTTCACCTTTAGATACAAAGGCATTGCTATTGTCTTCAATCTTAAAGAACTTAACAGATTTATCCCGGATAACACTGGCGGCAACTGCCTGGGCATAGTGCGGTTCACCAATGGTAGGATAGTCTAATATCAATTTCATTTTGTCTCCACTAATATCAAATAATTGTGCAGCCTGGGCTAACTCAGGGCCTGTTGGTAAGAAACGGTCTTTTGTGATTTTATTATATGCGACCAAATATTTGCCTGTTGGTTTTCTTGTATCTCCACCAATCACCATTAAATGGCCGGGAGAATAATAGGTTGGTACCCTGTCCAATACCTTTAAATCCTTGACACTCCATTTTACCACTTCACTTGATACAAACATGGTGGTATAAGCGTTACCTTTTTCATCAAACTCGGTGTGTAACGGGCCAAGGCCTGGTTTTTTTACCTCGCCATATAAAGCGGCATCATATTTAATTACAGGGATACCTTCGTAATCCCCTTCAAAGGCTTTATCAGCAATTGCCTTCTGAATTTTATCAAAACTAAATACAGGAATTAAGGCAGCCAATTTTCCACTGCCTACAATGTATTCGCCTGATGGATCTACATCGCAGCCATGTGGTGATTTAGGACATGGGATAAAATAAACCAATCCTGGAAAATCTTTAACATCCATTACAGTTACCTCAGTTTTAATGGCAGATGTTGCCGTGTGCGTTTTCTCATCATAGCGGTTACTTGCATATTTTACTGCCTGTTTACGTCCTTTTCCTGCCTTAATTAATTCTTCCGCTTTCTTCCAGTTTACCGCCATGATAAAATCCTTATCACGCTTCGAGGCATTTACTTCCAATAATGTATTGGCCTGTTCGGTATTATAGCAACTAAAGAAAAACCATCCATGTGATTTACCTTTTCCTGCATGGCTTAAATCGAAATTTACGCCCGGGCATTGCAATTGAAAAGCAATATCCATGTTTCCATTATTTTTATCTACACTGATAAAACTGATGGTTCCTTTAAAATTTTGCTTGTAAGTGTTGATGGGCACATCACCATTCTTATCATCAGGAGGAACGCTAAACCTGGTACCCGCAACAATATATTCGGTGTTTTCGGTAATGAATGGCGAACTGTGGTTTCCTGCACTGTTGGGCAGTTCAATGATTTCGGCGGTATGAAAAGTTGACAGGTCAACCCTTGCTACACGTGGCGTATTGTTGGCGTTGGCAAATATCCAGCGGCCATCAATTTCACCATTGGTTTGGGAAAGATCCAAATGATGCTGGTCATCCCAGGGAACAAAACCATGTGATGTGTTTAGCATAGGCTTTGTTTCTTCTGAATAGCCATATCCATTTTCAGGATTAACAGAAAAGATCGGGACTACATTCAGCAGTCTTCCGCTTGGCAATCCATATACACTCATTTGCCCGCTAAAACCA
>JAVHOI010000165.1:12347-15286 GCA_036169975.1 Ferruginibacter sp. | reverse complement strand
GTACAGCCATGGCCAATAGGGCAAAATAAATATATCTTTTTGGATAACGGATAATTGTAAAGGTTACCTGCATATTGCAACAATAACGGAATTTTGAATACAAAGGTTGATTAAATAACAAAAGCCTTCCGGAGAAGGCGCTTGTTTTTAATTGTTGTAATAATAGATTTATTTGTGGCAGCTCATGAAGCCAATACTATTGCTGAATCCCTTCCGTAGCATTTTGTTCTCCCCTGGTACTTTTTCTTTTGAATAAGGAAGCATCAATTTTACCAAAACGATAAGATAAATTCAGCCTCACCATTTGCGGGTCACGCAGCCTGTTGTAATCCTGGGTAAAATAATTGCTGGATGAATACTGGCTGTTGATCCTTGTCCTGAAAATATCGTTGATGCTGAGAGAAACGGATGCCGCATTATTTTTCAGGAAGTTTTTCTTTACCGCAAGATCCATACCCCAGGATGATTTAATGAAACCCTGTGAGGCGCTCTGGCTCTGCATCATTGGCGGGCCACCCATTCCGGGGTTGTTATTAACCGGAAGGTTGGTTTTTGATTGGTAGGTAGTGGTAAACTGGATGGCGAAGTTTGAAGGCAGTTTAAAATTACTGTTGAATTTTCCAAACATGCTCCACATCGCATTTTGTGATGTACTGTTGCTGATATTGGTTGTATTCACTTTAGAATTGTAAACATTGATATTGGTACTGATGTCCCACCATTTGTTCAAAAAGTTTTGAGCGGTAACTTCGGCTCCCGTCGCATAACTTGAATTGGCATTGATATAGGTATTCAATAAATCGGTATTTCCTGTTATCGGGTTTATTTCCTGGCTTAGGTACCTTGTTATTAAATTGTCGGTGTGTTTGTAATATACCGAACCAAGTAACGTATTATTACCAATAAATGTTTTTAAATAAGATACCTCAAGCGACTGCGTAAATTCAGGTTTCAGGTTAGGGTTGCCTTTAGTAATATTTAGCTTATCGGTATAATCCGTATAAGGGATCAGTTGAAAAAAATTGGGCCTGTTGATGCGACGGGTAAAACTCAACTGCAGATCCTGTTTGTTGTTTAGTTTCTGGCTAAGAAAAATGGAAGGAAATAAACTTATCGCATATTTATTTGAAAATTTATCACCTGTATTAAGTAGTTCCCCGTTATAGCTGGAGCTTTCCGCACGCACGCCAAGCTTATAGGTAAAGTCTTTTATGCCACTGCTGAATGTAGCGTAACCTGCGTAAACATTATCCGTGTTTTTATAATTACTTACTGCGGATGGGATTACTACATAATCCTGCAGGTTACCATCATACACGTAGTTGTTGTTGTTGTTCAGCCGACTGCGGATAGCGGTTTTTACACCAGTTTCCAATTTGGATATTTTTGAAAACGGCAGTACAAAATCCGATTGTATCACAATGTTTTTATCAGTTCCAAACCCAGTCGCTTTTTGTATATCGCTGGCAGTGGTTATGCCTGAATTATTCGCGAAATATTGAGTGGTAAAGAAGGAGTTGTTAATCATTTTTCCTCCAAAATAATTGGCATCAACAGTAAACTCTTCGCCATCCTTTGGAAAAAGTTGTTTAAAGCCAAACACTAATCCCTGGCCATTAAACTCACGGTGGCCGGTAGTAAGCCGCTGGCTGGTATGGCTTGTTTTTCCGGTAAAATATAAACTATCCGTGGCTATATCAATGGTTTCATCCGGGTTAAATTCACCATGCACTTTTATCGCGGATAAAGACAGGGTACTTCTGTTGGTTACAAAATAATCAACGCCTATTTTTCCAAAAACAAAGCCACCTGATGTTTTATTATAATTGTTTTGAAATATGGAGGTTTGCGGGGTATCCAGCAGATTTAGCCGGTTGGTTGTTCCGCCTGTACGGCTCTTCATCTGATTTACATTTACGGCGGCACTAATATTGAATTTGTTTTGACGGACATTAAAATCCAACCCGCCGTTGATGGCGCCAAGTTTGGTTACCCCAGCTCTTACATTTCCGTTGTAACCTGATTTTTTATTTTTCTTTAATACAATATTCAATATCCCCGCGCCACCACCCGAAGCATCATATTTGGCTGATGGGTTGGTAATCACTTCCACGCTTTCAATTACATCCGCAGGTATCTGGTCGAGCGTAAGCGTAGTTGGGCGGCCATCTACCAATAATTGCGGGGCGCTGTTACGCATGGTTACATTACCATCAATATCCACATTTACCGACGGCACGTTTCGCATTACATCAATGCCGGTTCCTCCGGCGCTCATGATGTTTTTTTCTACATTAAATATTTTTTTATCGCCATTCAGTTTAATTGTGGGCACATTTGAGGTAACGGTAACGCCCTGCAATTGTTTTGCGTCAATGGTTAGTTTTATGTTTCCAAAATCCTTATCAAATGAAGGCATTGAGCCACCGGGCATGCCGGCAGTACCCTGCGATGTTGGTTTAGCCAATGGCGTTGTTCCGGCTTTTGGCATAAAAGAGACGGGCAGGTTGTAAGGGGCATACCCTGAAGCGCTTATTTTTAATTGAAGGCTGCCCATGATGGGGAGCTGATCAAAATCAAAATCACCATTGCTTTTAGTGATCAGGCCTTTTAATAAAATTTCTTTTGTTTTTTTACTGGCCGGATCAAATTTTTTCTCCATCAGCATCAGCGATGCATCCATAAGGGGTTTGCCTTCGGCATCTAATATTTTCCCATAAATATGTCCCATATTACCTACCGCGGTTTTTGCGCCGGAGGGCATACCCTGCGGCATTTGCGCATTTAGCCCGGTTGCCAGAAGGAACAGGCTAATTATTGTCAGAAGCTTTTTCATGTATCTTTTTTTTAATTGAATACAAATCTAAATGGCAAACCCGCAGGTATTTTCTAAATGAGATAAGCAGGTGAAATGTTGCGACGAAAACAACGTTTACGGG
>JAVHOI010000165.1:0-12247 GCA_036169975.1 Ferruginibacter sp. | reverse complement strand
ATTTTCTAAATGAGATAAGCAGGTGAAATGTTGCGACGAAAACAACGTTTACGGGTTACATTTTTTTTATTGACAAGTGGAAATAGTTTATGGGTACGGTAAAAAATATTGAAGGTTGAAGTTGAGGGTTTAAGGTTGGAGATTCCCGATAATAACTTTCTTCAATTACCTTATTATTAAATACCTTTTTTTCCCATAAGCAGGCTGATGGCATCCCTGTAATTGTCACTTACGGGTAATTCAACAGCGCCAATAAATAAGCTGGATTTTCTGATTGCGGTAATGAAGGCAATGGAAATAATGTAAGATTTATGGATGCGCAGAAATGCGGAAGTGGGTAATAACTCTTCAATTGTTTTCATGGGCATCCTGGTAACAACGGGCTTTTGCGAACTTTTTAAATGGATTTTAATGTAGTCCTTTAAGCCTTCAATATAAACAATATCGGAAGTGGTAACCTTGAGCATGCTGTAATCCACATTCACGAAAAAATATCCCGGGCCGCTGGTTAAAGTGTTTTCTTTGGGGGATTGTTTTAATTCAAATAATTCCTTTGCCTTGTTACAGGCCTTCATAAACCGATCAAGCGAAACCGGCTTTAACAAATAATCTGTTACATCCAGATTAAAACCTTCCAGCGCAAATCTTTCATAAGCCGTAATTAAAATGATCATTGGTTTTACAGTCATGCTTTGAATAAATTGCAGGCCTGTAAGCCCCGGCATTTGTATATCCAAAAATATAAGGTCTGTTTTTTCATGCTCCATTATTTTCATGGCATCCAAAGCATTATCGCAACTGGCAATCAGGTGCAGGTAAGGTAGTTTGCTGATATTATCTTCCAGCAATTCGAGTGCAAGCGGTTCGTCATCTATTGCTATGCAACGTATCATCAGGATAAATTTATTTGAAGTGAAACGGTAAATATTTCCTTATCCCTGCTAACCGATAATTGATGGGCACCCCTATATAATAATTCCAACCTTCTTTGTACATTGGCAAGGCCTATTCCCGAGGCTTTATCTTTGACCTCTTCTGAAGTAGGATTGTATTTATTTTGAACTTTAAATTGCAGGATGTTTTTACCGGCACTTAATTCAATGTCTATCCGGGCGTGGTCTATCATACCGGTGCCGTGCTTGAACGCATTCTCTACAAAAGGGATCAGCAGCATAGGTTCTATGAAGTACATTTTATCCGCGGGGTTCATGGCAACATTGATAACCACTTTTTTACCAAAACGTTGTTGCTGAAGGTCAATATAACTCTGTAGGTATTCGGTTTCTTTTTCAAGCGAAACTTTTTCTTCATCTGTTTCGTAAAGCATATAACGCATCAGGGAAGACAGCTTTATTAATGAAGGCTCCAGTTGGTCTGATTGCTTTCGGGCCAGCGCCACCATATTATTTAACACATTGAACATAAAGTGTGGGCTTACCTGCGACCGCAACAGGGATAGCTCCGTTTTAAGAAATTCATTTTCTTTTTCCTTGGCAATTTTGTCCGAAATGATTTTGTCCCTTATGGTCCTGTAAGCTAAACTACAGGCCAGTATAAACATGAAAATAAATATGCTGAAAAAGAGGTGTTTCCGGAAGGTAAAAAATACTTCCGGGTTAAAATAGGAACGAAAAAACCAGCCCTGCGCAACAAAGCAGGCAAAGCAAACTATAATGGCAAAGCAATAAAATGAATATCTTTTTTTATAAAATAGTAGTGGGATCAATACCAGGGAATTAAAATAAAAAAAACTAATCAGCACGGCGTCATTGATCCGCGAAATAATAAAATTGGCCGTTTCATTTACCGGCTGCTGGTGTATGGTATCGTTTGGATTATAGGAAGGCCTTAGCAGGGCGGGCAGCGAAAATAATAATGCCCATGCCGCGGAATGCATCAAAACAATAATCCATTTATTATTGTACCATACTGGTTTCATACCACCAAATTAGTAATACATTCCAACAAATGAATTGATTTTCCAAATCCTGCGACGAATACCGTTTTTTTTGCTACCAAATTGTTTTTTATTTTATTGCGGTTGCCTTAATGGCACACAATATTTCAATAAACCTGCGATTGAAAATTACAAAGTTATCACCTTATTTGATTATGAAAATACCTTGCATCAATTTGAATTAGTAAGGGTATTTTTCTATTGAACTGATTTTATGATTTGCATTTGATGGGGGTTTAAAGTACCTTTAAATAACAATTTAATATCCGGATTTTATTGAAATATTAGTTTATAAATTGAACTTTAACCTTTAAAATTATCAATTATGCAAAAGTTAATTACGGTAAGTGTAGATACCCAACTGCTAAATCAAAATCCAACAGATCCATTTACCATTAATGAAGTGGATAGCGTTAATGAATGGCTTGAACAGGGATGGGAAATAGAACAACTGGAACTTTTGAAGGGAGGAGCGGGTGACGGAGAAATATTGTTCCTTGTCGTTTTAAACGACGATATGATGAACGGGGAGGATGATGAATTTGATGAAGATTTTTTATCTGACGATGATGACGATGATGACAATGATATTGGCTCAATAAGAGAAATGAAAAAGGTGTAAGCCTGTAGGTTTTTTTTCTTGAAAATAGTTAGCGTTAGTAATAACAGTAACTACATATTAAGGTTTAAGGAAGTTGATTTTTTTATTTTGAAACCTGCCAATAAGTTGAGGCGCATTAATGTTACCTGCGGTTTACAACATCGGGTGACACATTACAGCAAAGGTTATTATTGTAAATGCCGTCAATTAAAAAGCTCTTTGGAAAAGTAGTAGCAGGAACCTGTACCGAAATTCATCTACAAAAATCTGGATGGATCTTTTACAAATTATTTTAAAATTAGTCCGCATCTTTACATAGTTAAAATTTCAATCCTGTGCAAACCTTGCCAATGCCTCTGAAACCCTATTAGTGCATAAGAAACCACGTCATGTTTCATCATGATCATTACCTGTGAAAAACCTTCAGCAATGAAGGTTTTTTATTACATCATTTTCCACCTCACCCCCTTCACGGATTTTATCAGGATTAAAAAGCCGCGATGCTATCCGACTCCAGGATATGTATCCCGGTTTTACCCGAATTCATGCCGGCAATCATCGCTTTTGCAACCTGCCTTGCTTCAATCGCTTTATATTTTTTGGGTATGGCAAAAGCAAAAACCGTCATTAAAAATTTTCCAATCATTTCTCCAAAACGAAACTCTGTCCGACGCCCAAGCAAAATGGATGGCCTGAAAATAAATAAACTGTTATATCCAATACGGGTAACCGCTTCTTCTATTGCCCCTTTTGTTTTGCTATAAAAAATATTGGAATTTTTATTGGCGCCCATGGAGGATACCAATGCGAATTTTTTTGCGTCATTGGAAAAACCCGTTTGTGCAATAGTCAACACATATTCATAATCTACTTTGTAAAAAGCGGGCTTGCTGCCAGCGGTTTTAATGGTAGTACCGAGGCAACAATAAATTTCGTCAGCAACTACCGCCTGTTTATCAGGATGGTCAAAATCAAAAACGACCTGTATTAATTTTTCATGCGTTAGCGATAATGGTTTTCTCACCAATGCAATTACGATATACTTTTCACCGGCAAGCAACAACTCAATCAGTTGTTTGCCGATAAGTCCTGTGCCGCCTATGACCAATGCTTTTTTCATGATTTTTTATTTAGGAATGACACCTTTTCAAAAGATGCTATCCCTAAAAATACAAAAAAAACACCAGCCGTTAAACTGGTGCTTTTAAGAATAAATGATTGAAGATTACATTTCAAGGAGCTTATACATTTCATCCAACTTAGGTGAAAGAATGATTTCGGTCCTCCTGTTTTTTGCCCTTCCTTCTATTGTAGCGTTTGATTCCAGCGGATCAAAAAAACTGTGGCCTGATGCAACCACTCTCACCGGATCTACCTTGTAATTATTTACTAATATCCTGACGATGGAATTGGCACGGGCTGTACTCAGGTCCCAGTTGTCTTTAAAACGTAAGCGGATAGGGATACTATCCGTATGCCCTTCAATATTAACAGCCACATCACCATTCAAATTAAGTACCGCTGCGAGTTTTGACAAGGCATCAACGCCTTTGGGATTAACTACCGCACTTCCCGAAGGGAATAATAAATTTTCGGAAAGGCTGACATATACTTTCCCGTTTTTTTGAAAGACGGAAAGGTCATTTGAATTGAATCCTTTTAATGCTTCCGACATCTTGTTTTTAAGCTGGTCCGATTGATTTTTTTGCTGGGCCAGTAATGCCTGCAACTGTTGTAATCTTTGTTGTTGTTGTTGTAAACTTTTCTGTTGTTGCTGCAAGGTTTTACCGGTTTCCGTTAACTGGTTTTGCTGGTTGGCGGTTTGTTCCCCCAACTGTGAGTTTTGATTGCTCAGGTTATTTATCTTTTTATTAAGCGCCGCCATATTATCCTGCAACTTAATAATTTGATTCGCCAGTTGCGTGCTGTCTGCCCGTAAATTGGAAGTTTCTAACTGAGATTGCCTTAATACCTTGTTTGCGACACAGCCGGAAAACAAGAATATTAACGGGAGGTAAATAAAATACTTTTTCATATCAACTGTTTTTTTTAACCTGATATGTTAAAAACGTGCCGCAATAAATTGATTGGGTAAAAAGAAAATAATTATGTGCGATGGGGATAAATTTACTTTGATTGTTGATTATAATGCCCATCAGGTAAAAAGAATAATTCAGGCTAATAAAGCATTTAAAGATATTGTAATTGAGGAAGCATCTTTGTCACATGGGAATTGACCGGTTGACAACTGATTTATAGTTTATAGAAAAATAAAGCAAGCTTTGATTAAAGAAAAAATTACTTATTGTGGCGGGCCAATATTCAACAGCCTGAAGAAATCGCTTTCATTAATTTCCCTGACACATCCTGGTTGAAGATCACCAAGTGCCAGGCCTTCTATCGAAACACGGATCAGTCTTTTACAGCGGTGATTAACCGCTGCCATCATTTTTCGTACCTGGTGAAACCTGCCTTCCGTTAATGTAATCAGTAACCAGGAATGCGGGCCATACAGTTTTAACGTGGTTGCGGGTTTATATAATATTTGGGGGTTTTCTATTATGGTTACATCGCAGGGTGGCGTAATGTAATCCTGTCCTCCGCGTATGGGTATTGAAATACCGGTTTGCAGAAGGCGCAAGTTTTCTTCACTCAGCAAATTATTTATCTGCACCAGGTAAGTTCGTTTATGCGGCGTTTTACCTTGAAACAATAAGCGGGTTATTTTTTTATTGGTGGTTAAAATGAGCAGCCCTTCCGATTTATTATCCAATCTTCCAATGGCATGTGTGCCCTCCGGGAAATGATAATCCAGGTCGCCCAATAAGCCTACCTGATGCGTACTTACAAACTGCGACACCATATTATAGGGCTTATTAATTATAAAATATCGAAAGGCGGTATGGTTCATGTTTAACTAAAAATAGTTGATTGCGAAATTAACTGGTTAACCTTTATCCGGATTTTTTTTGAAGGGAAGTTCAATACTTCAAAGCGGCTACTGGTGGTAGTTACCTTCATCAGGATACAATATTTTCTTCTTCATCAGAGGCAAAAATAACCGCGTTATTAACCGGCTCAATGGGTTGTTTAACATACACACTCCAAACCCTGGTGAAAGCGGCGCCATAATACAATATCAGGGAGGAATAAAATACAAATAACAACAGCAGCACAATGGAAGCGGAGGTGCCATAAATAACGCCTAAATGGCTATTGGGCAACAACCGGCCCAGCACATATTTGCCGAGGCTAAAAAGAAGGCTGGTAAGCAGTGCGCCGGTAACCGCCACTCTCCAGGTAGGTTTACCATCGGGCAGATAGCGGAATAAAACAGTGAACCATGCCCAAACCGCAACGAGCGAAATGATGGCGGATATTGCCCGGTTGAAAAGCATTCCAATGCCGGGCATCAGTTCTGTAACATAATTACCAAATATCAATTGCAAACTTTCAGCGAATAAGGAAGACATAAACAACAGGCCGGTAAACAGGATAACCAGGAATGATTTTAACCTTGTGCCCATAGCCATTCTAAAACTGTTTTTACCTGTTCTCCTGATCATCCATAACTGGTTAAAGGAACCCTGGATCACCTTGAACAATGTGGTGGCCACAAACAAAAGAAAAATAAAACCCATGATGGCAATCGGCCAGTTAACGGCAAGGCCCCGGAAAGCCCGAAGCGTACCAATAAGCTGGTGTACACTATCCCTGCCAACCATATCACCCAACCTGTCAAACAATTGCCGGCTGATACTTCGGCGGTTAAATAACAAACCCATCATTTGAATCATTATCAATAAAATGGGCGGCAATGCGAATGTGGTAAAAAAAGCGGTAGCCCCGGCCATCCGCATGGGGTCGTTTTTTACCAATAACCGGAATGCGTAGCCGAATTGCCGGACGGCCTGTAATATTCGAATTGATTTCATTGAAAAGATGAATTTATACTATTTGCAACCATGATACCGGGAAAAGAGGTTACGTGGAAAATTACAATAAAGAATTGGATTGTGTTCAATCAGCATTTGAAATGCACCCTTTGTTTTTAATTGAAGATTTCAATTCGTGAAAATCCGTTTGGTCTTTATAAAAATATAATAAAAAGGAGCTGGTGTATCAATCTGAATTTTAAAATAAGGATCCGATATTGAATTTAAAATTTTATTCTTTTTTTTATTAAAAAATAATTTAAGGGTATCCTGTTTTATTTTTAATTAGTTCTTTCAAATATAGATAAAACGAATTAAATTTGAGAGCTATTTACCGAAGGTATTAAATTGAAAATATTTTTTCGGTTAACCGTAGTAGTGAAAATCAATATTTCAATTGAAAGACAGTACCGCTGAGCATTGATAATACTCAGGTTCCCGTGATAACGTCAATAATCCTTTATTCCATTTTTTTATATTGTGCGGCATAGCTATGTGAAAAACCGTAAATGGTTCACCTGTTTATTATTCACTTTTCTTCATAAACAAAAAAAATGATCATGAAAAATTTATTACTTACCTTTTTCGCGGTAGTTGCCACATTGTGTTTGCAGTCACAGGTTACCCAGATCAATTCTAACAGAAGTTTGGAATTTAACAGCCTTCTTAGCAATAGCAAGGCCATTTATGTTTCCGACACCGACTCTACGATATGGGTTACGGATGGATCATCGGGTGGCACTACCCAGTTATCTGCCAATATTAAATTAACAGGTAACCTTGGCAGTTTAAACTACCTGGATGGCAAATTGATTTTTGCGGGAACCACTCCCGCCATGGGTACCGAGGTCTATATTACCGATGGTACCCCGGGCGGAACAATACTGGTGAAAGATATTAACCCGGGAGCCGCAGGGTCTTCGCCTGATCATGATGTGGCTTTGCTGAATGGCTTTATATATTTCACGGCGGAAAGGCCAGCAGAGGGCCGTGAGCTTTGGAGAACAGATGGGACACCTGCCGGTACTACCCTGGTGAAAGATATTGTGCCAGGCGCTGGTGGAAGTAATACCCCTGGCAATTACCACCTTTTTTCATCAGGCACTTACCTGTTGTTTGCCGCCCGCACCCCAGCATCAGGCATTGAACTTTGGAAATCGGATGGCACGGATGTGGGGACTGTTTTATTTAAGGATATCAATACCGGCCATGCCGGCGCCGATTCCTCTAACCCCCGGTTTTTTTATCTCCTGAATAATAATAATATTGTTTTATTTGCTGCTAAGGATGCTACTCATGGAGATGAAATATGGAGAACAGATGGCACACCAGGTGGTACCACATTATTAATGGATATTAACCCCGGCGCTGCCAGCTCCACTTCAATAGAAATAATTCCGGGATTTGGATTTCCGGTTTTCTTATCGTTCCATACCTTTAATAATCATGCTTTTTTTATTGCTTATGATGGAACAAGTACCGGAGAAGTGTGGAGTACGGATGGGTCATCAGTAAATACATCCCTTATAAAAGATATAGTACCAGGTACCTCCCTGTCTTTTATTTTACTTACAGATGCTATCAACCTGGTCAATAAATTTATTTTCCCTGTCGCGGATCAGGCAGGCCGTTCCGAGCTTTGGGAATCCGATGGTACACCAGGTGGAACAAAATTATTCAAAACATTTTCGCCAATTAATCCAAACAGTATCCCTTTTATTTTTGCACCTTTTGCGTTTACAAATGGATCATTCACCCAACCATTGTTTCAGGGAAATAAATTTTTCTTTAGTGCCGGAACCGCCACTGAAGGGAGTGAATTATGGATAACTGATGGTGTAGATAGTACGGTTACGCACACCCATATTGTAAAAGATATTAATCCGGGGCCGAACGATGGCTTTGACATTGCTTACAGTTCCTGGATATATACATCTTCCTTATTTTACTTTCCTGCAGGTAATGGAACGAACGGGATTGAGTTGTGGAAAACTGACGGCACATCGCCGGGAACCTTAATGGTGGCTGATATCATTACAGGTATTGATAGTTCCAAACCTCATGTTGATTTTTATATCGTAAACGGTAAAATATTATTTGAAGCGGATAATGGTGATAGCCCAACGGAGAGAGACCTGTATGCGGTAGATGGCAACTTTACCCCTTTGCCCATATCACTTGCCGATTTTACGGTAGTGCCAAAATCTGCCGATGCAATACTTAACTGGCGCACTTTGCAGGAACTGAACAGCAAAGACTTTACAATACAACGAAGTTTTGATGGGCTTGATTTTCAAAATATCGGCACGGTAGGGGCATCGGGAACATCAACTACCGGGCATGCCTATTCGTTTATTGATGCGGGTATTATCAATAGCGGGAAAGGCACGGTTTATTACCGGTTATTGAGTGCGGACATTGATGGCAAATCGGCGCTTAGCCAGGTTATAACACTAAAGGTTAAAAGCACGGGTAATTGGAATATACGGTTGCTGAACAACCCTGTATCAGAAAATATTAAAGTACTGTTATCCGGTATTACCCAAAATGTACAACTTACAATAATTGATATAAGTGGTAAAAAACTTTATACAAATTCACTTGCCGCTATAAACGGTCAAATCAGCATACCTGCTGCCCTCCTGCAACATGGCAGGTATGTACTGCTGACAGAAACCGGCAATGAAAGAAAAACAATTCAGTTTGTAAAATAAAAAACCCTAAAAATTAAAACCAGGGCAGCGCTCAAATGCGCTGCCTTTATTTTGGATATTACCTGGGATGATTTACCAAAAAATATATTGTACCCGTCTTAATCAGTATAAGTGCAGTACATCATCAGCAAAAATCAGGGAGCCTTCCGCTTCAATATTTTAAAGAAACGGTTATTTAAAAACAGGGATGAAAAGGTAAGCCCGCTTACAAAACCAATCCATATACCCGCCGCGCCCATTTTAAAAGTAAATGCCATTAAACATCCCACGGGGATACCTACTACCCAATAGGCAACCGCTATGTACAGCGTAGGTACTTTTACATCTTTAACACCCCTTAATAAACCCACACCTATCGCCTGGGTGGCATCTGATATTTGAAACACGGCGGCGTACAACATTAATACCGAAGCTAGCGCAATTACCGTAGCATCATTATTAAATGCCAGGGGTAAAAGGTTCCTGAAAAAAACAAAAAATAAAACACCCGATATGCCATAAGCTACGCCACTCAGTAAAGTGCTTTTGCCGATTACGGCAATAGCTTTCCAGTTGTTTCGGCCCCAGGCATTACTTACCCTTATGGAACCACCCTGGGCAAGCCCCCAGGAAACCATGAATGCGAGTGAAGCGCAGTTCAATGCTATCTGGTGGGCAGCAAGTTGCACGGCTCCCAATGTGCCAATGATGATACTGGATACGGCGAACGCGCCGGATTCCATGGCCGCCTGCAGGCTGCTGGGGATACCGATATGCAACAGCTCTTTGATAGTATGCCATTGCAGGTGCCATTGATTTTTTCGGACGGCAATATACCTGTGGAATAATGGATGGACAAATAACACGATGATGAATACCAGCAATATCAGGATACGGGTTATTAATGTACCGTAACCCGCCCCGGTTAATTCCAGCCGCGGGAAACCCAGGTTGCCATAAACCAATAACCAGTTGATGAAAATATTGACGGGCAATGCCGCGATAGATAACATCATGGCGGTTCCCGTGCGTTCCAGACCATCGGTAAATTGTTTTATTCCGATAAACATCATCATTGGAATAATGGACCAGCCCATGATCTGTAGATAGGGTGCGCCTAATAAAGCCACATCCGCATCCTGCCCCAAATGAAACAAGATATTTTTGCTGAAATTTAAACCAACCGCGATGATGGCGGCTGCAATGGTACATAACCAAAACCCATTGTATAAATAATGCGATACTTTCAAACTGTCCCTTCGCCCATTGGCCATGGATACGGTTTGCGAAACAGCCATCGTCATTCCAAATCCCAACACAAACGGGATATTCAGCACACTGTTGACCAATGCGGAAGCGGCTAACTGCTGGTAGCTTATCCTGCCAACCATGATGCTGTCAATAATGCCGAGCGCCATTTGCGTAAGCTCTCCAAATATAATGGGCACGGATAATTTCCATGTTTTAAAAGCCTCCCTTCTGATAGTCATAATGCTGCAAAGCTAATAAAATGAAATGGTGGGGTTATCATGAAGGCATCCCGGCACACAAGCCTGCCCTTGTAATATTCCGGAAGCAGGGCAACAGGTTTTTCAGTTGCGCTATCGGGTATTAAAAATGCCTGATCCCATTTGCCCAAAGCAATTTTTAAACCGGGGTTATCATATTTACAAATAATTTTTGGCATGCGGGTATTAAGCCTTAGTTTTAGCAAAACAAAATAATAAAACCTGCGGATATATTTAATACCTTGTTCTTTTTTTATTTTATAATCAATCAATTAAGGAACAAGAGTAGCGGATATTAACGAGTTATGTGCAACCAATGCGGACATTTCACGAATTCAAAGAGACGACACGACAACTTTCTTTTAGCTTGACAACTTTCAAATAGGCGGACAGAAAAACTTAAACCATACTTTTGTTTCGACAGGCTGCTAAAAAAATAAACAAAAGGCTCAATATGAATGTAAGGCTAAGAGACTACCAAATAAATGGAATTGACGACATTATAGATGCCTGGACAGACTGCAAGAGTATATTATTTCAAATGCCAACAGGAACAGGTAAGACCACACTTTTTTGTGAAATAGTAAGAAAATTTACAACTGAACTTTACCCTGACAAAAAAGTTTTAATCATAACACACAGAAAGGAATTAGTAGAACAAGCATTTAATAGATTAGTAAGCGACTTTCATTTAACGACAGGTATAATATCATCAAATTTCATAGGTATTCAATCTTCACCTATACAAGTTGCATCAATTCAAACTTTGGTAAGACGGGATGAACATCAAAAAGATATATTTTCATTGGTAATTATTGACGAGGCACATCATGCTTTAGCAAGTACTTATAGAAAACTTTGGAACTTTTATCCAAGCAGCAAATTTTTAGGCGTAACTGCTACACCAATAAGAACAAACGGCGAAGGCTTCCAAGATTTATTTGATAAATTAATTACGACCGCTTCAATTAAATGGTTCATTCAAAATGGTTGCCCACCTTATTTATCTGACATCAGATACTTTGCAAGCCACACACCTGATGTGAGTAATATTAAAATAAGAGCAGGCGACTATGACGAAACGGAATTGAGCGAAGTAATGCAAGACAATGCAGTAATGGCGGATTTAGTTCAAAGCTATATTGATTTTGCCCTTGACAAAAAGATGATTGTGTTTGCAGTAAACAGGGCTCACTGTACAAAAATTGTGGAAAAGTTCAATAGCAGCGGCTTTCCTGCAAAAGCTATTGATACTTATACATCAACAGACGAACGCAGAAAAATTGTAGATGACTTTAGAAATAACCAGTTCAAAATTTTATGTAACGTAAATATTTTTACCGAAGGTTTTGATTGCCCTGATGTTGACGCTGTTCAACTTGCAAGACCAACTAAATCATTAACCTTATTTCTGCAACAAGTTGGTAGATGTATGCGACCTCATGAAAATAAGCAATATGGAATTGTACTTGATAACGCTGGACTTTGGAAAGAACACGGATTGCCAAAAATGGATAGGAATTGGAGTTTACATGGTACTGATAAAAACATTT
>JAVHOI010000164.1:0-3298 GCA_036169975.1 Ferruginibacter sp. | reverse complement strand
GTAATCAGCTATATGCTAGCCACCGATTATCGCAGCCCTTTGGATGTACTGTTGCTGTTTTTAGCAGGAATGCTGATTACGGGTTCGGCCAATACAATTAATCAGGTTGCGGAAAAAAATACGGATGCCCTGATGAAACGGACAGCCACCCGTCCGGTGGCAAGTGGCAGGATGACCGTAACGCATGCTACTGCATTTGCGATCATTACTGGTGTCGCGGGGTTGCTGATTATATGGTTAAAATTTAACTGGCAAAGTTCTTTGATTGGTTTGTTGAGTTTGTTTATTTATGGGTTTATTTATACGCCTTTAAAAAAAGTAAATTCAGTTGCCGTATTGGTAGGTGGCCTGCCCGGCGCCTTACCTTGTCTGATTGGTTGGGTCGCCGCTTTTTATGACAGCCCGATTGAATGGACAGGCGGATGGGTGATTTTTGCTATTCAGTTTATATGGCAGTTTCCACATTTTTGGGCTATCGCATGGGTGGCTCATCAGGATTATAGTAAAGCTGGCTTCAAATTATTACCCGGAGATAAAGGACCTACTAAATTTACCGCTGCGCAAACAGTCATGTACAGCACCCTTATGTTGCCTATAGGTGTATTGCCTTATTATTTTAACATAAGCGGGATAATTAGTTTATGGATATTGATGGTTTGTAATATCGCGATGATTATTTTAAGTATCCGCTTATACATAAGGATGGATGTGGCAAGCGCAAGAAGGGTAATGTTCAGTTCATATATTTATCTGGCAATCGTGTTTATTGCCTTATTGGTTGATAAGGTGCATAGCCCTGTCACTCAATAATGGGAATCACAAATACAGTTAATGCTTGTTTGGAAATGGTGAAAGAGGTAAACAAAAATCAAAGCATTTACTTAAATACAATTAGAAATAAAATTATTAATATTAATAAAAAAAACCCCATTAGCGGGCGGTGGATTATGAGTACAGTGGTAATGGAACAAAGAAAAAGGATACACCCGAATATGTTTACCCTTTGGGTTGGGGTTGCAAGTATTGTAATGATGTTTGCGGGGTTAACCAGCGCTTATATTGTAAAGCGAAACCAGGCTAACTGGGTTACATTTGATTTGCCGGTTATATTCTGGTATTCAACGGTAGTTATAATTATTAGCAGCCTCACTTTGTATTTGTCGCATAAAGCCTTTAAGCAAAGAGAGATGGCTAAATACAGGAACCTGGTGGTAGCCACCCTGGTATTGGGTATAGTTTTTATTTTAATGCAGGGAATTGGTTTCGGTCAATTGTGGATAAAGGGGATCACGCTTACAAAAAATGTATCATTTTCTTTTTTGTATGTAATTGTAGGGTTGCATACGCTGCACGTATTAGGAGGAATAGTGGCGTTGATAATATTATTCGCGAAGGCGTTTAGCGGCAAGGTGAAAAATTATGATATTTTGCCTTTGGAAGTAATCAGTACTTACTGGCATTTTGTTGATGCGTTATGGATTTATCTGTTGGTATTTTTATTAATGATCAGATAATCCTTTAATAGCCAATAAAAAGTTTTTAATTACTTATATATTTGCTTTATATTTTTTGTGACAGGTTAAATCGGTTAAACATTTTTTTTAAATAAAGTTCTATTAATGTCAACAGCAGCAGTACAGCAGGGAACAAAATGGTGGAGTGGGGGCAGGAGCCCGTTCAACGCCAGTTATGGAAAAGTGATGATGTGGTATTTTTTAATGAGTGATACCTTCACTTTTGGCGCCTTCCTGGTTAGCTATGGCACTATCCGTTTTAGTGTAAATAATTGGGCGGATTCCAACCATGTTTTTAATGCCTTCCCATTTGCGGGGCATACCAATCTTCCATTGGCCTTTGTTAGTTTAATGACTTTCATTTTGATAGCCAGTTCGGTTACCATGGTATTGGCGGTGCATGAAGGCCACAATATGAACAGGAAGGGAGTGGAAAAATATATGTTGTTTACTATTTTAGGCGGGCTTGCATTCCTGAGCTGCCAGGCGTGGGAATGGACACATTTGTTGACTGGTGAGCATGTGTCAATGCTGGGTGATGGCACACTTTCTGTTTTACCAACTACGGTTAGCGCAAACCCATGGGGAGCGGCATTATCCCACGAAGCAATGCTTGCTGCATTACAAAATACGCCGCAGGATCAATTGGCATCTATCGCCGCTACATTACACCAGGGAAGCGAGGTACATAATGTGGCAGCAATGTCAAATGCGGAATTAATAAAATTTATTGATTCTTCCGGTTTGCAGGCAAACAGTGCCGGGCCTATCGCGTTTGGCGGCTATTTCTTTGGTATCACCGGCTTTCATGGCTTCCACGTATTTTCAGGGGTTGTTATCAATACCGTAATGTACATAAAAACAAGGCTGGGGCATTTTGATCAGCGTGGGCATTACGAAATGATTGAAAAAGCCGGGCTATACTGGCACTTCGTAGATCTGGTTTGGGTTTTTGTATTCCTTTGCTTTTATCTGATATAAACAGTACGCTTAAACGAATTAACTGATTAACAAATAAACGAATTATGTCTGCACACGTTTTATCTCCGGAAATTACTTTTCATGCTGAACACAGCGGCACTACAAAAAGGATATGGAGAACATTTTGGATTTTATCCGTTTTAACAATGATTGAACTGGCGATAGGCCTTTTGATTTATACAATTCATAAAGGGGAGAACCCAAATCATACGCTGGTGCTGGGTTTTAAGGGAATGGTTTGTATTTTAACCCTTGCCAAAGCATATTATATCGTTTCCGTTTTTATGCATTTGGGCGATGAGGTAAGAAACCTGATCATGACAATCGTAGTTCCGGTGTGTTTATTCATCTGGATTATTATCGCCTTTTTATGGGATGGGAACAGTTGGAAAATTTTGCGCAACCGGTATAATGGGATACCGGCCCCAATTGAAAAGGTAGTACCGGCCGCAAAGGAACAAGGGGCGAAAGATTAATTGGGCCATTAAATAATTTTTATAAAAAGCCATCGTCCGGGTAAATGGAACGATGGTTTTTTGTTTTGAAAAATTCAGGCGAAACATCATGAATAAAAAAGCGATATTGGGATTATTACTGGCGATTGTATTGCCGTTAACAGGCTACTATATTGTGAAATATTATAGTGACCGTGCGGTTCATCTTCCGCGACGGTATTTTTATGATAGTGTAGCCGTGATAGAAAAAAACGGCAAGGCAACTACGGATACCATCTGGCACAAGGTTAGGAATATGGCCTTTACCAATCAACTGGGCAAGACGGTTACGCTGGATTCATTGAAAGG
>JAVHOI010000163.1:0-15371 GCA_036169975.1 Ferruginibacter sp. | reverse complement strand
TCGGGTTTTCGCCCCTGCACGGGCCACACCAGCTTGCCCAAAAATCAACCAGCACATATTTTCCGCGAAGCATGCTTAAAGAAAAAGGTTTGCCACTTGTATCGGGCATATTGATATCCGGTGCAAGCCCACCTTCATGCGGTTTGGATTTGTATTGGGCAATCATTTGGTTGTATTGTGCTACAATCGTCGCTATAGCCTGGTTACCAGGGAAGCGTTTGGTAAGGCCGCCAACTGTTTTCGCCAATTTTTCTGGTTCAACATTTCCGGTATAACCCAAACTGAACATTGCCATCACCGCATTGCTGGTGGTATCCAGATAAGTAAGGATATAATTTTGATAGTTCTTTTCTTTTTCAGTCAAATCTTTTTGCATCACTTTATAGAGGCTATCCGTTTCCGAAGGATTTTTATATTGTTGCAATAGAGTTGATTTTTCTTCAAGACCGTTTCATCATGATGAAACGGCCTGTTTTTATATTAAGTGCCTGTAGAAAAACTACTCGTTTTTATTGTTGAATTGAATGTATTTAAAATTTGGCCTGGCAATCCTTATATGGAAGAGGCTTCCCTTTAGTGCTGCACCAATTGTTTCAACTTTTAGGTTATAATTGCTGCGTCAATTCGGCCACAATTATATTCACAGCTTTTGCCTGTTGCCGCATTTATCGCTTATGATTTTGACAAAAAAGTCTGATAAGGAGAAAATAATTCAACTGTTCCACTGAGTTTTATTAAAGAAGGGGTTCTTGTTTTCATTACCGTAAAATAAAAATCGAAATCAATTAATGACAAACACCGTATTTGGCAAAATAATGCAACTTAACCATTTGCAAAAAAATTCATTCATTCATTTTCTCAAACCCCTGCTCCAGATCTTTTATCAAATATTCCGCCTCTTCCAGCCCCACATACAACCGCAGCATGCGGTGCTCTTTTTTCAACGCATTAAAATGGGCGGCGGCCATACCGGCACATTTTGGGATGATAAGGCTTTCGTGCCCGCCCCAGCTTACGGCCATTAAAATATGTTGCAGGCTGTTGCAGAATTTTTCAACCTGTTCTACCGTATCTGCTTTAATAATGAATGAGAGCAGCCCGCAGGCTCCCCGCATTTGTTGCTTCGCTAATTGATATTGCGGAAAACTTTCATCAAAAGGAAAGAGAACGGATTCTACTTTATCCTGTTGTTTTAAATAATTTACAATCTGCTGTGTTGTCCGGGTAATTCGTTCCAGCCGCATAGGCAATGTACGCAACCCACGTATGAGCAACCAGGCATTGAATGGGGATATGCCGCTGCCGATATTCATGTATTCCGAATTGAAAATACGTTCTATCATTTCCCTGCCGCCGCTCAATACACCCGCTACCGTATCGCTGTGGCCGCCAATATATTTTGTGGCGGATTGCAGGGTGAGATCAATGCCAAAGTCAATGGGTTTTTGGTAGATGGGCGTG
This sequence comes from Ferruginibacter sp., assembly GCA_036169975.1. Taxonomy (GTDB): domain Bacteria; phylum Bacteroidota; class Bacteroidia; order Chitinophagales; family Chitinophagaceae; genus Ferruginibacter. The sequence continues at coordinate 13,910 of JAVHOI010000163.1, read as the reverse complement.
CAATAACTGTTGTCAATAATGGTAACAATATTTTCCGACTTTGCCAGTTCGGCTACGGCCTTTAAATCCTGTATGGCATAATCCCAGCTATTGGGACTTTCTAAATAAATGACGGTAGTATGGGGTAAAATAGCCCGTTCAAAATTTTCTATATCACGGCCATCTACATATGAAGTGGTTACACCAAAGCGGGGCAAAATATCATTGAACATTTTCTGCGCCCAGGTATAAGGTTTATTAACCGATACGATATGGTCGCCCGATTTTACATTGGCCAGCACTGCCGCGAAGATGGCCGCGGCGCCGCTGTTAAATACCAGGCAGTCTTCAGCATTGTCCAGTGCGGCCAATTTTTTCCGCAGGATATCTACGGTAGGGTTTAGCCCCCTGCTGTATAAGTAAGTGGAGTATTCATCCGCGAATGCGCCACGCATTTCATCTACCGTCTTAAACGCGAAATTGCTGCTCTGTATAATTGGCGGGGCTATGGCATTGAAATAATTTTCCCTGTCTTCCGCCAGTTCGTTGATGATGTAGGAGATATCCATTAGTTAGCTTTTTTTAAAATAAAAAATATAATATATGCCCAATAGCAAAGCTAATAATCCTGTTCCTGTTAATGCCGCATTAAAATTTTTGATAACTACGCCAACGGCTACCATGAAATAACTAAACACGAAAAACGAAGCAAACAGCGGTGTAAACCTGTTCCAGGTGCCGGTTATCATTTGCTGGTTTTGCCTTCTTTTTCTCAGGATAAAAATGGTAGCGGCGGATGTACTCATGCCAATGCTATCTAAAAACATGGTAAAGTTTAAAATATTATCTACCCCTTTGCCAAAAAAAGTGATTACGATTGTTATTAAGGCGAATGTAGTTAGTCCGGCTACCAATGCCTGGTTCTTCGGGCTCCGGTAAGAAAATATTTTTGGAAAAACCTTGTCTTCACTCATGGCATACATTACCCTTGGATTACTCATGAGCAAAATATTTACATAAGCCAGCACGCTTATAAACATTAACGCATCAAACACTTTTCCGCCGGCTTTGCCAAACCACGCTTCGCATAACAGCGAGCCTATGGCGCCGGCGTTTTTCATTTTATCATAGCCTATTACCTGTGTGTAAGAATAATTAATTAATAAATAGAGGACGACAACAATGGTTATTCCGATAAAAATACCTTTGGGTAATATTTTAGTGTCCTTTACTTCCGCGCCAAAATTGATGCTTTGCTGGTAACCGCCGTACGAAAAACAAACAGGGATTAAGGAAATTAAAAATAACGACAATCCGGATTTATCCGCCAATGTAAAAACCGGGGAATCTTTTTCATAACCATGCGGTTCAATAACCACGCCTTTAAATATGCTGGCAATGAGCAATATTACCAATCCGATTTTTATGACGATGAGTACATTTTGCGTGTGGCTGCTGGTTTTTAGCCCTAACAGATTAACACCATAAAACAAGGCGACAGCCACGATAGATATTGAAGTATTAAACAAAATACCCGATGGATGGCCAAACAATAAATCGCTTACATAATCGGCGCCAATTAAAGCTACCACGGCAAGCGAGGCGGCATTGCTAATCAGTATCAGGGCATTTACCGTAAAGCCGACCGCGGGATGATAACATTCCGCAAATACTTTATAATAGCCGCCCATGGCAGGAAGCCGAAGGCCGATTTCGGCATAGGTTAATGCGCCACATAAAGCAATTAATCCCCCGGCAGCCCACACCAAAAAAAAGATCGAACTATTTCCGGATGTGGCGGCTACGGAGGCGGGGTTCCTGAATATCCCCATACCAATAACAAGGCTTACTACAATCATGGATAAATCGAAAAGATTAAGCTGGTTTGATTTTGCTGTCATGATTTGAAGATACAGAATGCCTCCAAGAAACAGGCATCCCGCATAAAATACTATTCATGTTTGTGACTGGTATCATAAACCAAATAATAAATAAAGTTATCTTTGCGGCAATGTTTAAGCAATTAACAGCCCTGTTTTTATTTTTTTCGTTTGTAGCACAAACGTTTAGCAGCGGATTTGTAATGCTTCAATATATTACCAACAATTCGGCTTTCGCCAGAAACTGCGTAAACAAATCGAGACCCCAAATGCATTGCAACGGCAAATGCCAGATGATGAAAAAATTGCGGGAAGCGGAAAAGAAGGATCAGCAAATGCCGGAAAAGAAATTTGAAAAAAGGATGGATGTGCTTTCTTCCAAATCATTTTATTGCAGCGTAACCGTACCGGTAACTATTTTAAATAAAGCGGCTTCATACGAAATAGCCAGGCCAATTCACGACATATCCATACACTTTTTTCATCCACCAAAGGCTTCGCTCAAACAATATTCAAATTCTTGATTTTGTCGAGTATTCTAAAGACCCCGGGAATAAAAAATTTTCCGGGTTAGGGGCTTTTAATACAAGCCCTTCCCGTTATTCCGTTGGTGGCGTTACAACAACAGCCGCTACACTTTAATCATTTTTCAAAATAATTTTTTTATGAAAAAATTTATAATAATCATAAGCCTTATTTCATTTTCATTTACCGGTTCAGCCTGCGAAATTTGTGGCTGTGGTACCGGTAATTATTACATAGGCCTCTTGCCTCAGTTCCGTAGCGGCTTCCTTGGGGTACGGTACCAGTTCAGTAGTTTTCATACTTCCATTAATGGCGATGCAACTCAATATAGTAAGGATTTGTTTCAGTCAATAGAAGTTTGGGGTGGAATTAATATTGGTAAAAGATGGCAGATAATAGCAATAGTGCCATTTAATTTTATTCACCAGGCATCAGATGACGGCACCTATAAAGGCAGTGGAATAGGTGACATAGCGGCCATTGTTAACTATGAGGTTTTTAATCGTTCATCCGCAACCGAAGGCAAAAAATTAGTTACGCAACAGTTGTGGTTAGGTGCAGGTTTAAAGTTGGCTACCGGCAAATTTAATATTGACCCAACAGACCCCGCATTGGTGGCATTGGCCAATACGCAGGTAGGTTCGGGCAGCAATGATTTTTTGCTGAATGCCATGTACAATGTATCTGTCAACAACTTTGGCGTAAGTACCGGTGCAAGATATAAAATGAATACAGCCAATAAGGATAAGTATTTTTTTGGGAATAAACTTTCTGCAAACAGCATCGTTTATTATTCAATTAAAAGTTTAAAAACCACCATTACACCTAATGCAGGACTGATGTATGAACATACGGAAGCCAGCAAACTTTCCAGCCAAAAAATCGCTGAAACAGGTGGCTACCTGCTAAGCACTGCCGCAGGGATAGAAATTAATTTCAATAAAATGTCAATTGGTTGTAATGCCCAATTACCCTTATCACAAAACTTTGCAAATGGTCAAACAACTACCAAAGTGAAAGGGATGCTACATGTAACTTTTTCGCTATGATATTTTTTTAAAATACAGTTGAATAAAAAAAAGCCGCTGTTAGTCAGCGGCTTTTTTTCAACTAATGTGAAATGAAATATTTTGCGGATCAAATTCATTCTGTTTACATTTGCAGCGAATTTGGTTTCCGGTTAAAAACCGGGATTAAAAGGGAAGCCGGTGTAATTCCGGCGCTATCCCCGTAGCTGTAAGGCGGCCCCACCCAACCTCTCCAACAGAGAGGGGAAAGAAAGGCAACTTCTCTCACACCACTGTTTTTTATTAACGGGAAGGTGAAGTGAACGCCAAGCCAGAAGACCTGCCAGGTATCACATTTAATCATTCACGGCTTTCGGGTGAAAGGCATGGAGTGTAAACGCTGAAAGGCATTTATATTTCTTACCGATGCTGCGTGTCATCACCAGCATCTCAATTTTCCGGAAGCAGTCACAAAAAAAATTTTTCAAAAAAATGAAAAAGAAAATTTTTATTGCGGCTGCTGTAATTTTCAGCAGTCATTTGTATGCCCAGCAGGATAGTACAAAACAATTAGATGAAGTAGTGTTTACTGCTAACAAGTACCCTCAAAAACAAAGTTCAACCGGTAAAGTATTAACCGTTATTGACCGGGCCCAACTGGAAAAGAATACGGGCCGCACACTTGGCCAGGTGTTAAATGAGCAGGCTGGCTTAATCATCAACGGTTCGCAAAATACATTAGGTACCAATCAATCAGTTTACCTGCGGGGAGCCGGTGCGGCCAACACACTGATATTGGTGGATGGTATGCCTGCCAATGATGCTTCCGGAATTTCTGGTGAATTTGACCTTAATCAATTTTCAATTGACCAGGTAGAAAGAATTGAAATTTTAAAAGGCGCCCAGTCAGTTTTATATGGCTCCGATGCAGTGGCAGGAGTGATCAACATCATTACCAAAAAACAAACCGGTTATAAAAAAATGAAGATCAATGCCAGCGCTGCAGGGGGCACCTATGGCACGTTTAAAGGCACTGCCGGAATAAGCGGTAAATTGGATGCTTTCACTTACAATCTCAGATATACACGTTTACAATCCCAAGGCTTTTCAGCGGCACAGGATGTAACAGGTAATAATAATTTTGATAAGGATGGATATGGCCAGGATGTGCTTGGGCTGAACCTAACCGCACAGGCTGCAAAGAACTGGAAGCTAAATTTCTTTAGCCAGCTTGGAAAATACAAGGCGGACCTTGATGACGCTTCTTTCACCGATGATAAAAATAACCAGGCCGAAAACAAAAACCTCCAGGCAGGCATATCTTCTTTATACAATTTTAATAAAGGAAGCTTTACCGTAAATCTTAACCTGAATAATACGAAGCGAACGCTAAAAGATGAAAAGAATATACCGGCCGATCCCAATGACTTCGATCCTTTTAACGGTTTATACAAAGGGAGGTCGGTGTTTGCCGAAGCCTATGCCAATCTGAATTTGCAGGAGCATGTTGGGCTGCTGGTGGGCGCCGATCTGCGTAATCAAAAAGCAGACATTGAAACCACTTATGGCAAGCTGGGCAAGGATAGTTTGCGTGCCACCCAGGTAAGCGGTTACGCTTCTTTCTTTTTAAAATCCCTTGGTGGTTTTAATGCAGAACTGGGTGGAAGGTTTACCGGTCATTCACAGTTTGGTTCCGCATTTACTTATTCATTTAACCCCTCTTATATTATTAATAAGGAAGTAAAATTATTTGCCAATATCGCATCCGGCTTCCGGGCTCCTTCCTTATACAATTTAGCTTCGGAATATGGCAACAAAGAACTTAAACCGGAGAGGTCTGCTTCTTTTGAGGCAGGTGTTCAATATATCAATGTAAAAAATACCGTCAACTTACGTTTCACTTATTTTGATCGTACCATTAAAGATGTGATCATCTTCAGGTCATTGTTTGTACCTCCTTATGGTAAGTACTACAATGCAGATAAACAAAAGGGCAACGGATTTGAAGTGGAAGCCACCATCCATCCGGCGGATAAATGGAACATTACCGCTAATTACGCTTTTGTTGATGGTAACATTGAAACAAAATCTGGAGTAACGGGAAAGGATACCAGCATTTATAATCTGTTTCGCCGCCCGAAAAATGCATTGAATGCCACGGTTGGTTTTCAGCTATGCAAAAAGTTTTTTATTAGTGCAGGGCTGAGATGGGTTGATAAAAGAGATGATCTTTATTTTAACCCCAATACCTATGCCACCGAGCGCAAAGAATTAAAGGCATATTACAACCTGGACCTGTTTGCATCTTACCAGCCAATAGCGGCTGTTAAATTTTTTGCCGACCTGCGTAATGTTACCAACCGGGAAAATTTTGATCAGTATGGTTATAATAACCGCATGTTCAATTTCATGGCCGGCGCAATCGTTGCATTTTAATCAATGAATAGTGAATGAATAATCAGTGATTAGTGATGCGTGTGAGGTAAGTACAAAGATATTTCTGGATTTCGCCGGGGGTGCATTCTAAATTGTCGATCCCTTATCAAGGCTTTGGCCGGTGAAGACACCGGCCACGGCGGGCTGCCCTGGCTGGTATCCTCCAGCCAGCGACAATTTGGAATGCAGCCGTATCGGTTTAAATAAGAAAAGAAACTATATTTGTTTAAAATAAAACATTACGTGTGCAGCAACAACTTTAGATAAAGAAATTGCCCAATGACTGCCTCATTTATTTAAATGTAAAACAAAAAAGAACTGTGTTAACTGTTGTTGAAACATTTTTGAAAAATCAAAAACCCTGCAAAATTTAAATATTAGTTTACCGTTTAAATCCAATGCTACATCAACATATTTAACAGGACCCATAAAGTAATGATTGGCCAATGTTCAATTCATAAGTCTTTCAAGCTATTATTCCACATTAAAAATATACAATACCATGTGCAGGCATGAAGATAAACATTGTCCACGCTGCGAAATCGCATTTGAATGCAAAGTGGGTAATATAACCCAATGCCAGTGCTATGGCATTACCCTAAATAATGAAGAACAACAATGGATCAGTAACCAATTTACTGATTGCCTTTGTTTCCGTTGCATGAAAGCGCTTCGTACAGAATACAATATTGCAAAATTTTCAACACAAATTAAAAACCTATCAGGGCATTATACTTCGCAAGGGGTAAAGCTAATTTTATGAAACTGCGAAAAAAATAAATTGTCCAAACCGCATTATCCATAGTTAATTACATGTAATTTGAAATGTTTTATTAATATTGTTATCATCAACATGCGCCTTATCCCTTTATTGATTTCTTTTTTCTTAACCGGTATTTGTTCTTTAAAAATATCCGGACAGTATGTTTTTAAAGGTAATGTAGTGAGCGGCGAGAATGAAAAACCTTTACAGGGGGTAACCGTATTGGTTGGTAAAAAGATGATGGCTGTAACGGATTCAAATGGTGTTTTTGAATTTATTGGTTCAAAAGAAAAAAGCGCAGTTTATTTTTCACATATTGGATACCAGGCAGTATCCGGTAAATATTCATCGGCGCAAAACCTGGCCATAGTATTATATCCTTCCAATAGTTTTTTATCGGAAATGGTAGTAAAGGCTTTTGAAAGAAATACGGTATTGAAAAATATCCCTGTCACCGTAAGCGTATTGGCCAGAGCCAATCTTGAACGGTATGGCAATGCATCCATTTTGCCAGCCGTAAATACTGTACCCGGTGTAAAAATGGATGAGCGGAGCCCGGGAAGTTACCGCTTATCCATCAGGGGAAATTTACTGCGTTCACCCTTTGGCGTACGTAATGTAAAAGTTTACTGGAACGGTATCCCTTTTACGGATGCCAATGGTAACACCTACCTTAACCAGTTGGGCTTTGGCAATGTGGGAAAAATTGAAATCATCAAGGGGCCGGGTGGAAGCATGTATGGCGCAGGTACAGGTGGTGTGGTTTTATTAAGCAGCCCTGGCGCAGGGTATAAGGAGAACAGTATTTCCATCAATTCTTTAGCGGGCAGTTATGGTTTGGCGGAAACCAATATGTCCTATCGCAACGAAACGGATAATGCGGATTATTCAGTACAATATGCGCACCAGCAAAGTGATGGATGGCGAAATCTTACCAATACAAGAAGGGATGTGGCAAATTATATCGGCACATTTAACATCAATACAAAGCAATCCATCAGCGCCAATATTTTTTACAGCGATTTGTATTATCAAACCCCGGGTGGATTAACATTGGCGCAGCTTGTTGCAAACCCACGCCAGTCAAGGCCTGCAGGCGGGCAATTCAGAAGTGCCCAACAACAACAGGCGGCCCTGTTTATAAAAACTTTTTATGCAGGTATCGCACACGATTACCAGTTCAATCCGCAATGGAGCAACAGCACCAGTGTTTATACTTCCAATACCCGTTTCCGCAACCCCAGCATTCTCAATTACCAGCGCAAGACCGAGCAGGGTATTGGTGGCAGATCGGTTACACAATACCAATATAAAAATCTGCGCATACATTTTGGTGGTGAATACCAGTATGGGTTTACCTCTACCCGCACTTTTGGCAACCGGTCGGGCGTACCCGATACTTTACAGTTTGATGATGAGATAGCCGCCCGGCAATACAATGTTTTTTTTCAAACTGATATTACCGCTGGAGAAAAGTTTATTATCAATGCGGGGGTTAGTTATAATAATTACGGCTATGGTTTTACCCGGCTCAACAACAGGCCGGTAAATGAAATCCATAAAATTTTTGAACCTGTTTTGGTGCCGCGTATTTCTTTGCTTCAAAAGATCAGCGCCAATTATAGTGTGTATGCCACCGTTAGCCAGGGATATTCGCCACCAACTATTGATGAGATCGTTCCATCTGCCGGTATTTTTAATAGTACTTTAAATGCCGAGCGGGCCACCAATTACGAAACAGGCTTCAGGGGCGAATTGATAAAGTATAAATTATTCGCGGATGCGGCTGTTTATCTTTTCAATTTAAACAATACCATTGTTACCCGCAGGGATGCCGCGGGCGCTGATTATTTTGTAAATACCGGCAGAACGGATCAGCGGGGCGTTGAGGTATCCGTGAATTATTACCCTGTACAAAATGCTGTTCATTTTTTGCGGGAACTAAAATTGTGGGGCAACTACACTTACATCAAAGCAAGGTTTAAAACCTATCAGCAGGGAACCAATGATTTTTCCGGCAAAAAATTAACTGGCACCCCACCTAATGTAATTGTTGCCGGTGCGGATGCGGTTACCAAAATTGGTTTGTATGCGAATATCACTTATAGTTTTACCGATAAGGTTCCATTAAATGATGCCAATAGTTTTTTCGCCACGCAATACAATCTGTTATTTTTAAAGCTTGGTTATAAAAAGGATTTTAGCAAAAAAATAAAAGGGGAAATTTATTTTTCTTATGGTCATTCTTTCAACACGCCCTACAGTTTAGGAAACGACCTTAATGCGGCTGCCAACCGTTTCTTCAATCCATCGGCTCCCGAAAATTTTATTGGTGGTTTAAAAATCCAATTCAACTTATAATGGTGTCGTGGGTTTTGAAAATGTATATTTGCAAAAATTATCAATAAGTGGATTTCAGCCAGATAGCAATTAAGGAAATATTGACGGTAACCTTTACCCTTTTCGCGGTAATAGATATGGTGGGTAATATTCCGGTATTGGCTACGCTTCGGGTGAAAATGGGTGGTGAGATACGTTCCGCACAGGCTACGGTAGCTTCGGGTGCATTAATGATATTGTTTCTTTTTCTTGGCAGGCAATTTTTGGGGTTGCTGGGTTTGGATATACAATCCTTTGCCGTAGCCGGCAGTATCGTGATATTTATTATTGGCCTGGAAATGGTATTGGGCCACGAGTTTTTTAAAGCGGATGGCAACCCTAAAAGCGGCAGTATGGTACCCATCGCTTTTCCATTGATTGCAGGCTCCGGAACGCTTACCACCATTATGAGCCTTAAAGCGAATTATCATGATGCCAATATTTTTTTTGGCATTCTGATTAATTGCGTGGTTATTTATATCGTGCTGAAATCATTGAAAAGAATAGAAAAACTTTTAGGTCCCAACGGCATGACGGTAATAAGAAAATTTTTCGGCGTAATATTGCTGGCAATAGCCGTAAAAATATTTGGCAGTAATATTGGCCATTTTGGAAAATGATGAGCATAACGGCCTCGTAGTACAATGGATAGTATAAGGGCCTCCGAAGCCCTGGATCCAGGTTCGATTCCTGGCGAGGCCACAAAATTTTAAATATGTATTTTGCTTATGTACTCAAAAGCATTGAGCATGAATATTTCTATAAAGGGCACTGTCAGGATATGGAAAAAAGAGTTCGTCAACATAATTCCGGAAAGACAGAATCCATCAAGCCTTTCATTCCTTTCAGACTGGTTTATTTTGAAGAATTTGAAACTGAGAAGGAATCTATTACCAGAGAGAAGTATTTTAAATCAGCGTCAGGGAGAAGGTTTCTTAAAAAGGCAATGTCATCGTAGTACAATGCCCGCCCGGCTGAACATCGTTCGGACGGGGATAGTATAAGGATCCCCGAAGCCCTGGATCCAGGTTCCCCGCCCGAACGTACCGTTCGGTACGGGCGGGGATTCCTGGCGAGGCCACAATTCAACAAACACCTACTTAGAAGGTGGTTTGAAAACTACGCCAACTGGCTTATTAAAAACACAGTTTTAAACGCAACGCCATCAGGTCATTACCCCCTATAAAGCAGGTGGTTTTAAATAAACTTTTATCCCCGTTTAATTATTTATTTTTTTGCCTGAATCTTAAATAGTAGGTGTCATTATTATTATCAAGTAAGTTTTTCCTCCAGCATCCCCTTCCAAATTGTAAAACCGCTTTTTGTATCATTATAATCATGAATGACCCTGCTAAAATTACAATGTTCTTTACGCAGGTAATCCAGTTTACTGGTGGCTTTTATTTCATTGAGTATGATTTCAATTTCTTTTAATCCCAGTCTCAATGCGTCTGTTGATTTTTCAAAATGCCAGATGTAGGTAGCTTCCTCACTGTTAAGTGTTTCCCATACGATATGGTATTTTTTATCACCACCCAATAAAAACAAAAACGAAAACGGGTCAAGCACAAATCTTATTTTTAATACAGCATACAGGTGTTGTGAAGAAAGGTATTTAAGCTGCTGGTAATGTTTTGTATGTTTAATGTTGAGAATATCGTCTATTAAATCCTGCTCCGATTTGAACAATTGGCCGGCAGTACTTTTTTCTTTTATAGTACCAAGTGTATTTAAAATAGTTGTGTTGTCAGCCGATCCTTTAAAAGATAATACTTCCCTTTTTATAAACTCAAAACGTAAACTATCTATTATGCCGCTGTTTATTTTATCAATATCTTCAGAGCTTGCTGACATACTAATTATTTCTTTGTCTTTATAATGGATTTCAATGTAAACAGTGATATTTTTTCTTTTCAAAATTTTACTGAAATATTCTTTGATGGCTTCAAATTCCGGCCTTATATCCGGGTTGTAAATTTCAAATTTAATTTCCTGTTGCAACTCCTGGAAAAAAAAGGGGAAGGAAGCGGAAGCATTTGAAAAATGGATGTCGCTGAATGGGATTTTCAGGTTTTGTTTAAGGGTGTGTTCAATGGGTTTGGGTACGTATTGCTCCACTGCATCAGTGGCTTCATAAAGCATTTCAGGCTCTGAGACTTGTTGAATAAATGGATTTTTTTTAAGTACTACGGCACGTAATAATTTACCCGTGTCAATAGCCCGGAATTTAATTTTATCAATAATTAAAAATTGTAAAGCAGCCTGTTTGCCGGTATTCATTTCCACCTTTCCGTTATAGTCTGTAATCTCTGCCATTAACTCAGCGCTTTCTTCATTATAATTCAATACCCTCACCTTCCAAACAGTACCTTCATTAAATTTTTCAATTTCAATTGGTAAATCCAAACAGCTTATGGGCAAAGCGAAGTCCTCTGCATTTACATACACTTTATCCTCATTAAATATCAAGGTTAGCTCGTCCATTTTTTGCAACTGCCCTGCGTTCAGCAATTTTTTATAGTACCTGTTCCTTTCCCTGAATTGCTTGTCTAAATAATCAATATGAATATCCCTGTAATCGTAAATGATTGGTGAAATTCCTGAACGCTGCACCCTGCCTGTGTATTGTATCAGTTTGCCCTCAAATGAAAAAGGGTGAGCCAGTATTAAACAGCCTAAATTATCCAGGTCGGTGCCCTCACCAAAGAATTGCCCGGTTGAAATCAATACCTGGAAATGGCCTTCTTTGATTTGCTGAAGTTTTAATTTTTTGGCTGTTGCCGCTTCTTCACCGGAAATGGTAATTACTTCATATTTATTTTTCAGGTATTGATGCAATACCTCTATATGGGCTTTTCTTTCAGTGATTACCAATATCTTCTTACCTGTATTTACTTCAGTTTTAATGTCCTCTATAATAAGCTGGTTTCTTGCGGCATCATGAATAAGTATTTGGTTAAGAATTTCCGGTTTATCTGTTTTATAATCAAACGGAACAAACAAACCGGTTTCCCGGATAATTACAGATATTTTATTAGCAGGCAATGAATTTTCAGCGAGAAATTTTACTTCATGTATTACATCTCCAATATGAATGAAGATGAGTTTTTCATCATTGTTTTTTCTGATGGGTGTTGCGGTTAATCCATACAAATAATAGGATGAAAATTGCCTGATTACCTGTCGGAATGTTTTGGCGGGAACATGATGGCATTCATCAATAACGATTAGTCCAAACGAACTAAATATAGCATTGGCTTTATCAATAGCGGCAAGGCTTTGTATCATTGCCACTGTAATATGCATTCCGATTTTTTGCTGTCCGGCAGCTATTTTACCAATAAACGGTTCGGCTATTCCGAGAAAGGATTGGATGCGTTCCACCCATTGGTCGAACAACTGCTTTCGGTGAACAATGATTAAAGCCGGTTGCTTTTTGCCGGCCACAATACCCAGTCCCATTAGGGTTTTGCCGGAACCTGGCGGGGCCACAATGATCCCTATATCTTTTTTGCCGGTAACATCAACCGCTTCCTGTTGATAAGCATACAAGGAAGCTTTAAAAGAGAAATTAATTTCAGTAAGTTTCTTTCTTTCATCAACAAGTTGGTACCTGATTTTTTGCTCATTGCAGAAACGGAGCAGCCTGCCAATAAATCCCCTGGGTAATAAAACAAAGCCATCTTTTTCTTCCAGCATTTTGAAATAAGGCCCGGTACCAAAAGTACTTTTGCCCAACTTCTTTTTTATGATGTAATCTGAATTTACAAAGTTGAGGTTATCTCTTAAAAAACTTATCAGAACCGGTGTTAGTTGTTGCCGGGCAATGAATACCTGCTTATTTAAAGTAACCTGAATTTCATTTTGATTGGATAAAGGCGCTTCGGAAATTATTTTTGAATAAGGCGTTGAACCTTCGATATTATTTAAAATTTTACCTAAATGACCGGTAGAAACTTTTTTTATATTTTGTAAAAAGAGGTACTGGTCGCCGAAAGGTTTTTGACTGACAGGATCAATAAAACAGGCGTTGTTATTTTCCAATGCTTTTTTTTGAAGGGGCAATGCAATCAGGTTGCCCAGCCCTTTACCGGAATGATAATCCTGGTTTGGAAACAGCCTGTCGTAATTGGAATTTTTATCAAGTGCGGAAATAATACCAGCCTCTTCTAAAATATGCAGCATTATTTTCCTGCTTTTGTAAGCAGGATAAGTTGAGCTGAAAAAAATCCAAACATGCCCGCCCCTGCCACTTCTGGAACGTTCCAGGTATGCCGGAATCAGATAATTGCCACAGGCTTTCATAAAGCTCCTGCACTCTTCCAGCCAGCTTTTTTTACTAATCAGGCTTTCATCAAAATCAGCGACAATAAACCAGGAAGAATTATCTGCCAATAAAGGATAAAGACCAATGATTTCTTTTCCGCTGAGGTGATTAATAATTCTTTGTTCAGTAAGTTTAGCGAACGTTTTACCAGGAAAATCTTTCAATGTACCACCCCTTGCTTTGTGTTTTGAAAATTCATCCCAATTCAAATCATAAGCCGGCATGTAACCGCTTTTACCTTCTTTTTCCCACCGGATGGCAAACACATCTTCCCTGCCTTTGAAAAGGGAAGCAAAAACATTTATATGTTCATTTAAAAGAAAAGGCATAACCAATAAAATAACGTATCAGCAAAGCTAAAGCATAAGAGATATTAAAAGTTGATGGATGATTTGGATTATTTATTATGATTTCGAAATTCGCGATTGAAATATTTAATCTTTTACCATCCTGGTTTTGAACAGGTTTTTTTGCTTCAGCTTTCGGCGGCTCTGCGTATATGAATCGCAAAAAAATTCATGCGGTTTTCTACCACACTTTCAGGAACAATATTTTTCACATCACTACGGGGAATGTACAAACTATCTAAACAGTAAAGTAATTTTTTAAACTTT
>JAVHOI010000162.1:12587-15424 GCA_036169975.1 Ferruginibacter sp. | reverse complement strand
CAAATAATTTTTTTTAAAAGGCAAGTTTAGCTTTTATTTTGCGTAAGGTGAGTAATATAATACATAACCTTAGCTTAATCATTGCTTAATAAATGGGTAACATTATAAACTGAATTTAGCCCAAGCAAATTAAGATAGCAATCCTAAACAAGTTTCCTTAAGCAAATAGCAAATTCTCATGCTTGTACCACCTGATATTCTTATCGGGTGGTTTGTTTTATTATCTTTACTTCATGAAACATATCAGGTATATTTTGATTTCGGTTTGTATATTAATGTCCTGTAAACCTTCGAATAAAGAATTGCAAGGCCGCTTAATCAATTCGGATAGTGTAGCCATCAATTATTTTAGAGGCGATGGTAAAATAGATACGGTACTATCCGTTAAAATTATCAGGGATAAACAAAAAATAGAACAACTGGCAATCCTTATCGCAGAGAAATCAGTGGATAGGAATTTTAAATGTGGGTACGATGGATCCATACATTTTTTTAAAATAAACAGGGTAATCCAGGATATTGATTTTAGAATGAATGAAGCGGGTTGTATGCACTTCTCTTTTTTGCTGAATGGAAAGCAGCAGGCTACCGCTTTGTCGCCGGGCGCAAAGGAATTGATCACATCTTTCAGGAGGTAATAATACCAAATGGAATTTCATTTCGGGGTAGGGTTGGGAAAGTAAAAATATATCAGAGAAGATTGGATACCTCATTGGAATAAATAAGGCCCTGCTAAATCAGCCATCATTTATTACATCCATTTCGCCATCAAGGTATCACTTCTAAAAGGATGTTTATTTTTCAGGTTACCTGATTTTGGTAATGGGAAAACTGATAATACCTGGTCAATTATTTTATTTGTTTCATCTTTATAATTAACCTGTATTGCTTTGGGATCATTTAACCAAGCATCTACAATATGGATGTATTTCTTTTTTAATTTTTTAATAACGGGTACACCTAATTGAGCGGCGCCGGCCGCATTGCAATGTTGCTCGTATTGATGTTTCATGGGGATTACCAATAATTTTTTTCCCATGAACAATGCCTCGGCGGGTGTTTCAAACCCGGCGCCACAAAGGATCCCATTGCAGGATATGAAGCTGCTTGTAAATTCTTCGGCGCTAACTGGTTTTATAAGGCAGTTATCTGACAGGTACGATTTTTTTGTATGCTTCGAGAATATCTGCCACTGTACGTTTTTAAAATTGGAAAAGAAGGAAATTAATTTTTTATCATCGTAGGCCGGTAAATAAACCGTGTAATGGCCAAGGTTAGTGACTGCTGCTTCACGTATTTCTTTTCTTATGACCGGGGTAAAAATATTTTCGGCAAAACTTTTAAAATGAAATCCAACCCCTGTTTTGCAGGGGGCATAGTAACGGAGTACCATCCACGCGAAAGGATCCGCTTTAGCAGGTTTGGGCGAGTTGTGATGCGACACGGCATATTGGTGGCTCATCGCGATGCAGGGGATATTTTTTATTTTACATGCCCATGCGCTTATTGGTTCAAAATCATTAATTACCAGGTCATAATTTTCGACAGGTAAATTTTTAATTTCCGATAAGAATCTTTTTGACTGAAATTGTTTTAATGTTTTGTAAAAATCAATTCCACCTTTTTTGCCAAAAATATAACTGAACCCTTTCCTTTGGTATTTAACCAAATGGTTAATTCCTACATCGGCTTGCGTGCCACTTACGAGAATATCCAGGTCGCATTTTTTCTCCAGCATCGGGATAATTTCATTTGCCCTGCTCACATGTCCGTTGCCTGTAGCCTGTATGGCGTATAATACTTTCATTGTTGATATATTTAAGAGGTTATTACAAAATCTTCCATCATCATTTTAAATAATTCGGCGGTACGCAGGTAGGCGGCTTCATCCATGTAATAAGCGTCATGGAGTTCCTGAACCAGGGCGTCTTCATTATAACAATAAATTTTCCATTCATTATTTTCATATTCCAGTGCGGTAAGGTTTTCTATCCAGTCGCCGGAGTTGAGGTAGTTTACGCTTCCTTCATTATTTTTAATGATCCTGTTAGCAGGTTGATGAATATGGCCGCATAGCACATAATCGTATTTTTTTTCAATAGCGATATCCGCGGCGGTTTGTTCAAAATTGTTGATGTGCATTACCGCGCTTTTTACGGAGTTTTTTATTTTTTTGGATAAGGATATTTTCCCCTTCCCCATTTTCTTGCTTATGTAGTTGATGAATGCGTTGATGTATATTAGCGTATCGTATCCTACTGCGCCTAACCGGGCAAGCCATTTACTATGTTTCATGATTACATCGAAAATATCGCCATGAAAAATCCAGCTTCGGGTATTATTGGAATGGTGGATCACCAGTTTATTTACGATATGAAAATCGCCTGCCGAAAAATTTTCAAACCTGCGCAGCATCTCATCATGGTTGCCGGTAATGTAATACACTTTAACACCACGGCTAAGCATACTTGTAATTTGCTTAATCACCTGCATGTGGCTCGCTGGCCAGTACTTTTTACTAAACTGCCAGATGTCAATGATGTCGCCATTTAAAACAAGGATTGCAGGGTCAATTGTAGTGAGGTAGCGGGATAATTCGTTGGCACGACATCCATAGGTACCAAGGTGTACGTCAGATATTACCGATAGATCCAATTTTCTTTTTTCCAACAGGATTCGTTTAGTGTAAAGTTCTAAACTGTATGTTTAGTAATTGTAAACAAATCCTTATCAAATCAAAAAGCTATTAGAGAATTTTAATTTGAGGGCAGGCAATTAAGCCAGGTAATTCGCATGCTTCACCATTTGAAACATGGATTATTTCGGCAAGGGGTTGG
>JAVHOI010000162.1:0-12487 GCA_036169975.1 Ferruginibacter sp. | reverse complement strand
GCTTCTTGCGAGGTCGGTTCTGTAAAACCGTTCAAATATTCTTCCCAAATGTTCTTCGCCGATGCCGGAGCCGTCATCACTTATTTCAATCAAAATCCTTTTGCCATCAATTTTATAGGCGCTGGCTTCAATCACGCCATTTTGTTTGCCATATTTAATGGCATTATCAATCAGGTTTATAAATACCTGTCGGATTTTTTCCTGGTCAGCGAATACTGTTAGCGGCAATTCGCAACCTTTTTTTATCCCTGTCCTTATTTGTTTTTCATCAGCTTTTATGGAAAGCGTTTCAAATACATCTTTCACAAGGTCCTGGATTACAAAATTATTTTTGAATAATAATTGTTCCCCTCTTTCCAATTTGGATATTTCATCCAGGTCATCTACGAGGTTTACCAGCCGGTCAATATTACGGGAAGCGCTGCCGAGGAATTTTTTATTTACCTGCGGGTTTTCCAAAGCGCCGTTTAATAAAGTATCTACATACCCCTGGATAGCGAAAATGGGCGTTTTTAATTCATGCGATAAATTTTGTAAAAATTCTTTACGGTAGGCTTCATTTTGTTTTAATACTTCAATCTCCGCTTTTCGTTGCAGCGCCCAGTTTTCCACATCTTCCCGCACTTCATCAATACTTTTTTGGGGCAATATATTCTTGTAATAAAACTCTTCCCGCTTGCTTGCTTTGGTTTGATAAATGAGTTTGTAAATCAATTTTATTTTACGATAAACAAAGCTTTGCACCATGAATAATATTAGTCCGAAGCTGCCTGCATAAATAATAAAAAAAGATAGCAAGGCAATCCACCATTCCGGCTGAAAAAAGTAAATGACTATACTGATGGGCAGGGAAATTATCAATGCGGTTGATGCTGATAATTGTTGCGGGGAAAGATTTTTTGAAGAAAGCATGATAATGTTTCCGGGATAATGTTAAAAATAAGATCGTATGGAAAGCCCTTTCCATTTGGGCTTTTTCTATAAATATTTCAGCAGTGTAATTTATTGAGTTATTATTAAAAAGAATTCAATTATTTTAAAAAAGCATTATACCGAAATTAATACTGCCACAAAATGGCATATAGCGGCAGCCAATACAAACAGGTGCCATATTGCATGATGGTAGGTATATTTATGCCATAGATAGAAAACAACTCCAATAGAATAGAGGACGCCCCCAATGGCAATTAATGCGATTACGGATACAGGCATGGCGTTAAAAAAAGTTTTACCTCCCGCAAATAAAATCCATCCCATTAAAACGTAAATGATAGTAGATACGATTTCGAAGCGGCCGGTAAAAAATATTTTAAAAATTATTCCCAACGCCGTAAGGCTCCACAATATAATTAGCAAAGTGATGCCAAATAAGTTGTTTACAAAAATTAAAATGACAGGCGTGTAAGTGCCCGCTATTAAAAAATAAATACTGATGTGGTCCAGTATTTTTAAAATCTCCTTTATTTTGGGTTGCTGAAAACCATGATACAAGGTAGATGCGGTAAATAGCATCAGGAAACAAAAACCGTAAATAGCTGATCCTGCTATACCTGCGATATTGTTATCTTTTGAGGCATTGACAATTAAAATGGGTATGCTGATAATGCCGAATAATATTCCAACGGCATGCAACAGGCTGTTCAACACTTCAAGCCTTTGTTCCCTGTATTTATTTATTGTTTCCATATTCAATTTGCTGAACATGGTGTAAGTTAAATTCTTTTTTGAAGAGGAACCCGGATGAAAAGTGAAAAGTCGTTAAAAAAACAACCTTTATTAAGGCACTGGAAATTTACATTTCAAATTTGTACCCTACTCCTTTTACTGTGGTAATACAATCAAGGTTTAGCTTTTGCCTGATTTTTCGGATATGTACGTCAATGGTTCGGTCACCTACAATTACTTCGGTACCCCATACCTGGTTCAGTATTTCATTTCGTAAAAAAACTTTCCCCGGTTTGGAAGCCAGCAGGGCGAGGAGTTCAAATTCTTTCCGGGCTAAAATTATATCATTGCCCTGGTAATGAATGATATATTTTTCCCTGTTTATTTCCAGGTCGCCGATATGCATAATGTCACTGCCTTCCTTGTTTAATCTTCTGAAAAGCGCATTAACCTTACTCACCAATATTTTAGGGCTTATCGGTTTGGTAAGGTAATCATCCGCACCGGTTTCGAGTCCACGGACTTCGGTTTCTTCATCACTTAAAGCTGAAAGAAAAATAATTAACGTTTCTTTAAAAACGGGTTGCATGCGCAGGATATTGCATACCTCTATACCGTTTTTTGCTGGCATCATAATATCAAGGATGATAAGGTCGGGCTGGTGCTTTTTCGCCTGGTCAATTGCCTCATCTCCATTTTTCGCAGTAAAAACTTCGTATCCTTCCGCCTGTAGATTAAATTGTATGATCTCCAGAATATCCGGTTCATCATCTGCTATTAAAATCTTTTTAAGAATACTCATATTATTTTCTCTTCGCAAAAGTAGGCTATCACTACAAGTAATGTATCAGGGAAAGCCCATTCCTGTATTATCAAATTGTTAACCCAATTTACGGGGCTTGTTATTGGTTTCGTCATTGGCCCAGGGCCGCTTAACTTACTAAGTTTTTTCATTACACATTGGATACCTGGTAAAGAAGGTGGCACAGCGATTAGATTGGCTTTTTTTTTGCCATCTTTGCAATTGAACATTAATTATGAAAAAATTCCTACTGCCCATTTTATTTTTAACTGTGTGGAGCGACGTGTTTTCGATGCAGGATACCGTTGTAGTGCCCATTAGCCGTTTGCGCTTTCACGACAGGATTGATAATGAACAGATATTAATGGATAAGGCTGATGGGAAAAGGGATGGCATTATCAGGGTATCGGGCAATGAAGAAATAAACCTGCAGGTAACAGACGCGCTGACAAGGCGAATTGATGAATTTCAGGATTTTATTGAAACCTACAATAAGATCAGTTCCAGTAATGAAAAAATCAGGCAACTTAATTTTATTGAGGAGTTGGTTAAAAGTTTCAGGGCTGCCTGGAAGCAAAAAAATATCAATCCCGCTTTAACGCCGGTGTTGGTTGATAATTTTTATAGAGTATGGAAAGCCAATATGGATAGTGGAAGTATTCTTCCTTTTATTGATGAAATGCCTTATGAAGTGGGTATGATCCTTACGGGAATATTTAATAAAAACATTGGCTATGCAGAAAGCAGGAAAATTCTTTTTTTAAAATATTGCAAATTGCATCCCGATAAAATACTTTCTAATATCAGGCCTTATGTGAACGAAACATTCGCTGATAGCCTTGTGCTGGTGGCAACTAAAAATGACCCGGAGCAATTGTATGATTATGCGTACTCCACCAAATCGCCGGAGGGTAAACTGATACAAAGAAATACCGATCCCCTGGTGAAAGCCATCGTACAATTTAGCAAGATGGAGAATGCTTTGTTGTATTATCCTTTTCTGGATAATATTTTAAAAAATAAAATTTCCATAGATTCTATTAAAAAATTTATAGGTGATGGTGACAGTGGGATGGATAGCGTAGGCTATTTTAAATTATTGGTTCAAACGGAGAAGGACTATTATTACAGGTTGGGCGTATTGAAAGATACACCAATAGCCATGTTTGGCGAAAACGGTTTGCGAAAAATGTTGCAGCGAAAGGCGATCAAGCATTTTATTACGCCCATTAATAACCTTCATGAACAAAATAATTTGAACATCCGCATGAAGGCGCTTGATCCCCTGTCAGCGGAAGATCTTTATTATGTTATGGTAATGGGGGAAAATGACATCTATACTTCCAGTTACAAACATAGCTTTGCCAGGCTGCTGCAACAGATGGGTACACGGCCAAGGGGCGACTCATTGTTGTTAAGCGTAAATATGGATTATTTTAAAAAGTTCATAAAAATGGCTGCCAACTTTAATCAGTTGGATACCTTTTTAAAAACAATGCCTGCAAACAATGCAAGCACTTTAATGAAAGCGTTTGTCGCTAATCTGGATGAGGCGAATAACCTGGAAGATGCGGTGGATGTAGCAGACAGTTACAGCAGTATTAAGGATACAATACTCCTGCAAAACATGTTGAAAAATGTTACCTACAATGAGC
Organism: Ferruginibacter sp.; assembly: GCA_036169975.1. Lineage (GTDB taxonomy): Bacteria > Bacteroidota > Bacteroidia > Chitinophagales > Chitinophagaceae > Ferruginibacter. Next base: position 8,365 of record JAVHOI010000162.1, on the reverse strand, counting down.
AGAAAAGTATTCATCAAAACAACAACAAGGGCAAAATTATTTATGGGTTATTGAAAACAATTTTTTTATCCGCGAATGATAATAGCATTGACCTTACCAGCCAGATAGGGATCCCGTCTATTTATTCCGTAGATTATAAATACCTGGCAGATGATAGCGGAAGAGTAGTACAACAGGTGTTTTTTTATGGCGATGAGGACGGTAAAACCCAATTTCCACAGTTTGTAAATTCATTTTCGAATAAAGAATGGAAAATAAATTATAAAAAGGAGTGGGTTGAAATAAAATCCTTAACCGGTAAAAGGGTTTGGATTTATGCCAATCTTCCTTTAAACAATGATAAAAACCTGGATGATACGGCACAAATTCATTTAAGCAGGTACCTGGCTAATAATAATTTACAAACAGCGGTTGTTGTACATCGTGGCCATAGTTATTGGTTGCCACGTACCATTGACAGAATGGGTGGCGATGCTAAAATCATCGTGTTGGGTTCCTGCGGCGGGTATCAAAATTTAAGTCAGATTATCAGCAAATGCCCGGATGCGCATATTATTTCTACAAAGGAAATTGGCAAAGGCGATATTAACAGGCCCATCCTTAATTACCTGAACCAGGCAGTTGCTTCCGGAAAAACCCTGGTATGGAAAGACATGTGGGGTACGCTTACTAAATTATTTAATAATGATATCAATAAGGGCATGAGGGAAAGCTGGGATGATTACATACCCCCTTACAAAAATCTGGGCGCCATATTTATCAAAGCATATAACAAGAAAATGGAAGGTGAATTGTAAAGCTTTATTACCACAAGAGTGGTTGTACTACGGGTTTAAAGAATATGGGTATAAGCTTATATTTTTTTGAATACCTATTACGTGTTTTCTAACCTGCCTCAAAAAAGTGTCAGTTTTAAATTTGCTGTAACCAAACCTTTGTAGAAAATAAATGCTTATCAACATTGCAACTTTATTACCTTTTGAATGAAACATTTTACCCATTTGAAAAGTACCCTTTTAATGGTCTTAATTGATTTAATTTCTACAAAGGTTAAAAACCAAAAAGCTGATAGATGGCTCTGTTTATGGCTTGTTAACAAATATTTGTTGCTGAAAAAAAATAGCACCTTAAAATTTAAAATAGTTAGGGTCTGCCAGGGCATGGCAGGAGGCCTTCAATTTTCTTAATATCTTTGCCTCATGAGCGAATTGGCTAAAGTAAAAAAGGTCTTCGATTTTTCATTATTAAGAAGGGTATTTCATTTTGCCGCGCCATATAAAAACAAATTTTTCTGGTCACTCTTCCTGGCGGTTTTTTTAGCGGTCATTTCGCCGCTAAGGCCATGGCTTATACAGCTTACTATCAACAATGGGATGCAACCGGGTGCGCAGGTTTGGTTTTTAAAAGGGGCCACCCGGGTTATTATCTGCATTACCATTATACAGTTGGCCCTGTTATTTATAGAAACCATCTGCCGGTTTATTTTTACTTTTTTTACGGCATCACTTGGTCAAAGTGTGGTAAAAGATATGCGGGTAGCCACTTATAAAAAAGTAATCCATCTAAATCTTTCTCAATTCGACAAAACACCCATTGGCACGCTTACTACACGTACTATTAATGACATTGAATCCATCAACGATATTTTCAGTGATGGGTTGATACCTATCATTGCTGATCTGTTATCCATAATCGCAGTATTGAGCTATATGTTTTATGTAGATTGGAAATTAACGCTGATCTGTATGGCGCCATTTCCGGCTTTGATTGTTGCCACCTGGTTTTTTAAAGAAAGCGTGAACAGGTCATTTATCCGTGTACGCAATGCCGTGGCCCGGTTGAATGCCTTTGTTCAGGAGCATATTACCGGGATGGCTATAGTGCAGGCTTTCGCTGCCGAAAAAAGGGAATTCAATAAATTTAACGCTATCAACAAAGAGCATCGCAATGCGAATATCCGGTCTATTTTCGCTTATTCCGTTTTTTTCCCAATTGTAGAACTGGTGTTGGCTTTTTCACTCGGGTTATTGGTATGGTGGGCAGGCGGCGCCCAAAGCCATGAAGCCGCGGGAAATATCACGGCTTTTATTGTTTGCCTCAATTTATTGTTTCGGCCACTGAGGGTAATAGCAGATAAATTTAATGTGCTGCAAATGGGCATGATTGCGGGTGAAAGGGTTTTTAAATTGATGGATAACAAAGATGTAACGCCCCAAACAGAGAGTGGGGCTTCAAAAGCGAAGACCGATAAAGCAGTGATTATAAAAGGTAGTGTAGCATTTCAAAACGTTTGGTTCGCCTACACCGAACAGCAATATGTATTGAAAGATATTTCATTTAAAATTAATGCCGGAGAAACACTGGCCATAGTAGGTAATACTGGCAGCGGTAAAACATCCATCATCAGTTTATTAAACCGGTTGTACCCTATTCGGAAAGGGGTTATCAAAATTGATGGTATTGATATAACGGCTTTTGACCTTTTTTACCTGAGAAGCAAGATAGCCGTAGTATTGCAGGACGTATTTTTATTCAGTGGATCGGTTTATGATAATGTAACGCTGCGGAACAGGGATATCAATAAAGCGCAGGTTGTAGAAGCAGCCAAACTGATAGGCATACACGATTTTATAATGCGGTTGCCGGGTGGATACGATTACAATGTAATGGAAAGGGGCGCCACACTTTCTCTTGGGCAACGCCAGTTATTATCTTTTGTAAGGGCCTTGCTTTACGACCCGGCAATTTTGATTTTAGATGAAGCCACCTCCTCCGTGGATACGGAAAGTGAGCAACTCATCCAGCAGGCGATTGATAAATTAATTGCCGGCAGGACATCCATCGTTATTGCACACCGGCTAAGCACCATTCGCAAAGCGGATAAAATAATGGTATTGGATAAAGGTGAAATAAAAGAGATTGGCCCGCATGAAGAGCTGATGGGGAAGAAGGGGTTTTATTACCAGTTGCACAAAATGCAATTTGAAAAGCAGGCGAAACTGGTGTAAGAGGTAGTTGATATTTTACCCAAATATTTTGGCAGGCTGAAGTAAGCACACTTTTATTTGAACATTATTTCATATTAACGATTCATAAATAAACAAGTAAGCGGTTTCGAAAAAGCTGTAATGTATTTAATATTTGCTGCCACTTTGAAATATTCAGCAAACCTCCTTACACACGGCATCAACAACATACAGCAACAATAGACAGCCTGATACTGCAAGGCGGGGATATGGTTCAATTACATTCTCAACTAATAAAATGCCGGTTAAATTAATCTGTCATTCATAACCCAAATATTCATTATTCTCCTATCTTTGCGCCAAATTTTGAGAAAGATATGGCGGCAAAGAGCATCAAATCATTACTGGTAGCGGTTTTAAGTACCGTGTTGTTGGTTTCCTCCTTCAATGCTATGGCGCAGCCTGGAGAACCAAAAACCGGGGAAGGGCAGGTTACTGAAAAAAAAGAAGGTTTTAATGCCAAAGAAGTAATTTTTGAGCACATCATGGATGCCCATGAGTTTCATTTTGCAAATTACAAAGGAAGCGATGGCGGATTACACCCGGTGTCTATTCCACTACCTGTTTTATTATATTCTCCTCAAAACGGATTTTCCTGCTTTATGTCCTCTTCGTTTGAACATGGCCATAAGGAAGTAAATGGGTACAAACTGGAAGAAGGCAAAATCATACCTATTGAAGCAGGTGCTAAAGTGTATGATTTGTCACCTACACGAAATGTGGTGCAGATGATCCTTGCATTGGCTTTATTGGTTTGGTTAATGATCAGCGTCGCGAAAACTTATGCCAAAGGGCAGGGTGTTACCTCAGCTCCAAAAGGCAAACAGAATTTGGTGGAAGTGATGGTTGCTTTTGTAAGGGATGAAATCGCAAGGCCTAATCTTCGGCATAAAGCAAACAGGTACCTGCCTTACCTGCTCACCGTTTTCTTCTTTATTTTAATTAACAACATTATCGGATTGATACCGGGTACTGCCAATGTTTCTGGCAATATCGCCTTTACGGTTTTACTTGGTTTAATCTCCTTTTTGGTAATCCTATTTAGTTCCAACAGCCATTTTTGGAGCCATATTTTTAATCCACCCGGCGTGCCTGGTTTCGTAAAACCTATATTGGTATTGGTAGAGTTTCTAAGTGTGTTTATCAAGCCATTTGCTTTAATCATAAGGTTATTCGCTAATATGGTTGCAGGCCATATCATTATCATTTGTTTGATTTCATTGATTTTTATATTTGCGCAAATTAAGCCTGCAGTAGGTTTAGCGGCCTCACCGGTATCTGTCGCCTTTACCGTATTTATTTATTTTATAGAAATATTGGTGGCATTTTTACAGGCATTTATTTTCACGGTGCTTACGGCGGTTTTTATCGGACAGGCGTTCGAAGGAGAAGATCATCATCCTACTCCGGATGATGCGGTGATGGTTTAATTAGTTTATTTTTTAATCAACATAAAATAGAAGTATGAGTTTATTGACCATTTTTTTAGCTGCAACACCACTTGCTGCTGCAGGTGGCGCCGTAGGTGCAGGCCTTGCCGCGGTAGGCGCAGGTATCGGTATCGGGCAGATTGGTAAAGGAGCCGTAGAAGCGATTGCCCGTCAGCCGGAAGCCTCTAATGATATCCGTGCAAACATGATCCTGGCTGCCGCATTGGTAGAAGGTGTCGCCTTGTTTGCCGTTATCATCGGTTTCCTTGCAATGGTATTGTAATTACCGGTACGGAAATTATTACTGCATCCAAAGTACAGGACGGAGGATGCGGTATTTTTAATTTTTTTTGTACCAGGCATAGTGCTGCTATTAAACTTCTGTTGCCCGTCCGAATGGTTCAGCCGATCGGACATCGCACGCTGTACCGCACTACAATATTGAGCTTTACTGAAATTATTATTTTACATTTTTAATTGTATAAAAATGCAACTATTAACACCGGATCTGGGATTACTGCTTTGGACATTGCTGGCTTTCCTGATCGTATTCTTTTTGCTGAAAAAATATGCCTGGCCGGCAATCATAAAAGGGCTTTCAGACAGGGAGCAAAATATCGCCAACTCTATTTCTTCAGCCGAAAAAATTAAGCTGGAAATGGCGGAATTAAAAAATGATAACGAAGCCTTTATGGTAAAGGCACGGGAAGAAAGGGCTTTGTTACTGAAAGAAGCAAAGGAAATAAAGGACAAGCTGATTGGTGAGGCCAAAGAAGAAGCAAAGGTACAGGCGGCCAAAATTGTGGCGGATGCCCAGGTTACCATCACCAATCAAAAAATGGCGGCTATTACCGACCTGAAAAACCAGGTAGGCAGGTTAGTGGTAGAGGTGAGTGAGAAAATATTGCGCCGCGAATTAAGTAATAAAGAGGAACAGGAACTTTTTATAAAAAAATTGGCGGAAGAAGCGAAATTGAATTAGTAAATGCGCAAGTTTGAAAACAGTCCGCAACTGTTAATTTTCAAATTTTCAAATTTTCAAATTTTCAAATTTATTGATGAATGAATAATCCACGATTAGCCACCAGGTACGCAAAAAGTATCATTGATTTAGCCGTAGAACAAAACCAGTTGGATGCCGTGTATAATGATATGAAATTCATTTTGCGCATCTGCAAATCGAATCCTGATTTTGTAGCGGTACTCCGCAGCCCGATTATTAAACCAACTTCGAAAGGTAAAATTATTGAATCTGTTACCAAAGAAAGGGTTAGTGTACTTACTTCAGCATTTATCAAATTATTGGTTGCCAAAACAAGGGAACTGAATTTGCCTGAAATCGCGGATGCGTTTGTGGATCAATACAACGTAATAAATAATATACACATAGTTAAAATCACTACGGCTGTTCAAATGAGTGATACATTGAAAACCGCCATCTTATCCAGGGTAAAGGAAAATAGCCCAACTGGCACTATTGAGCTGGAAACCGCTGTGGATGAAGCTTTGATTGGTGGTTTTATTTTGGAAACAGAAGGCAGATCAATTGACACAACTGTTTTGCGGGATTTAAAAGATGTAAAAAAGCAGTTTCTGAACAATGATTACCTGCATAAAATAAGGTAAGCGGCCGCCCGTTTATAATTATCGTTTCTCTCGTTCATCAATCTTAATAAAGGTGAAAGATTTAGCAGGTATTGAAATGAAAAATGATTGTTTATAAATATCCGGGCTGATAAATTAATTTGATCCCGATCCACTTCTTTTACGGGGTGGTCTTTTCTTTTGAAACGGCCTTATTTTTTTGCCATTCTTACCCTCATCACCTACCTTTGCAGCCTTTAATGATGCCCATAGCTGAAAAATTTGAAGTGTGCGACAGTCTATCCCGAAATGATCGGGACAACAATTCCCCACATTGGTTTTTAAGCCGGGTTAATAAAAATAAAATCAATTTTTTATGGTAGAAATTAAACCGGATGAGATTTCGGCGATACTACGCCAGCAACTCAGTAATTTTAATGCGGGCGCAAGCCTTGAAGAAGTTGGAACCGTGTTGCAGGTGGGTGATGGCATTGCACGTATTTATGGCTTAAACAATGTACGCAGTGGCGAGTTGGTAGAATTTGATAATGGCGTTAAAGCTATTGCGCTAAACCTTGAAGAAGATAATGTGGGAGTGGTATTGATGGGCGACAGTGGCGCCATTAAAGAAGGGGATAAGGTAAAACGTACCGGCAAGATCGCTTCAATAAAAGTAGGCGAGGGCATGAGTGGCCGGGTGATTAATACATTGGGCGAACCCATTGATGGCAAGGGGCCTTTAACCGGCGAATTATACGAAATGCCATTGGAGCGTAAAGCACCGGGCGTAATTTTTCGGGAACCGGTGAAAGAACCATTGCAAACCGGCATCAAAGCGATTGACGCGATGATTCCGATTGGGCGCGGGCAAAGGGAACTGGTAATAGGCGACCGTCAAACCGGCAAAACCGCCATCTGTGTTGATACTATCATTAATCAAAAAGAATTTTACGAAGCAGGTAAACCTGTTTATTGCATCTATGTGGCTATCGGCCAAAAGGCGAGTACCATTGCGGGTATTATGAGAACGCTGGAAGAATATGGCGCAATGGCTTACACCACCATAGTCGCGGCTTCCGCATCCGACCCGGCTCCATTACAATTTTACGCACCATTCGCCGGCGCCGCCATTGGAGAGTTTTTCCGTGATACCGGAAGGCCGGCATTAATTATTTACGATGATCTTTCCAAACAGGCAGTAGCTTACCGGGAAGTTTCCTTATTGTTGCGCCGCCCGCCGGGCCGTGAGGCTTATCCCGGCGATGTATTTTATTTGCACAGTCGTTTATTGGAAAGGTCGGCAAAAGTAATTGCCCGGGATGATATTGCCCAACAAATGAACGACCTGCCCGAATCTATCAGGCACCTGGTAAAAGGAGGAGGTTCATTAACCGCTTTGCCGGTTATTGAAACACAGGCTGGCGATGTATCCGCTTATATTCCTACCAATGTAATTTCAATTACCGACGGACAAATATTTCTGGAAGGCAACCTGTTCAACGCCGGGATACGGCCTGCTATTAATGTAGGTATTTCGGTTAGCCGTGTGGGTGGTAATGCGCAGATAAAGTCAATGAAAAAAGTGGCTGGTACCTTAAAATTGGATCAGGCTTTATACCGTGAGCTGGAAGCCTTTTCTAAATTTGGTGGCGATTTGGATGCCGCTACCAAAAACGTTATTGATAAGGGCGCCCGCAATGTGGAAATATTAAAGCAGTTGCAATATTCACCCATGAAGGTAGAAAAACAGGTAGCCATGATTTACCTCGGTACACAGGGTTTATTAAGAGATGTGGCGGTAAAAAATGTAAAAGCATTTGAAGAACACTTCCTGCTGGAAATGGAAAATAAACATCCTGAAATATTAGCCGAATTTAAAAAGGGCAGCCTGCCCGAAGATGGTTTGAAAAAGTTAGCCGAACTGGCAAAAGGACTGGTATCGCACTATAAATAACAGGCTGGATATTTTATTATAAAAAAACCTTTTCAATGTAAAGTTGGAAAGGTTTTTTATTATGTAAGCCATGTATATTAACTATTGGGAGCAGGTGCCGGCGGGAGAAATACTATTTTGTAGTTAGTCATTGTAAGCAAGGAATAAAAAGTTGAATTTAAATATGGTGTAAACTTTAATTTAGAGCAGGCCATAATTACCTATATGGCCAGGAAAGTTTTAGTAAACCAAATGTTGTTAGGTGGTCGCTTGAATGAGGCGTAGGTTTGTGCGTTGGCTTTCCAGCGCCCTTAGTAATTAAATGCCCCGGGATTATTCATGTAGGCGCAGGTCTCCTGACCTGTTGCCTACCGTCACTAATGCAATGAGTT
>JAVHOI010000161.1:0-3329 GCA_036169975.1 Ferruginibacter sp. | reverse complement strand
GAAGAAAACAAGCACCCTTATTTTTTTGTAACACTAGTAAAATCGCCGGATGCTAATATTGATATGAAAACAATCAGGTTAAATATTACCAAAGGGATATTAAAGCAAATGGGTTTTTTTGAGGGAAGGATGTAAAATTGAGTAAGTTATTTGCCTAAGGGGAATGAATATATAAAATGCGTTCTTTGTAATTTTATTATTGTTACCCTTTTCATAAAAGCATCCGGCCGCTAATAAAATCAGGCATCATACATTTTTGGCATTTCAATTTTTAATAAATATTCATTTCATTGTTTCAATTTCAGCATATAGAATACCTGTTTGGGCTTACGGCGATCCCTTTGATGATATGGCTGTATATTTTTGTGATTCGGTGGAAGCAAAGAACTATCAAAAAAATTGGTGACCCGGTTTTGGTCAATCAATTGATTAATGATTACAGCCCTGCAAAATTTTCCATTAAGTTTATTTTATTTACGGTTGCATTTACTATCAGCATAATTTCATTGGCCAATCCACGGTTACCCTTGGGTACCGCTACTGTAAAACGTAGCGGAATAGATGTGATGATAGCGCTTGATGTCAGCAAAAGTATGCTGGCGCAGGATATAAAGCCTGACCGGTTAGAAAGGGCCAAACAGATTTTATCAAAGCTGATTGATAAATTACCGGAAGACAGGATTGGAATTGTAGTATTTGCGGGAAGGGCTTATTTGCAAATGCCGCTTACAACGGATCATGCCGCGGCTAAAATGTATTTATCATCTGCCTCCCCTGATGTAGTGCCCACGCAGGGTACCGTAATAGGAGATGCTTTAAAAATGTGTTATGCCGCATTTAATACCAAAGAAAAAAAATATAAATCCATTATACTTATCAGCGATGGGGAAGACCATGATGAGCAAGCTGTTTCTTTATCCAAAACAATGGCAAACGAAGGCGTAATGATCAATACGATTGGTATTGGTTCGCCCGAAGGCGCTTTGATTGTAGATCCGGAAACCAATGAAGTAAAGCGGGATGAGGCAGGAAGCCCCGTGGTGACCAAATTGAACGAAACAGCATTAAAAAGTATTGCGGCAAATGGCAATGGCATCTATCAGCTTTTTACCAATACGGATGAGGTGGTAACCGAATTGGGAAAGCAGTTGGAAAGTATGGGACAAAAACCAATCACTGAAAATTCGTTGGTAAACTACCGTAACTTTTTCCCCTGGTTATTAGGGATAGCATTGTTGATATTATTAGCCGAATTTCTTATCTCAGAAATTAAATCAGTTAAAAAAGATCAGCAGCCAATGAATAAGAAAAAGATGAATTCGATTTCTTTTTTATTAATCTTTTTACTTTTTTCATTTGTGACATTTGCGCAAAATGAAAACCAGTGGATAAAAAAGGGGAATGAAGCATATAATAAAAAGCAATACCAGGTGGCAGGTGATAATTATAAAAAGGCGGCGGAAAAAAATCCCATGAATGAAAAGGCGCAATACAATTTAGGCAATGCATTATATAAAAACGAAAAGCCCGAAGAAGCAATAGCGGCTTATGACGCAGCTATACAAAACAGCAGGTTGCCAATTGAAAAATCCGGCACATTTTATAACAAAGGGGTGGTGCTGCAGAATAATAAAAAATTGCCCGAATGTATTGAAGCCTATAAAAATACTTTGCGCCTCAATCCTGCTGATGAAGACGCCCGGCTAAATCTGCAAAAGGCTTTACAACAACAAAAGCAGCAACAGCAAAACGATAAGGATAATAAAGATAAAAATAAACCTAAGGACGACCCGAAAAAAAGGGATCAGCAGAAGCAACCCGAAAATAATAAAGACCTGCCAAAGCCACAGCTTTCAAAAATGACAAAAAAGGAAGCGGAGGAAAAATTAAAAGCCCTGTTGCAACAGGAAAAAAAACTCCAGGATAAGTTGCGAAAAGTAAATGCGGCCTCACCTGAAAAGCCGGAGAAAGATTGGTAAAATTTTGCATCTTTGCAGGATAAACTTTCACCATGAAAAATTTAAAGTTCGCAGCCGCCTTCCTGTTTGCCGCCGCGTTATCTTCCTGCATTGACACCGAAGAAAAAATTGTTCTCAATGCCGACAATTCCGGCACTTATTCAATGACGATAGACCTAAGCAGGATGTTAACAATGGCAGCATCAATGGGAACTGATAAAGCTGATTCGGGTAAAGTGAAGGAAAAAAAAGACACTACTGTTTACCTGAAAGATATAGTGGACACCGCGGATAATTTAACGGCGGAAGAAAAAGCCCTGTACAGGGAAGGTGTGATCCAGGTAAAATTGGATGAAGCGAAAAATGAAATGATAATAGTAATGAACGCCCCTTTTAAAAATACCGCCGGTCTCACGGAAATAAAAAATAACTTTTCTAAAGTAATGAATAAATTAAAAGCCTTTGAAAAAGTTACCGGCGAAAAAGAGAAAACCGGTGAAGGTGATGACGATATGAAAATAGGATCAAAATCGTCAAACCCGGTTGGTGATCAGTTTACTTTTTTTGCCGGCGATGGCAGGATATCCAATACCATTACCAACATTGATTCGTTTAAAGCAAATGTAGCAGCCGATTCTACGCTTGGTATGATTACGCAAATGACATCCATGACGGGGGATTTTAATTATCGTACCGTCATCGTATTACCAAAAGCCGTTAAAAAATATGATGGGCCGGGCAGCACAATTTCGAATGATAAAAAAACAATTACTTTTTCTACCACATTAACCGAAATGCTGGAGCACCCTGAAAAAGTTTCTTATAGGATAGAATATTAGGCAATTGAGAAGGTATTGGAATATTGAGATAGATTATTTATTTGATGAATTTCAATAACTCCGGCATGGCAGCAATTTGAATTTTAATATGCGACCCTACCAGCGACTTTTTTACTATCAGCCGAAAATGAAAATTTTGACTACCAAGTGCCTATTGCAAAGAATTTGCAAGACTATTAAAGCCGACATTCAAACTTAGCCTTACAAAAAAGATGCTATTCCCTACCCTCATTTACCAAACAAATTAGCAAAAATTTGCGTAATTGATAAAATGATGTTTAATTTGTGGAAAATAGGTCAATTCAAAAAAATCTAAAAAAGACAAGTATTGGACATTTTATAAAAGCTGAATGTGAAAAGCGAGATTTAACGCAAATCGACTTTGGTGCCAAGATTGGTATTAATGCGGCGGCTATAAGTAGAATTGAAAACAGATCTAAAAAATTCAGTACTACGAAACTTAAAGTACTTTCTGAAATTTTTGATATTGAGCCTCAAAAAATAACAGACTTGTTTTATGCAGTTAAATTTG
>JAVHOI010000160.1:0-15494 GCA_036169975.1 Ferruginibacter sp. | reverse complement strand
CGAATGGCTTTTATCATTCCAAAACTTTATTACAAAATGCCAGGAGGCATTGTAGGCGCTAAGTCGCAAACATCTAAACTTTTTTTTAGATAATTGGACATAATCCCCCAAGGGCTATTTTTCCAGTTTTCCTGGAAAAATCATAGCTACTGTTTTAGCAACCTAATAATAATTTATTAAAAAAAATAAAAGCCAATCCCTCATTGTTTCTTTCTAATCAAACTATCAGCGGGATAATTAGCCTTTATTGTATCCCTGATGGCATTAGCCCAAACGGTTACACTTAATTTTTGGTCTTTACTCATAATAGCATTCCTGTGGATTATCGTGTAGGGGAAGAGGGGCATTTCATCTTCCTTCAATTGTTTAACTATTTCTTCCATCTTTTTGTATTTTCTTCCAATCCTGTAAGATGCAAACTCGGAAAAATTGATTTCTTTTTTTCCTTCCAATATATGATTGTTTAGCCACCATGCTACTGGTTGTATTTTTGAATACCAGGGATAATTGGTGTTATTACTGTGGCAGTCGTAACAACTGGTTTCTAATATTAACTTAACATCATCAGGAACATGATAGGCTTTGCTGATGTCATTCGCAAAAACGGTAGAAGATGCACTAACATTTTTGGCTGGCCGGAAAAACTGGATGATAATCAATGTGGCTAACAGGATTATGCCTAATGGTTTTACGATTTTTTTCATTATGTTTTTTTTAAATTAAATTGCTAAAAATCAGATCAGGATATCGCCAGTCATTTCTACCGGAATAGGTAAACCCATCATGGTTAAAATGGTGGGCGCCACATCTCCCAGCTTTCCACTTTTTACGGAGCCTTTCCATTCTTTATCAATTACGAAAAAAGGAACAGGGTTCAATGTATGTGCAGTATTCGGACTTCCATCTTCATTTATTTCATAATCGGCATTGCCATGATCGGCCAAAAGAAAAATGGCATAATCGTTTTCTAACGCTGCTGTTACTACCCTTTCCACGCAGGCGTCAACTGTTTCAACGGCTTTTATAACCGCATTCCACACGCCGGTATGCCCTACCATATCCGCATTTGCGAAATTTAAACAGATAAAATCGGCTGTATTATTTTTTATCTCGGGTACAATAATATCAGTTAATTCTATTGCGCTCATTTCGGGTTGCAGATCGTAAGTGGCTACTTTCGGAGAAGGGATCATTAATCGTTTTTCTCCCTCAAAGGGGGCTTCCCTGCCACCACTGAAAAAGAAAGTTACATGAGGGTATTTTTCCGTCTCGGCAATACGGATTTGTGTTTTGCCATATTGATGCAGTATATCTCCCAATGTATTTTTCAAATCATCTTTTTCAAATATTACCTGTACATTTTTAAAAGAATGGTCGTATTGCGTCATGGTAGTATAGTGTAGTTTCAGCTTATGCATATCAAATTCAGGTATATCCCTTTGCGTAAGCACTTCGGTAATTTCCCTGCAACGGTCGGTTCTGAAATTGAAACAGATTACCACATCGCCATCTTCGATCCTGCTATTGGACACATTACTATTAATGATTGGTTTTATAAACTCATCTGTAATATCCGCCTCATAAGATTTTTTAATTGCCCCCAATATATCCGGAGTCTTTAATCCAATACCATTTACCATTCCATCATAAGCCAACTTTACCCTTTCCCAGCGTTTATCCCTGTCCATTGCATAATATCTTCCGGTAATAGTGGCAATGGAACCAGTTGATTTATCAAGGTGTTCCTGTAATTCCGTTAAAAAGCCCAACCCGCTTTTAGGGTCTGTATCCCTGCCATCCGTAAACGCATGGATCAGCAAATTTTGTAACCCCTCCGCTTTACAAAGCGATGCTAATGCCTTTACATGATTAATATGGGAGTGAACACCCCCATCGCTCACCAGGCCAATTAAATGCAGGGGTTTATTATTTTGTTTGGCGAACCTAACCGCATTTAATAAAATTTCATTTTTTTGAAATTCACCGCTGCGGATAGCAACATTAATACGTTGTAATTCCTGATATACGATCCTTCCTGCACCAAGGTTTAGGTGGCCCACTTCGCTGTTGCCCATCTGGCCGTCAGGCAAGCCTACATCTTCGCCGCAGGTGACTAAAGTGGCATTGGGATATTTCTTATATAAAGAAGTTACAAACGGGGTTTTCGCATTTTGAATGGCATCGCTGCTTTTAACCTTACCAAGGCCCCAGCCATCCATTATTAACAGAATTGTTTTTTTTGTATCCATGCCCCAAAGCTAACTTTTTTATGGGTTTTGAAAAAAGCTAATTATCTTTTCACACTGGTACTTACCGGCAATCGCTAACCTTGGCACGTTTTTGGCAAATTTGATTCTTTTAAAAATACTCATTATGAAACATTTTTTTACTTTATCTGTCCTTCTCGCTTTTTTATCATCTTTTGTCATTTCTATTGGAATTGATGATGTAATAGCAGCCATGAAAACCGGCAATTCGGGTCAGGTATCAAAATATTTTGATACCAGCGTAGAAATAAGCATGCCCGACAAAAGCAACAGTTACAGCAAAAGCCAGGCTGAGTTGGTACTTAGGGACTTCTTCGCTTCCAATCCCGTTAAAAGTTTTGAAACCATTCACAAAGGAGAAAATGCCGGTTCTCAATATTGTATTGGAACACTTCAAACAAAAAACGGACCCTACCGTACCACTATTTTCATGAAGCAAAAAGGGGACAGGCAGGTATTACAGGAATTACGTTTTGAAAACCGGTAAAAAAATTTTTTACCAATACAAATTTTAAACCTGCAAGCCTATTCTCCTGCAGGTTTTTTATTTCTATAAATTTGTGGATGATGAACTACGACCAACAATTAACATTATTGATAAAAAACGCTTTGGCAGAGGATATTGGTGATGGGGATCATTCCACTTTATCAACCATATCGCCTGTTGCCAAAGGCAGGGCTGTTTTGAAAATAAAGGAAGATGGAATAATTGCCGGGGTAACAGTTGCCGAAAAGATATTCCGGTTTATGCAGCCGGATATTATTTTTACCCCGATAAAAAAAGATGGCGATCAAATGAAATATGGTGAAGTAGCATTTAACGTAGAAGCCAATGTGCATACCATTTTGCAGTGCGAAAGGCTAATATTAAATTGTATGCAACGCATGAGTGGCATTGCTACGCTTACAAATCTGTATGTAAATAAATTGAAAGGCTACAAAACAAGATTGTTAGATACCCGCAAAACCACGCCTAATTTCAGGTTGTTGGAAAAAGAAGCGGTGCGTATTGGTGGTGGTATAAACCACCGCTTTGGATTATTCGATATGATTATGCTTAAGGATAATCACATAGACTTTTGCGGTGGAATAGAAAGGGCCATAGAAAAGGCTTACGCATACATACAAACGACAAAGCCCGGATTGAAAATTGAAGTAGAAACACGAAGCATTGACGATGTAAAAAGAGTAATGGCAATTGGAAAAATAAACCGTATCATGCTCGATAACTTTACTCCCGAATTAATAACCGAAGCATTAAAAATTATTAACGGGCGGTACGAAACCGAAGCAAGCGGCGGCATTAATTTAATCAACATAGAAGCCTTTGCAGCCACTGGCGTTGATTACATTTCAAGCGGGGCAATCATTCACCAGGCAGGAAGTTTGGATTTGAGTTTAAAAGCGGTAATCCTGTAAAAGTAAAATTTATTAAAATGGCTAAAATAAAACTGAGCTTTTTAGGCGGATTAGTTTATTCAACTGATCCGAATTTCAAACCACAACAAGAGCAGGGTGATGAGTTGGTAACATTGCTGCCTGCCCAACAAAAACTAAAAGTGCGACTGGATACCAAACACCGTGCAGGCAAGGCCGTTACATTAATTGATGGTTTCATTGGTACATCATCCGATAAGGAAGAGCTGGGTAAAAAATTAAAAACATTTTGCGGAACGGGCGGATCGGTGAAAGAAGGCGAAATAATTGTTCAGGGTGATAACAGGGATAAGGTGGTTCAATGGTTGCTTAAAAGCGGTTATTCATCTTCTAAAAAGGTTTAGTTTTTTTTGAGAACACCCCATTTAATTTTACATCCCAAAAGATGACCCAAAAAATCCAGGGTTTTCGACAGGATAGTTGCAGAAAGGCCGTTGAGGATTAGCGCAGGAATTGCATCCGCTGGTTAGCGTACGGAACTGAAGATTCCATTAATTCCAAAGTTCTTTTCTCAAAAATGTGTAGCCGACCACAACAGCCCTTAAAGATTTAACGATTAATCCTTTTACATTTTACAACTAAAGGTTTTTTTGGTTTATTTTTGTAGGAATACAATAAATAAAATGATTTCAAAAATATCAGAAGGTGTTACTGTAAGTGTAGAAACATTCTATCAGCCTGAATATAGCAACCCTTCAAATAATGAATTTATGTTTGCCTATCGGATCACGATTGAAAATAATAATATTTATCCGGTAAAACTTTTGCGCCGGCATTGGTATATTTATGATGCTACCGGCAGCTTACGGGAGGTAGAAGGAGAGGGGGTAATAGGCGTACAACCACAGATCAATCCCGGTGAAAAATATCAATACATAAGCGGCTGTAATCTTAGTACCGAGATGGGAAAAATGTATGGAAACTACTCAATGGAAAATGTAAATAACAAAAAGCCATTTGAAGTAATTATCCCGGCATTTGAAATGACCGTGCCTTTTAAGTTGAACTAAATGTCCGGCTCCGGGTATTTTGATTTACCTTTAGAATTGAAAAATGGCATTAATAGCCTGGATACCTAATTATTAATAACAATTGCGTTTCTTTAAAATCCCAATATTTTTCAATGGCTAAAATAATTTTCGACAACCGAAATAATCAATTCTATCAAAGTTTAAAAAATTCCGTAGATCATTATTTTGAAACAAAAGGCATAAAAAAAACCGGCGACCTGAGATTGTATATCAAGACAATCACCTTGGTAGGAGCTGCTATCATCATGTATTGCAGCCTCATGTTTTTTAAAATGGATGCCCTGCCCGCATTGCTTATCTGCGCCCTTCTTGGTTTTACGTTTGCCAGCATAGGATTTAGTGTAATGCATGATGCCAACCATGGCAGTTACAGTTCGAAACCCTGGGTGAACAACCTGTTCGGATTATCAGCCAATGCATTGGGCGCAAGTTCTTTTTTCTGGAAACAAAAACATAACATCCTTCATCATACCTATACCAATGTTGATGGTATAGATGATGATATTGCAAAAAGCCCCATCATTCGTCAATGCGAAACACAGAAGTGGGTACCAGCGCATAAAATCCAGCATTTATACCTGGTACCGATTTACGCCTTATCATCCATATTCTGGATTTTCTTTATGGACTTCACCAAGTATTTTACCAGGAAAATATATACAACCGAGGCTTGGAAATTGTCTTTAAAAAATCATATCATTTTCTGGGCAACCAAATTATTCTACCTTATTTTTTATATCATTATTCCAATAATGGTTTGGGGATTTGGCGCATGGCTTACGGGTTTCCTGGTGCTTAATGCCGTGATGGGGCTTACCCTTTCCTTAGTATTTCAACTGGCACATGTAGTGGAAAATACCGAGTTTGAAAATGTAGCCCTTGATGAAACTAAACACGTGGAAACCGCATGGGCCATACATCAGCTTAGGACATCCTCCAATTTCGCCATGGGAAATAAAGTAATATCATGGTTTGTAGGCGGCTTAAATTTTCAGATAGAACATCACCTGTTTCCCCGTGTCAGCCATGTGCATTACCCGGCAATCAGTAAAATAGTGATGCAAAAATGTGAGGAATATCATTTACCCTACAATAAATATGATACGTTTACTGCGGCGCTTAAATCTCATTTTAAATTAATGAAAATGTTAGGACAAAACCAGGTTATAGTAAAACATAATCATGTGCAGGCTGCCTGATCACTTTCAGGGTTTATACCTGGCCTCTTGAAATATTTGTTCCGCATCCAGGGTTATTAATTGCCGCAATGTAGTCGCGGCATTTTTTTGCATATACTTTTTTACAATCTGCCAACCCGCGAATGAGCCAATATTGCCGGGGGCGCCATCTCCCAGCTCTGGGGTTTTAGGGCTATCTCCAATATAATTTTTAATGATGTTTTTATCTGTTACCTGTAAGTAAGAATTTTTTACAAACAAATTCCATATAACCACTTCATGTGAATAAGCGTCTTCCATTTGCTTTTTTGTAAACCCAATCAGTTTATATTCTTCGGTACCCGGTAAAAATTTACTTAACAGGTACAATCGTTTTCCTTTTTCAACCATTTGATTCACCAGCGGTTTGTCATCCGCTTTTTCGGGATACAGATCATTTACGATATTGCTCATACAGTTTACTGCAATGTATTCCGGTTCAAAACGATTGGACACATATTCAGGATATGTTTCCTGTACCAAAGCTGATTTGTACAAATAAAAATTTTTACCAAGGTGGTGCTGTAGGCCAATGATTAGCGCATCATCGGATAAAATATCCCCGTAGCCATCCGCCGGGCCAATATAGGTAATTAATTTTCCCGGAACTTTATAATCGGGGAAATAATATTTAACGAATTGCAACCCTTTTTTAATTTCGTTTTCGTAAGGCGTAAAATTCGTAAATAACTTTTCGGCGCTATCATATACGGGCCTGTAGGCTTTTATAAATCCATTCACATATGCAGCAGCCGTATCCGTAGGCCAGGATGGATCCACATTGAGTATGTTGGTTAAATATGTGGTGGTAAATGATGGATTATTATTTTGTAATTTAAGCAGGTAAGTAAAGAAATTTTTTGAAGTAGTGTCAAATAAATGCCTTTCAAACCGGTCTGTAGTGAGGTTGATTTTTATAGTTGAAACATCCGGGATTTTTTCAGGATTGTTGCAGGAAAATATAAAGGAACTAAATAAAACAGCAATGATGGCTACTCTCATACTTATTAATGGGATTGAATGTTTTAACTTTACAAAGAAGTAATTTGATTTACAAACATAAAGTTAAGCCCCTTTGCGGGTTAGGGTATGAAAATATTTTTAGCGCAGCAAAACTATCACATCGGCAATTTTGAAAGCAACACCCAAAAAATCATTGCGGCTATTGAAGAAGCCAAAAAGCAGGGTGGCGATATCATTGTATTTAGTGAGCTGTGCGTGTGTGGCTATCCACCCAGGGATTTTTTGGAGTTTGACGATTTCATCCGTAAATGCTATGCCTCCATTGACACCATAAAAAAACATGCCGGTTCAATAGCGGTTATCGTAGGCGCCCCGGACAGGAACACCGTAAAAGAAGGAAAAGGCCTTTTTAATGCAGCTTATTTTTTGTACAACAAAACAATACAAAGCATAGCCCATAAAACCTTATTACCTACTTACGATATATTTGATGAATACCGATATTTTGAACCGGCTTATGAATGGAACGTAATTGATTTTAAAGGGAAAAAAATCGCCCTTACTATTTGTGAAGATATCTGGAACCTTGGCCATAACCCGCTTTATCGTATTTGCCCGATGGATAAGCTAATGGCACAGCATCCGGATTTGATGATTAATATTTCGGCCTCCCCGTTTGATTACACGCATGATGAAGACCGGAAGGCAACCATTAAAGCGAATGTAACAAAATATAAACTACCCATGTTTTATTGCAATGGAGTAGGTAGTCAAACAGAAGTAGTGTTTGATGGCGCTTCACTTGCTTTTGATAAAGATGCTAACCTATGCGGTAAACTTCCAATTTTTGAAGAAGCCATTAAAGGATTTGTATTAAACGAAGACGGTACAATTGATGCGCCCATCATTGAGCCGGCCAGCCGGATACCTGATAAAGAATCACCCCCCCTTTCTTTAGAAGAAAATCTCAATATTGCGCAGGTAAATGATGCGATTGTAATGAGCATCAAAGATTATTTTGCAAAGATGGGTTTTACAAAAGCAATCATTGGAAGCAGCGGAGGTATTGACAGCGCTGTTACCATTGCGCTTGCCTGCAAAGCCTTGGGGGCTGCTAATGTAAGAGCCGTTTTGATGCCATCACAATATTCATCCGGTCATTCGGTGGATGATGCGGTTGGGTTAAGCAGCAACCTTGGTAACCCATACGATATCATCCCGGTCAAAAATATTTATGATACTTTCTTAACAGAATTGAAGCCAATCTTTAAGGACTTACCCTTTAGCATAGCCGAAGAAAATATTCAGAGCCGAAGCCGCGGAAATTTATTGATGGCCATTGCTAATAAGTTTGGATATATTTTATTGAACACCTCCAATAAAAGCGAACTGGCAACGGGTTATGGTACCTTGTATGGAGATATGGCGGGCGGCCTTGGCGTGCTGGGTGATTGTTATAAATTACAGGTGTATGCTTTGGCAAGATATATCAACCGGAATAAAACCATCATTCCCGAAAATATTATTTCCAAAGCGCCATCCGCCGAATTACGCCCCGGGCAAAAGGATTCCGACTCCCTGCCAGACTATGAAGTGCTTGATAAACTGTTATATCAATACATAGAAAGAAGGCTTGGCCCCAATGAAATAAAAGCCCGGGGATTTGATGCGGCATTGGTAGATCGGGTATTGAAAATGGTAAACGTAAATGAATATAAGCGTAACCAGTTTTGCCCAATCATCCGCATTTCACCAAAGGCATTTGGTGTGGGGAGAAGGGTGCCGATTGTTGGTAAATATTTAAGCTGACAGTTGGGTATCCTCTATTCCATTTATTAAAACAGCAGGTGGTAATACCTATATATTATCACTTTAAGAAAAAATTTCAAATGATTAGTGAGCAAATGTTTTAATTTTTTAAACTGTATTTACCATTGAAAAAAAAAGGTGATTTACATCAATGCTGACCAAACAAAGCCACTAACCACATTACTTTCATTCAATGAAAAAATAAGGTAGGTAAACGAAATTGCTGGAAGTGTAGTTTCGTTTTTTTTGAAACTTTCTTTCAGTAAATTGACAATTGATCTTCTTTATTTTTTCTCAAGCGAGGATAAGTACAGTTCTAAAGCGCTTACCATACTTGGAGCTTGTGGTAGTGGCGCTTTTATATCAAGTGTAAGTCCCGCATCTTCCGCGGCTTTAAATGTATTAATTCCAAATACGCCTATTTTGGTACCGTTTTGCTTGAATTTCGGAAAATTTTCCAGCAGGCTTCTTACACCACCCGGTGTAAATAAGCATATTACGTCAAAGTTTTGAGCAATAACTTCTTTAATATCATTGCTTATAATCCTGTAAAGTACAGGGGTTGCATATTCACAATTGTTATCTATCAACCAATTGGTAATCCCACTATCAAATGATTCGGAGCACGGGTACAAAAATTTTTCATTGTCCTTATGCTTATTAATAACATCGAACAAACTTCTATTTGTCCCGTCGGCGCCATAAAACACTTTGCGCTTGCGATATAAAATAAATTTTTGCAGATAAAGCGCAATAGCTTCAGTTATACAAAAATATTTTGTTTCCTGTGATATGCATATTTTTAATTCATCACATGCACGAAAGAAATTGTCTATCGCATGCCGGCTTGTAAATATAACGGCGGTGTAATTGTTAATTTCTATTTTTTGTTTTCTAAATTCTTTACCGGGAATACTATCTACTATAATGAAGGGATGAAACTGTAGTTCAATATTGTGTTTTTTAGCGAGGTCAAAATATGGGGACCTGTCCCCATCAGGTTTTGGTTGTGTAATGAGTATTTTTTTTACCACTTTATCTTTTGATGCTGGGTTAATTTCTCTATTGCTAACCATACCGGATAAATTATTATTGAATAGCTATGCAAAGTTATAGATTTTTACTTAATAAAAGTACCAACCCCTTGTATATCAATAAAACAGGCAAAATTTCAATACCAGCCACATACATAAAGAAGTGAAACCGGCTCACTTTTAACTGGTGCTGTAGCAAGCCATACGAGCGGAAAAAGCGTAACAACAACATTAATCCTACAAATAATAAAGAAATCATTACCGCCGCGGTTGACAAAGCAGGCATTGAAAAAGCGATTATAATTGTGAAGGGTAACAATAAAATACCTAAAATTTTATTTATCAGAAAAATAATAAATATGTAGGTGTTTGTAACTTCTTTAAAGCCTGATAGCCATCCGGTAAATTTTAAAGTAATAAATTTAATAAGATAAATAATTCCCAAACTCAGGGTACAATAAAACAGTACCGGCCAAAAATTGGGGGCTGAAACCCAATTAAAATACCTGAGCAATAAATAAACATACACACCGCCGGAAAGAACAAATATCATATTAAAAAACAGGGAAGGTTGTTTAGCCTGCAACAACTGGTCGGTTAACTGGCTTTGCCTGAGAGAAGCATTAAAAAATACCCTGAAAAGATTATTAAAATAACGGGTATAAAAAAAACGGAAAACTCCTAGTGTCAAAGCTATTACT
The DNA here is from genome assembly GCA_036169975.1 of Ferruginibacter sp. GTDB lineage: Bacteria > Bacteroidota > Bacteroidia > Chitinophagales > Chitinophagaceae > Ferruginibacter. The sequence goes on along the minus strand of JAVHOI010000160.1, from coordinate 5,035 downwards.
ACTACCAAATAAAATAAACTGTCCTGTGGATAACGTGATTTGATTTGGTTGTCCATGGCAACCGGTATTTCATCTGTATTAAGAAAATGATTTTCTTTCAATATTTTTTGAAGGGTAATATTATAGGATGCCGCCCGGCTAATAACAGTATCTTTTTCAATAACAGAATTGGATTTAATTATCAGGGAATCAGTCTGATTTACAAAAGAGGAATCCTTAATAACAATGGAATCTTTCTTAACTATAATACTATCGTGCTGCTGGGCAAAAAGCAAAACTGGGAAAATGAAATGGAATAGAATAAAGGATACCTGTTTCAACGCATATAAATTAAGGGGCAAAAATAAAATGATTTTGTTTAGAAATAATTAATATATCCAAAATGTATTTTAGATGATTGCCGTAAATCGAATTTAACATCATTTCGCTTGCCAACAGCAAAACTAATATTTAATAATCCTGCCCTGGTTTCAAATACCAGGCCCAGGCCGGCACCGATAAAATTGTTATTGATATTTACTGATTGATATTTATTTTTTACCCAACCCGCATCCATAAAGGTAAATAAATAGGAATTTAATCCAACCAGGTTTCTGTATTCCAAAGTGATAACGCCATATTGTGTCGCATAAATACTCTCTTCATCAAAACCACGTAATAGTTTGTATCCCCCTATCTGAAATAATTCATTCCGGAAAACACTCTGGCTGCTAAAGATGCCACCATTAAAAACAGTTTTAAGCGTACTCTTTTTCCCGGCTGGAAAATAATGAGCTGCGGTGAGCCTTGCCCTTAACTGATAAGAACGTGGTTTAATTGAATCGTATAAGGAACCAAAATTGAATGCGGAATCTTTAAGACTAAGTATTTCGTTATTGGGGCTAATTGTTTTTATACCCACCGAACTTACCAGCTTTAACTCATTGCCTTCTTTTGGGTTAAACCGGTAATTGGTGTTATTGAATTCATAGTCCAGGACAATATTAAAAGCCCTTAAATCAATATTTGGCGGAAGCCTCCTGGTAGCTTTTACCAGGTTGGTATCTACGCCGGAGCCCAATAAAAAACTACTTTGGGTTTCAAAAAAAAGTTTACCGGATTGTTTAGCTGATAAAAGATATTGGATGCCTAATTGCGCATTCAATTGCAAAAAAGTAGAATCCTTTTTAAAAAGATTAAATGCGAAATCAAAGCCAAATGCGGATCTGAAAATATAAGGTTGCTGATACCCTAAATTTATCCGGGGTGAACTAATCTGCAACTGCTGCCAGTTTACCAAAATGGTTTCACCTGTACCAAGGGCATTTCGCAAATTCAAATTTACATCGCCGGTAAGTTGTAGTTTATTGGTTTGGCTATTGGCAGGCAAAACACCCACCAGGAAATTTACCTGGCTGCTTTTTTTGGGTAAAAGATAAATATCCAAAATTGATCCTGTGCCTAACATCATCAATTCAGAAGGTTGCTGCTCCTGCAAATAAGGTAATTCTAAAAACCGTTTACTTACCTGGTCCAATTTATCTTTATTATAAATGCTTCCATTCGCTATATCCAAATAACGTTGTAAAAAGCTGTTGGAAATTTTTAATCCTCCCTTTACCCTGATACTGTCTATATGATACAGGGGGCCTTTGTTTACTTTTAAAACTGCGTTCATCGCATACGCGGTTAACTCTATGCTGTCTAAAAATACGCTTGCAAAAGGGTAACCGTTTTTTTCATAATAGTTTAAAATACGCTCTTTTACAATCTGTAATTGTGCGATGTTTATGGGCTTATTAATAAAATTTTTATTGATAACCCCGCTCACCTCCAAAGCTTTTTTTTCAATACCCGCTGTATGCAGTTGAACAAGGTATTGTTTGTTGCCCGGGTATAAATGTATGCTGGCAAAAGTGGAATCGTAATAAACTGAATCAACTGATGCGGCGGGATACCCCTTTATATTCAGCAATGCGGGAAGTTTGGTTATATAGTCTAAACATTGAAACTGGTTGGCAAAAATGGTTTGCAGTTTTAATTGCTGCCATTGAAAGGAACTATCTTTGTCAGTGTAATGTATTATCAACTGATATTTATTTGTTGGTAATTGCTGACTGAAAACAGCAGAAGTATTGCCGACAACAATTATTATCGTGGTAAGAAATAATACGTAAAAAGTAGCTCGGAAAGTTGTCATTACTTAATTCAAATCTAAAGTCTAAAATTGTAAATCAAAAATCTTTGTCTGGCATTTATATACATATCCCATTTTGCAGGCAGGCATGCCATTATTGTAATTTTCATTTTTCTACTTCGCTTCAATTTAAAGATGAGCTGATAGCCGCCCTGGTGAAGGAGATCCACCTCACCCTTACACCACCTTCAACTACTGAAATTAAGAACTGTAAGGAAATTTGTGAAACAATCTATTTTGGTGGTGGCACCCCAAGCATATTGGGGATAGATGACTTATCATTGATATTTGACGCATTGCGTAAAAAATTTTCAATAGCAGCGGATGCGGAAATTACTTTAGAAGCAAACCCTGATGATATTACTCCCGCTAAACTAAACCTTTGGAAGCAGATAGGAATAAACCGGCTTAGCGTGGGCATACAATCATTTTTGGAAACAGAACTATTATGGATGAACAGGGCACATACCGCTGTGGATTCGCTGCGCTGTATTGATGAAATAAAGGATGCCGGCTTTTCAAACTTTTCCATTGATTTAATCTATGGCTCTCCTTTATTAAGTAATGAAGACTGGAGAAATAATGTAACTACCGTTATTGATAAAAACGTTCCACACATATCCTGTTATGCGCTTACGGTGGAGCCAAAATCAGCGCTTGATAAAATGATTGCTCAAAATAAGAAAGCGCCGGTAGATGCGGAAAAGCAGGCTGAACAATTTTTGTTACTAATGGACTGGATGGAACAGGCGGGATACGTGCATTATGAAATCAGCAATTTCGCAAAACCGGGAATGCGCAGCAGGCACAACAGCAGCTACTGGCAGGGAAAGCATTATTACGGATTTGGTCCTTCTGCTCATGCTTACGATGGTAAAAGAAGAAAATGGAATATCGCCAATAATGCTTTGTACATTCAATCATTGAAAAAAAACCAAATCCCGTTCGAAGAAGAATTGCTATCGGAAAAGCAAAGATTAAATGAGTATATCATGACATCTTTAAGAACCCTGGAAGGCATGGATCTGGATAAAGTGAGAGAAGAATTTGGAAAAAAATATAGTGATGAGCTGCAGTTGGCGGGTAATAAATATACAAACACCAATAAACTCGTAAATATAAATTCAAAATTAATTTTAACCAGGGAAGGAAAACTATTTGCCGATGGAATTGCCGCAGACCTTTTTTACTGAAAGTAATGATGAAAGGGCATTTCAAAAATCAATTTTCAAACTTCTTAAACCAAAGTTCCTTCAATATTTTTGAATCCTTCAACCGGAGAAAGATTTTCCCACAGGATGCGGAAAACCGTTTCGGCGATGGGCATTTCCGCTTTTATGGTTTGGTTGATCAGATGCATACATTTACTGGCATTGTACCCTTCTGCTACCATGCTCATTTCAAGCTGTGCGGATTTTACGGAATACCCTTTGCCAATCATGTTGCCGAAAGTACGGTTGCGGCTATATAAAGAATAACAGGTAACCAATAAATCGCCCAGGTAAACAGAAGCCGCATAGTTATTTGACCGTTGCTGATGGCTGGCTGGCAATACTTCCACATGGCCAACCTCCATATTTTTAATGCCGGCTCTTTTTAAAAATCCCGCCATTTCATCCGCGCTGTTGGCTATGAGCACACTTAAAAAATTATCTCCATAATCCAAACCATGCGCCATGCCCGCCCCAACGGCATAGATATTTTTTAATACGGCGGCAAACTGTACGCCATAGATATCATCATTCACTAACGTATTGACATAATCCGTTTTAAAATGCTTAATAATTTCATGGGTTGCCTTTTCATCAATACCGGAAAATGTCAGGTAGGATAATTTTTCCGCCGCTATTTCTTCAGCATGGCAGGGCCCCATTACAGCAAAATAATTTTTTAAAGGGAAATTAAATTCATTCTTTAAAAAATCATTCAATAATAAATTCTGTTCAGGTAAAATCCCTTTTATTGCGCTGATGATTTTTTTCCCGGAAAAAACATTTTTATCCAATGTCATCAATGTCGCGGCGGCATAAGCCGAGGGAATAGCAATAACAATGTAGTCGGCATGATTGATGATTTCACTGGGATTGGTACTGAGTTTTAATTGACTGGTATTGAAATAAGCGGTACTTAAATAATGAGGATTGTGGCGGCGTGTCATTATCTGATCAATTGATTGTTGGTTCCTGTTCCACCAATATATTGACTCACCGTTATCGGTTAATATTTTTGCCAGTGCGGTTCCCCAGCTTCCGCTTCCTAATACGCCAAAAGTCATATTTCAATTGATAATTGAATAATTGATAAATTTTCAATTATGGTTTTGTAACGATAGGATGGCCTAAGGCCTTCTATGGAATTGCCATCCAGGTAAAAAAGGTTAATTTATTTATTCAAAGATATTCCAATAACGATGGATAGATTGTGATTTGACCGCATAGCATGGATTTAAATCCGAAATTGAAAAATACAGGTTACAGCCCTAATTTATCTACTGCCAATTGCGCCGCAATCTGGCTGGCATCCTTTTTATTAAATCCTTTGCCCTCGGCCACCAGCTCACCATCAACCGTAGCGCCGATGGTGAATAACCGCCTTCCATTTTCAAATTTTTCATCAAGGGTTTCAAATTCAAGCGCTTTACCGTTTTTATTCGCCCAGCCATAAAGTTTATTCTTGATGTTTATTTCAACACCCTCAAGGTCATCCATAAAAAGGTAGGTGAATATAATATATTTTTCCACCCATTTCTGGGTTTTATCATATCCCTTATCCAAATAGACAGCGCCTATTAAAGCTTCCAGGGTATTACCAAAAATCTGGGATATTTTAAGTGAGCCATCGTGTTTGTTGTAAATCGTG
>JAVHOI010000159.1:0-3356 GCA_036169975.1 Ferruginibacter sp. | reverse complement strand
AGGCCATCTTCTTCAATTACTTCCAGCACAGCCAATGCGGCGGCGCAGGCTAAATGATTGCCCCCAAAGGTAGTACCCAACATGAAATGTTTGGGTGGGATTTTTGGACTGATGGATATACCCGCCACCGGGAACCCATTCCCCATTCCTTTCGCCATGGTATAAATATCCGCATTCACGCCACTATAATCATGCGCATAAAATTTCCCGCTTCTTCCATAACCGCATTGAACGGAGTCGGCGATATAAACCGCATTGTACTGATCGCAAAGGCTCCTTATTTTTTGAAGGAAAAAACCGGATGCTACATTTATTCCACCAACACCTTGTATGCCTTCAATTATAACGGATGAAATTTCATTTTTTTTAAACGCTTCTTCCAGCGCCGCCTCATCATTGAATGGAAGAAACAATACATTGCCGGTTTGATTAACGGGAGCCACTATATTGGGATTATCCGTAACCGCAACCGCCAGCGATGTCCTTCCATGAAATGCTTTTCTGAAAGCGATAATCTTTTTCCTGCCATTGTAAAACGAAGCCAGTTTCAACGCATTCTCATTTGCCTCCGCACCGGAATTACAAAGGAACAACTGGTAATCTTCCTTACCCGAAACCTTTCCTAATTTTTCCGCCAGTTCTGCCTGCAGTGGTATTTTTATGGAGTTGGAATAGAACCCGACTTTATGCAACTGATCTTCGATCCGCTTCACATAATGCGGGTGTGTATGCCCGATGGAAATAACGGCATGCCCTCCATAAAGGTCTAAATATTTTTGATCATGATCATCCCAAACATAAGAGCCTTTCGCTTTTACAATGGTGATGTCGTTGAGTGGATAAACGTCGAATAATTTCATAAAGATGGTTTAAGGTTTAAGGAAGAAGGCGGAAGGTTTAAGGTTTAAGGAAGAAAGAAGAAGGCGTATGGTTTAAGGAAGAAGGCGGAAGGTTTAAGGCATAAAACTTAAACCATTTTCAACCTACCTTAAACCATTTTCCTCTTACCTTAAACCTTCTTCCTTTTCCCTTCTTCCTTTTACTTTCTAAGATATTTTAAAAAGGAAATTAACATCGCCCTTACCTCATTAACCTGTTGATTGATGTTTTCATAATCTTCTTTTGTTATATAATTTAATTCAAACGCCGCAAAGCAACAATAATCTGTTTCATTTACCGATCCCAAAGAGTTATCTAAAAAATGTGCAAAATCCCTGTCGGTAAATCGTCCACAACCTTCAACAATATTCAATGGAATTGAAAGGGCGGCTCGTTGCAACTGAGATGTCAATTCATATTTTTCTTCTTTTGGAAATTTTATGGTGATATTTTTCTTAATAAATAAATACATATAATGAGCCTTCTGCCAAACATCCAGCTTCTTATAATCTCTCATAATAAAAAGGTTTAATTCAAAGTTTATGGTTTTTCAATTTCATTAGATTTTATAAAAAAGCAACTTTTCCGCTCTTTAATAATTACCTGACTCGTTGTTCAAATTTAATCATTCATCACAAAGTTTCTATATTAAGCCTCTTGCCTTCCGCCTTTGCCTTCCGCCTTTGCCTTCCGCCTTTGCCTTCCGCCTTCCGCCTTCCGCCTTCCACCGTCTAAAAGTAATTAGCCTTTAATTTCAGGCCTGCGGTTTCATCTATCCCAAACATCAAATTCATATTTTGAACGGCCTGGCCACTTGCACCTTTTAGCAGGTTATCAATTGCCGAATGAACCACCAGGTCGGCGCCCACTTTTTCCAACTGAATTACACACTTATTGGTATTAACTACCTGCTTTAAAAAGATGGATTCTTTACTGACGGTAGTAAATGGATGTGGGGCATAATATTGTTCATACAGCTCATTCAGTTCATCCAGGCTTTCGTTGCATTTTAATTGTGAACTGATGAAAATCCCCCTGGCGAAATCCCCTCTCCAGGGCACGAAATTGATATCAATATTTCCGGTTGATTGTAACTGATCCAAGGATTGCCCGATCTCATAAAGATGCTGATGCTCCAGGGTTTTATACGCCTGAATATTATTTGCCCTCCAGCTAAAATGGGCATTCGTATTCAGCGCCTGCCCGGCACCCGTAGCGCCTGTAATGCCCGTTGTATATATTTCACTTAATAAACCGGCTTTTGCCAAAGGCAGTAAACCCAACTGTATGGCTGTAGCGAAACAACCCGGGTTGGCAATATTATCCGCCGGCTGTATCCGCTCTTTATTTAGTTCCGGTAACCCGTAAACGAAGTTTCGTCCGCCGAAGGAGGAAAGGCGCAACAACCTGAAATCCTGGCTAAGGTCAATTATTTTAATTTTTTCACCAATATTATTCTCCGCTAAAAATTTTTTCGCATCACCATGCCCGACACATAAAAACAGCACATCAATTTCCTGGCTTATCGCGGATGCGAAAACCATTTTTGTTTCCCCGATCAAATCGCTGTGTACGGCATGCAAAGGCTTTCCGGCATTGCTGTTGCTGTGTACAAAAGCAATATCAGTATATGGATGATTCAATAAAACCCTTATCAATTCGCCGCCGGTATAACCTGCGCCACCAACAATGCCTGCTTTAATCCTGTTTGCCATCAACGCTTTCTTTTACCTGGTGATAAATCATTGTTTGATTCCCGAAAATTTTTGTAAATCCCCTCACATCTTCGCCACTCCATCCGGTATTCATTTCGCCATATCTTCCAAATTTGCCGCTCATCAAATCATACCCGGATTCAATGCCGGTTATTTGAAAACGATAAGGCATCAATTCTACAAATACTTTTCCCGTAACATTTTGTTGCGAGCTTACAAAATACGCCTCGATATCCCGCATTACCGGATCCATTAATTGTCCTTCGTGAAGCCAGTTGCCATAAAATAATGCCAACTGGTCTTTCCAGTTCAACTGCCATTTGGTAAGTACATTTTTTTCCAGTGCATGATGGGCTTTCAGGATTACCATTGGCGCGGCGGCTTCAAAGCCCACACGCCCTTTAATACCGATGATGGTATCACCAACATGGATATCCCTGCCAATGCCATAAGCGCCTGCGATGGCTTGTAATTTCTGAATAGCGGCTGAAGGATGGCTGAATTTTTCTCCATCAATAGCAATAAGCTCCCCTTTCTTAAACTCAAGCTCAACGCAGCGTGCCGCTGATTCAGTCACCTGCGTAGGCCAGGCTTCCTCAGGCAGCATACCCTTGCTGCTCAATGTTTCCTTTCCACCCACACTTGTACCCCATAACCCTTTATTGATGGAGTAAATGGATTTTTCGAAATTCATATCTACGCCTTTGCTTTTCAGGTAGGTTATTTCTTCTTCCCTGCTTAATTTCATATCCCTTATCGGGG
>JAVHOI010000158.1:0-3369 GCA_036169975.1 Ferruginibacter sp. | reverse complement strand
ATGTAAAGTAGTTATCACTTTCTTTGTTACCTACGTTTTTCACTTCGCCTTTAATCCTCATTTGCCTTTCCTTTTTTTTTGCCAAAATAAAAACTTAACGGGTGGGTTTGTTACGGGTCAGCCTATATGATTTTTGATACAATAGCTGGTAAAATATAAAATTATTTTAGTGATTTCTTTTTCACGTAACAATCCTTGTTTAAGGGTTACCACATAATGTTGTTCAGATGCGTGCGTAAATGTATTGACTTAATCAAAGTAACAATTATCCGCATCCTGTTATCATTTGGTAACCTATATTTTTGAATCCCATTACACCATTGTTTCTTTGAAAATTTTCAACGAACAATCCCTTCTATTTTTGCAAATACTATTTTTTTTAATAAAATTTGAATTGAATTGGGAAAATAAAAAAAGTATCTTCAAAATTACTTGAAGATACTTTTCGATTGATTTTTTATTGAATTACATACCCATATTCTTCATGGCACCAAACCCGATCGTGGCAAACAATATAGCGCCAAGTATAGCCCCTATTACCAATGTAACTCCTATCATTATCAGAAAAGCAACCAATAAATAAATAACCTTTTTATCTTCCGGGGTTTTCTTTAATGGCTCAATTCCTAAATACATGATATAAACAGAATAGATCCATGCCGCGAATTTTAGCAGACCCCCAACAACCGGTATAAATGATAAAAGCCCAGCTACATAAGAAGGTGTTGCCGAATAAGCCACCAATTGAGCGGATTTGTTTAGATCCTTTTCAGACCCAAAACTTGTCGCCAACGAATCTACAATGTAGATGGAAATATAATAGCCAAGAATAGTAGATACAAAAACAATGACCGCCGTTATTAAAAAGAAGGTAAGCCCAAGCACACCCGCAAAAAGAAAACCGCTTAGTATTGGGCCTATTGCTGATACAATCGCTAATGGTAACACGAATGTCATTAATAAGGATTGTGGCGTGGCGGATTCTGCGTTAATAACATCCCATTCGGTTTTGGGAGATACCAAAATGTTTTTTACTCTGTCTATAAGATTCATGATTTTTAGGTTTTAGCAGGTTAAAGTATAAAAAAAAACGCACGTTAACAAAACTTTAACCGCTTATTTTTCATGAAGCCGGATTATCCTTTTGTCCCATATCCTTTATTTCCTGTTCGGCATTTGCTAACAGGCTTTCCAGCTCTGCAATACGGCTGTTTTGTTGTTGGAGCAACAGGTTACGTTTATTCATATCCAGCAACTGCGTTTGAAGGTCTGTTATTTGCGACTGCGAATAAGCGCTGTTTAATTTGAAGTTCTCAAGTTGCCGTCCTGCACTACCATTGCTGCCTGACTGGTGTTGCCCTCCGGTTGTCATGTTAGAAGCCCCTTCTACCAGTTGTTGCAAATTGCTTATATAACCCTGCAAATCCTTTAGCTCTTTTACCTGGTTATCCATGGTGCTTCTGTATTCATTTGCGTCCGATATCATCGTTTGAAGCATATCAATCTCATTGTCCCTGCTGTTTATTATTTTAGCATAATCCTCCAGCCTTGCTTCCTGGCTTTTGTTTTCGGCCAAAAGTTTTTTAAACGCCGTTAATAAATCAGAATTGCCTGTGTTATTCATTGTAACTTTTTAAAAATGTTTTTTGGCAATGCGCACTAATAGAGTATAAACCTGCTATTCTTAAAATTATTTTTTTTAGCTTCTACAATAAAAGAGCATTTATTTATAGAAACAAAAAAGCCTCCGAAACTAAACGGAAGCATTTTCTATTGAGTATTTTTTATTTACCCTTTTACCAATGTTCCTACTTTTTCTCCGGCTACTACCCTTAATAAATTCCCAGGTTTATTCATATCAAATACAATGATTGGCAATTCATTTTCCATGCACAAAGTAAAGGCGGTCATATCCATTACTTTTAAATTTTTGTTGATGCATTCCGAAAAAGATATACTTGAATACTTTGTGGCAGCTTTATCTTTCTCCGGATCGGCGGAATAAATACCATCTACCCTTGTTCCCTTTAAAATTACCTCCGCCTGTATTTCAATTGCTCTTAAAGACCCTGCCGTATCTGTAGTAAAATATGGGTTACCCGTGCCCGCGCCAAATATCACTACCCTGCCTTTTTCCAAATGCCTGATTGCCCTGCGCCGGATATAAGGCTCAGCTATCTGCTCCATTTTAATTGCGCTTTGCAACCGGGTATAAACACCTGCATTCTCCAATCCGCTTTGCAATGCCATTCCATTAATAACGGTTGCCAGCATTCCCATATAGTCCCCCTGTGCCCTTTCAATGCCTGTTTCAGCCTCGTTCATTCCGCGATAAATATTGCCGCCCCCAATTACAATGGCTACCTGTACTCCCAATTCGATAATACTTTTTATTTCCTTCGCATAGCCGGCAATTACGCCACTGTCTAAACCGTAATTTTTATCCCCCATTAATGATTCACCGGAAAGTTTGAGAAGTATCCGCTTAAATTTAGGCACCATTTGTTTCAAATATTTTCGCGAAGATATATTTTTATCCCGATAGCTACCGGGATTGTTTCACTGCCTTTATTGAATATATCACCGGCATTTTTTCATCCATATTTTTAATCCTCCACATTTTATCTTTACCCTGCTCCAGGTTATTAAAGCAATTATAGGGGGAATAGGGAAATTCATTAAATTCAATAATGGCCATTTCGTTTTTGAGTAATGCTGAAAATATTTCGGTGAAAGAATGGTTCCAGGTATATTCAATTGACTTAATAGGCGCATTTCTATCAGTGTAGGTGCCGGTATTTTCTTCCGCTATTACAGCAGTATTAAAATAATCGTATTTAATTTTTTGAAAATCCTCATCCATCATCCACAATACAGGATGGAAATCTACCATGTAAAAAACTCCCCCGGGCTTCAAAAAAAAAGAAATAATATTCGCCCAACTATCCAAATCCGGCAGCCACCCTATAGTACCATAAGAAGTAAAAATAATATCAAATTCACCCTTTGATTTTTTTCCGGAAAAAGGGGCGGTCTCCACTTTTTTCAATTCATAAATATTGCTGCAAATAAAGGCCGCATCCAATTTCAACTCATTGCTTATTTCCTTCGCAAGCCTTATTGCCTCATCACTTAAATCAACCCCCGTTACCTTAGCTCCTTCCCTCGCCCAACTCAGTGTATCCGTTCCAAAATGACATTGCAAATGAAGCAGTGATTTTCCTTTTACATCACCCAATGCCTTCAGCTCAATTTCATTAAGTGAGGATTTGCCCTTTTTGAATGACTCAAGATCATAAAAGGATGAATCCTTATGTACTGCTGTTCGTTTATTCCAGGAGGCTTTATTGGCATCAAAGAAGGATTGAA
>JAVHOI010000157.1:0-3377 GCA_036169975.1 Ferruginibacter sp. | reverse complement strand
CTAAAATGGAAGGTTTTTCAAAAGAAGATCCAAAACAAGCCTAAAAATTAAATAATGCTAAAACAGGAATTTAACAAGGCGGAAGAATTGGCGATGCAATTGAAGGCATATATTAATACAGAAATTGAACTGGTCAAATTAACCTTAGCGGAAAAATTATCCAAACTATTATCAAATTTCATAGCCTTGATATTTGTAGGTGTTATTTTTTTTCTATTCATCTTATTTACAAGCCTTTCACTCGCATATCTTATTGGCGAATGGACGGGCAAAATATGGATAGGATTTTTAATGGTAGCCGTAATATATTTTTTGATGGGAATAATTACCTGGCTGACAAGAGAAAAATTATTACAGGTTCCTATCATGAATGCGATAATCCGTCAATTATTCAGCAAAGATCAACAAGAAAAATACACAAAATAACAGCATTCATTTTGTCCCGAAAAATTGGATGCCAGAACAATGCAAAACGTTATTGGAAAAAATATCCCTGGAGTTTTGTAAAGCATTAAAAGAAGACTGCCGCAAGCCTGTTCAGGACTTTTGATTGAAAGCGAAATCCGGTGAATAATTTGAATTTAAAATTTTTGAACGGGTGAGGTATTTCCTGTCGGGACTATATATGAAAAGACAGGTGCCATTCTTAATTTTATCAATAATGGATTTATGTAATTTTTCCGGTACCGCAGGGCATCCCCAGCTTCGTCCAATATATCCCCGCGAATGAATTAAACTTTCATTTACATATTCCGCTCCATGCATTACAATAGCCCGCCTGTTGGCATTATCATTTATCCCCTGCTCAATACCCTGCAACCTCAATGAATAACCATTATCGCCCATATAAGTATTGAGCGTTTCATAAAAACCCAGGCTGCTTTTATTGCTCTCCGGTAAATTTGAAAACCGGCTGGCAAATTCTTTTCCGGATTGGGCACCATGCGCCACATAAGTATTAAAAAGAACTTTATAATTTTTCAGATCAATGATAAACAGCCTTTTTTGAGAAGAGGGTTTACTAAAATCAACAATGGAAATAATCTGGTCATTTCCAATTGTACCCATTTGTTTCATGAAATTAAACCCTTTCATCGCATAATCAAAAACCTGGCGGCCCAACCCAAGGGGCCCCAGGCGAAGGCTATCATAAACGCTGAATTTAAGACTGGCGTTCGTATCCGCTTTTACCCATGTACTATCAGTTACAGAAACGGATGATATCCCGGGTTTATTAAACAAATGTTTTCCAATTGTATTTGTTTTCGCAAAAACAAAAGGGATATGCAGTAAGAAAATAAAAGCGGATGAGAAAAATAAATATAACTTTTTGAAACCAAATTTTTGCATAGTCGTGAAAACGGGATATTGATAAAAAAATATATTGAATCGCAAATGTCGGGTAAATTACCCGGTTGGAATGTTAAAATTTGGGAAAAACAACGCTGATACAGGCCACACCATCAGACGAAAACCGCCAGCCCGTGCGGCTTCCATGACTAACTGCCCCCGTCTGACCTGCACTTATTCAACAACCTAAACTTAGAGGATCCTGTATCATAGCCTCCTCCTGATTTAATTATTTTTCCTGATTTTTTGTTGCTTGAATAAATTTGCATATTGATTTGACGGCATTATTGAGGTTGGTGCATTATTAATATATTGATGAAGTGCTGTACTTCGTAAACAGGCCTGTCTTCTACCAAATAATAATGTTTCTTTCCTTCATTGCTCCACGCATTGCTTCCATCTTCATTTATTTTTATGGTACCGGATTTAATTTTATAAAAAGGTTGGTAACCTGCAACTGCAACTAATACCGCTGTTTCATCCCAACTCATTCTGCCAGCACTATCTTCTTTTGCCATAGGGATGCATATCCTAAACACATCCTTTACAGGGCTGTTTTTTATAGCTTCATTATTAATCAATGGTAAACCGGTTTTTATTTTTTGCCCAATTTCAAAACCGCTGAATAAAACAGGCTTCCGCCATTGTTCAAATACATATTGGGATGACTTTGCATCCTCCTTAATATTGAATTCATATCCGGCAGGAAATTTACCGGCCATGCACACCAATTGTTTTACTTTCAAATTTACCAGATCCAATCCTGTTAGTGCAGAATATTGATCTGGTTTAGATTGAAGCAGGTTTGAAATATTCGTAAGAAATCCAACAGTAATAATCGTTACGCTGTTATCCTGTTGTCGCGCCAATATTTTTCTGTATAATTCTACAGCATCCGGAACCTCATCATTTGATTTTATAGTGTGCGGATATTTCGCTATCAGGGTATCTGTCCAGTGTTGCCAATCCTTTTGTATTATAGCATTGCCTTTAGGTACGCCAATAGGAACCGCAGGCCTTTTAAACCAGGTATTCAGTACATTCAATACAGCGGCTACCCCCTCATACTTTGTGCTTGCGATAGTGGCTAATATATTTACTTTACCGCTATCCGCAAAAGCATGCAGCAAAGTTATCGCACCCACATCATCATAATCAGGGCCCATATCCGTATCAAAGATAACAGGCTTGATTTTGTTTTGCTGTGCTGGCACAACTGAAGCTGTTAACAAACAAAATAACAGCAATAAAATTTTTATCATTTGAATATACTTTGCAATGTAAAAAAAATAACGTCTGTTTAGCTCAATACAAAAAAGCGCAATTGTCATTTACAGGAGCCCTGTACAAAAAGCAGCATAATTTTAGTGAAATGCTTTGCTTAATTGAAATACCACTGTTGAATGGAGCGTCGCCACAAAAAGTCCAATCAGGGCTTTTAAGCTGGTTTCAAAAAATCGGATGTAACAACATGCCCCACATAAACAGGAAATTTTATAGTGCATAAAATACAATAGTACAATCCCATCCCTTATAAAAAAAATAACTTACTTTCTGCCAGGTATCCATTTTTAGAAATACGATTCAATAAGGCCAATCAAATCAGCGCATCATACAGCACCTCAATGGTGTGTAATGCCTTTTTACCTGTTCCGTCTTTTATCTGGTGGCGGCAACTGGTGCCCGGTGCGGCAATTATGGTATCGGCGCTTTGGCTTCGTACCGCAGGTAATAAAACAAGCTCGCCAATTTTCATACTCAGTTCATAATGTTCTTTTTCATAACCGAATGAACCGGCCATTCCGCAGCAGCCGGAAGGTATGGTTTCAACAGAATAATTTTCGGGGAAAGACATCATTTTTACGGAAGGCGCTACGGATGACAGCGCCTTTTGCTGGCAATGCCCATGCAGTTTAATCAGTTTTTTTTCGGCGGTAAATAAAGCCCGGTCAATATTCCCTTTATCCATTTCATCCGCTATAAATTCATCTATCAAAAAAACATTTTTAGATAATTCTTTTGCCGCA
>JAVHOI010000156.1:0-3384 GCA_036169975.1 Ferruginibacter sp. | reverse complement strand
TAATGAAAAGTTATGGCGGGCTGGAAGACTGGGATTTTCAGGACAGGCTTCCGGTGATGGACAGTAAATACACTTTAATTATTTTGCCCAATATGGAATTCGCTTACCGGGTAAACAAGGTGGATCAGTTACCCATCACCATCAAACAGGATAGTTACAATGGCGGGATATTTTTTGAGATGCGCAATATTGCCGGCCTGGGTGATGAACCCTATATGGATGCACGGAGGGATTACCTTCAAAAAGTAATTTTTCAGTTAGCCGGTTACAGCAGAGGTGGGAGTGGCAAAAGTAAATACATGACATCCTGGGATGAAGTGACCCGTGAGCTATTAATGTCGCATGAATTTGGGAGCCAGCTTGGGAAAAATATTCCGGGCACCGATGAATTCATGAAACAGGTAAAGGCAATGAATTCACCGGAGGATAAAATGAAAACGGTTTACAATTTTGTGCGGAACAATATGGTTTGGAACAACCTTTACAGTAAGTATGCCGTTGATGGTGTAAAAAATGCCTGGCAGAAAAAAAGCGGTAACAGTGGCGACATCAACCTGCTATTGGTTAATCTTTTGAAAGAGGCTGGCCTTGAAACATATCCCATGTTGGTGGGTGAACGGTTTTACGGAAAAGTAAATAGCGCCTACCCCTTTATTGACCAGTTTAATTCGGTATTCGCCTGCGTGATCATCAATAATAAAAAATATTTTCTGGATGCGACGGATAAGACGATACCTCCACATTTGACCCCTTCCACTATTTTAAATACTACGGCGCTTATTGTTAACCGTAAGGCTGGCGGTTTGATAAATATTTCCAATGACACAACCCGGTATAAAGAATATATTTTAGCCTTGCTTGAACTTTCGGAAAATGGAACGCTATCGGGAAATGTTACTGTAAACAGCATTGATTACGCAAGAATAAAAAAACTGGAGGAGTATAAAGCCGATAAGGAAAAATTCCTCCACAGGTATTTCATAGTTGACGGAACTTCCATTGCCGGGAAAGGCCTCGAAATAACTAACCTGGACAATGATTCACTGTCACTGGAACAACAATGTAAATTGTCAGGCAATCTGAATACCACCGGTGAATACTCCTTTATACCATTAAACCTTTTTACAGGTTTTGATGCCAATCCATTCCTCAGCGACAACCGTTTTTCAAATATAAATTTCGGTTACAGCCGTACCATTAGCCTGAATATTTCCATACAACTTCCTTCAAATTATGTGGTGGATGAATTACCCAAATCTTTAAAACTGATTACCCCGGATCAGGATATTATTTTTTTAAGACAGGTAGTTTATGATAAGGAAAATAATAATGTAAGTTGTTTATTAAGTTTTGAATTTAAGAAAAGTCTTTACCAGGCAAATTCATATCCGGTTTTAAAAGAAGTGTATCAAAAAATATTTGATTACCTGAAGGAACCCGTGGTGCTGAAGAAGAAAGGATAATTGCAACACAGGGTTGCCAACCTTACAACGGCTGGCAACTCATTAAGATTAGAAGGTAATAACCTGACAATGTGGAATGCCCCCGATCCACATTTCAAAGGCCATAAAACATTTTATAAATGCGGATTTTATTCAGTTACAGGCATCGGGCAGGGATGCTCCAATTCATCCGCAAAGGCAGGAATAAAGCGTAAATCCATCACATCCATATCCGGCATCCCCAGTATGTAGTAGTGAAAAATGTTAGCGAATAATACCCGTAAACACGCCTTTTTTATTTTAATCAGTAACCAATAGGCATTATATTTCCTCCACTTATAAAATTTTTTATTGATAGTTTTGGTTTAATGATACTTTTGGTAAATGAAAAAAATAAAATTTCTATTACCCTTTATTTTCTTTTATAATACAAATTTATTTTGCCAGGAAAAATGGGACCTGCGAAAAATCGTGGACTATGCGATGGCCAATAATATTACGGTGAAGCAGGCCGATGTGCAGGCTTCCATATCCGGCCTGCTTTATAAACAAAGCAGGCTTAGTCAATATCCCGGAGCAAGTTTCAGTGGTAACACCGGCTACAACAGCGGCCGTAACCAGGATCCAACTTCCTTTAACCTGATTACACAAAGCTATGTAAGCGCCGGGATGCAACTGCAAACCAGCGCTGACATATTCAACTGGTTTAGCAAAAAAAATACAATACTTTCCAACCAGTGGGAGTTTGAAGCCGCCAGGGCAACTTCCGATAAATTAAAGAACGATATCGCATTGACGGTAGCCAATGGATACCTGCAAATATTACTTGCAATGGAGCAGGAAAAAATTGCCCGGGTTCAACTATTGCAAACCCGGGCGCAACTTAGTAATACGCGAAAATTAGTGAATGCAGGTTCCTTACCCGAGCTGAATGCCGCCGAACTGGAAGCCCAGGAAGCCCGTGACAGCGCAAGTTTTATAAGCGCAAGGGGGAATGTGGTGCAGGCAACGCTTGTACTAAAATCCAATATGAATTTTGATGCGGCAGCGCCTTTTGAAATAGCGGTGCCACCGGTAGAATTAATACCGATAGAAAATATAGCCGACCTTCAGCCGGATGCCGTATATGCGCTGGCAATTGTAAACTTACCACAGCAACGGGTAAACGATTATAAATTAAAAGCAGCGATAAAATCTTCGGAAGCCGCAAGAGGAAATAGGTATCCTACGATTTCCGCCTTTGGAAGCCTTGGCAGCGGGTTTAACAGCAGGGCTACTGAAATTACCGGTTCCCAACAAATAATTTTACCAATTGGAAAGGTTAATGTGAGCGGTACGGATTATTCCGTTTTTCCAAACCAGCCTTTTACAAGTTACAGTTTTGGCAAAACGTCCTTTTTTAACCAGGTCAATCAAAATTTCAGGCAGTCCATAGGGCTAAGCCTGAGTATTCCGATTTTTAACGGCGCTCAATTGCGAACCAACTGGCTTCGCAGCAAATTAAATATCCAAAATGTGGAATTGCAAAAAGATGGCGACAACCAAAAAATAAAACAGGATATTTACCAGGCCTACAATGCGGCAACGGTAGCGTTGGAAAAATTTAATGCCAGTGATAAAAGCGTAGCGGCATCCGAACGTACCTATAACTTTGCGCAAAAACGCTATGAGGTGGGTATGTTAAGTACGTTTGAATTAATTACCCAACAAAATAATTTGTTCAGGGCAAAACTTGAAAATGTATTGAACCGGTTTGATTATGTTTTCAAAATGAAAGTACTGGAATTTTACAGGGGGCAGGGATTAAAATTGTAGAAGCCCCGGCCTCTCTTAAATCTCCTCCGGATAAGAGGACTTGGGAAGGGTAAAATAATTTGAATTTTTTTACTGACAAGTTAAGCATGGGAAATATTTATAAAATTCTTTCAGATGCGAGTGGAAA
>JAVHOI010000155.1:0-15776 GCA_036169975.1 Ferruginibacter sp. | reverse complement strand
AATTAGCTACGCAGGGCGGCTGCAAAAAAGCCAACATACACCCCAGTGTTTGACCTCATCCCCAACCTCCCGAAAAATCGGGACAGGCTCTCTCCGAAGGAGAGGGGAGCTTGACCCCTAAAAATTTCAGTCATACTTTTTTTGACTGTCAATTGGTTAAAAAAAGGTATTTATATAATTGTCGTACTATTCCCTGGAGGGTTGCCAACCTTGGCAATAGTTTTTCAAATAATAAGAGTCTATAAAAGGTTGGCAACCCTGTGCGACATTTTGAAATGCACCCTTTTTCAATCCGATAGCCATCGGACGTGGTTCTTATTTTTTGAAGTGATTGCCAATCCTGAGCGACAATTAATAAATACATTGAGGACGGCCATTTATTAAATTGACAAAAATCACTTTTAAAAGTGGTATGCACTACCTTGAAAAGTAAAAATTACCGATAACTTTGCACAATGTTTTTAAGTTATTAAAAATTGCAAACCGATTAAATTCAAAATTCAGTAAAATGATCTGCCATTGCTCAATATTATAAATTTATCCTCAACTAAAATTTTAAATAATTATGGCATCTGAACCTTTACCCGCCGCATTATCTATTGATAAATGGTTTAGTTCAGATGAACAATTTCATTTATTGTACCCCCCCCCAATAAAGTTATTAGCCGCCCGGCATTGGACACCATTAAATGTTGCCAATAAAGCGGCCACATTTCTTGCCGCCGAAAAAAACGTAAGGATATTGGATATAGGAAGTGGCGTAGGTAAGTTTTGTATTGGCGCGGCGTACTACATGCCCAAAGCTTTTTACACCGGTGTGGAACAACGGTTAAAACTGGTAAAACTTGCGGAGAATGCAAAAAATAATCTGGGTCTGGAAAACACCACGTTTATTCATGGAAATTTCACACAACTGGATTTTAAAAAATATGATCATTTTTATTTCTATAATTCCTTTTATGAAAATTTCGCCCTTACGGAACAAATAGATAACAGCATTGGCTACTCCACCGAATTATACCATTATTACGCCCATTACCTGATGAAACAATTGGAGAAGAAACCTGCAGGAACCAGGTTAGCCACATTTCATAGCCTGGAAGATGAAGTGCCTGAAGATTTTCTGGTGGTTGGTTCCGAATTGGAAAATGATTTAAAATTCTGGATAAAAATATAAATGCCGACAAGCATAATGCTTTATAGCAGTAATGAAGAGAATTCAATAACTTGCACTTTTTTATAATTAAAGCAGCGTGCTTTTGTACCCAACACCATTAAAAATATCGGAGTGACGGAAAAAATAATATTGAAAAACAAAAGGTAGCAGATACAAATTTTCATTTTCATAAATTAGTAATTCTCAAAAAAATAAATTACAGCCATGTCAATTTTATTAAATGAGTACGGGGCGGAACTTATCAGCAAGATTTTGGTTGCCGGATCGCAGGAGGAAGTAAAATTTATTGTAAATAACTCACTAAAAAACCTGGAGCAAAATAAAGTGAATGCGGAGCATATTGCCGGCTTTATAGATACTACTATAACCCAACTTGAAACTTTTAACCCAATGAAAAAAGATTCAAAACAATGGAGTAATATTAAAATGGCAAGGATACATTTGCAGCATATCAAAAGGGAATTTGAATTATCGCCGGGTAAAAAAGAGGGAAAAATCTGATAGGAATATATTTGATACCTTTAAAATAAAACAGGGTACCGCCTGGCAGAAACCAGTGGTTGGATTGGCTTTGAGTACCTGCGAATATCATTTTACATTCATCAGCGCCAATGGTAGTTATTTGTAATTGGCAATTTCAATCAGTTTATTTACATCATGTACGATAATCTTTCTTCCCTTTGTTTCCAGTATTGCGGACTCCTTGAATTCAGTAAGTACCCTCACCACATTTTCTCTTGCCGTACCTACAAGGCCGGCTAAATCATCGCGGCTCATATTAATTTCTACCGGCATGCCGGCTTCAAAATTTACTTTATATTTTTCCCTGAGTACGATTAATTGTAGCGCTAATCTTTCCCTTACCGATTTTTGGGCAAACATGGACAGGCTGTTGGCCAGTACGGCAAACTCATGACTCAATGTTTTTAATAAATGCCGGGTTAATATTTCAGATTGCTGCAATGCCGCTATAAAGTCTTCCCTCGGTATAAAACCGATTTTGCTTTCTTCTATAGTGGCGGCGGAATCCGGATACCTGTCATCTGAAAGAATCGCATGATACCCTAACAACTCCCCTGTATTAGCCACATAAATAATGTGTTCTTTTCCATCCTTGTCTAACTTGTACTTTTTGATTTTTCCGGCTATTATATAAAAGATACCCGCCGGAAAAGAGCTTTCCCTGAAAATGATTTCTCCCTTTTTATATAGCTGTTCTGTTTGATGGGCTGTAAGTAACTTTAAATCATCCAAAGGTAAATCCGTCAAAACGGATTCACTTTTGAAATCCCATTTGTCTATCGGAAAAATGCCTTTGATGCTCATGTTGGTTACAAACTTACTTCTTTAAAAATTGATATAACTCACTTTTTACGATGATAAGATTTACCGCAAAACAACAAAAGCTAAAATAACTTTGTTCCATGAATATGGAAAAATCATCAACCAAAGACCTGTATTACACCAAAGACCATGAGTGGATTGACTTTCAGGGTTCCGTTGCTTATATGGGTGTTTGCTGTTTTAAGCTCATTGGCTTTAAGGAAATACATCAAATAAATTTTAATGAGGCATCAGGTTTCAAAAAACGGGGCGATGTAATTGCCACTATTACTTATAATGATTATCAGATTGAAGCACACATGCCAGTGGATGGTAAAGTGGTTCAATTGAATAATACCTTATTATCCGGCGACCAAAATGTGTTGCTGCGACAACCGGAAAACATTGGTTGGATTGCAAAGATTATTCCTGCCCAACCTTATGACCGGAAAGATTTACTGCTGCCAAAACAGTATCAAATGAATGGCAGGGGTAAATATGCGAAACAATAATCCGGTTATAAAAAAATCGTATTAGACCGGGTCCCTTTTGGCCAGCCAAATAAAAATGATACCCTTCAACAATTGTAATTATTTTGAACAAAGCCCATGAGCTTACTCATGTAAATAATTAAATAAGAAATTCATTTATGCCTTTGCTCGAAAAAAAATTATATGCGGAAAAATGGTTTAGCTCCGATGAACAGTTTAACCAGCTTTATCCCTTTCCAATTCAGGAATTAGCCCAAAAACACTGGACCCCCCTGAGTGTTGCAAGAAAAGCTTCTATTTATTTAGCATCGGAAAAAAACGCAAGGATATTGGATATAGGCAGTGGCGTAGGAAAATTTTGCTTTGCAGCGGCACACTATCAGCCAAACGCTTTTTATTATGGCGTGGAGCAAAGAAAAAGTTTATTTGATCATGCGGAAACAGCAGGCGAAAAACTTGGCCTTGAAAACGTATTTTTTATTCATGGGAATTTCACCCAGTTGGATTTCAGGAATTACGACCACTTTTATTTTTTCAATTCCTTTTATGAAAACCTGACCGGTACCAATAAAATTGATGACAGTATAGAATATTCCAGCGAACTGTATAATTATTACAACCACTATTTATATAAGCAACTGGAGCAAAAGCCGGCCGGTACAAGGCTGGCTACTTTTCATAGCCTGGAAGATGAAGTGCCGGAAGGATATAGGGCGACGGGTTCCGAAATGGATAACATTTTGAAATACTGGATAAAAATTTAAACCAAATTTTATGATTATAGACTTTGAGCATGAAAAGGAAGAAGTTTTTTTAAGGTTGAAAGGGGCGGCAGATTATTTTGATTGTGAAAAGGTGATCATCTATAACATAAGAAAACAGCTTGTTAATGGGTTTTCTGATTCGGTTATTGAAAGTTATCTTAAAAAATTATTACAATATCTTAAAGACCTGATTGGAAAAAATAAGGATACTGTGGATTGCGCCAACTACAGATATGCCGCTGGTTTTGTAAAAACATTAATAGCTACACCTTACTGGCATAGCTGGATTAAAACCACCATTTTATAATCGCTAAATAAAAACTAAAATAATTTACCGGAATTTATTTTGAAAAACCACCAAACAAACATGATTTCTTATTACGAATTACCAATCAAAAAGCCGCTTATTTTATTTTCACTTTTGGTATTTTGTATGGGTTTTCATCAAAGCCCCGCAACAAGGGCACCTGCTAATTCCCCCGCTGAAACCACATTGCAACGGTTATTAAAAGGAAATGAACAGTTTTCTTTTTTTACCCCCTCTCATCCTGATGAAGATAAACAACCGCAAAAGGATGCTGCCACGGAGCAGCATCCTTTTGCGGTTGTATTGTGTTGCTTCGATAGCTGTGTTTCTCCGGAATTAATTTTTGACGAGAGGATGTATTGAAGGCACAGGCTATGTTTTTAAATGATTATAATTTTATCAATATTAAACCGTAAATTTTTCTGATATGTCATTATCATTAGGAGCTTACCGGGCAAAACTCATCAATAAAATTTCGTTTGCCGCTTCGCCGGAAGAAGTAAAGCGATATATTGATACAGGAATAAAAGCATTGGAACAAAATAAAGTAAATGGGCATATCGTAGCCCGTTTCGTGGAAAAAACGATCAGTGAATTAGAGCAATTTAATCCCCTGAAAGCGGCTCCCCGGCAATGGAGTAATATCCAAATGGCGAAGATTCAGTTTAACCGGATTAAACAACAGTTAGGCGCTACGGCCAATTAATTTAAAAAGATTTAATTAGCATGTGGTAGTTTTGCTATCTTATGAAGTGAGCATAAGAATAAAAAAATATACATAACTTTAATGGCATTGATCATCTGTCAATACCGGAAAAAAAACAATAACTACTATATCAAATATATGCCCGACTCTTTGTTACTTCTTTTATCCTTACTGTTTCCAATAGCAGCAATGATTACAATCCCATTACTGCCGCATTCAATAAGAGCAAAGGGAAATTTTCTTTTTGTATTAATAATCGCCGCCATCACCTCCATACCTGCTGTTATTGCTTTGACCGGAAATACTGTTGATATTTTTATCAGCAATTCTCTTGTCTTTGGAAACCTGTCGCTTCATGTTGACAGCCTTTCCGCATGGTTTATCCTTATCATCAATTTAACCTGTATCAACGGGGCTTTTTATGGTATCGGGTATATGAAACCTTATGATCAGCAAAGAGCCAATCTTTCCATGCACTGGATATTATTTTTGCTTTTTCAATCCTCCATGCTGTGGGTTTGCATGGTACAAAATGGATTGGCTTTTTTGATAGTATGGGAGCTGATGTCCATTTCTTCCTTTATGCTTGTCATCTTTGAACATCAGAATAAAGCGACACTTCAGGCCGGTATGAATTACCTGGTACAAATGCACATTGGCGTACTTTTTCTTGCAGCCGCATTTATCTGGGTTTATTTTTCTGAAGGATCATTTGAGTTTTCGGCAATCGAAAAATTCTTCTCCTCCAAACCCAACCTTTGGCTGTTCTTTTTATTTTTTATTGGGTTTGGCATTAAGGCGGGTTTCATTCCTTTACATTCCTGGCTGCCACAGGCACACCCTGCGGCGCCTTCCCATATTTCGGGCGTTATGTCCGGCGTTATTGTAAAGCTGGGCATCTATGGCATATTCAGGATTGTTTTTTTATTAAAACAGGATTATACAATCATTGGTGAAATCATTCTTACGCTTTCCATTCTCACAGGATTGTATGGCATACTGAATGCAGCCGTTCACCGCGATTTTAAAAAAATGCTTGCTTATTGCACGATAGAAAATATCGGGATCATCGGCATTGGAATCGGCCTGGGCCTAATGGGAATTGGCAGCGGAAATACCCTGATGGTTATTTTAGGATTCGCGGGGGCATTGCTACATACTTTAAACCACTCTCTTTTTAAATCACTTCTTTTCTTTACCGCCGGATCGCTTTACCAGCAAACGCATACAAGGGATATGGAAAAGTTAGGTGGATTGATACGCACCATGCCACACACCGCTTTGCTGTTTCTGTTAGGTGGAATGGCGATTGGCGGGCTTCCTCCATTCAACGGTTTTGTTTCGGAGTTCCTGCTTTACAGCGGCTTGCTGCTTGGTATCAAATCCGTAGGTATCACTTATATTACCCTGATGATATTTTCATTAGCCGGCCTGGCATTGATCGGTGGGATTTCGATGCTTACTTTTACCAAAAGTTTTGGAACAATGTTTCTTGGCAACCCACGCACCCATTTACACCATCCACCACAGGAAGTTACGCTGGGTATGCGGCTGCCACAATATTTCATATTGATCATCATGCTATCTATCGGCCTGTTTCCCCAATTTTATTTTTCGATGGTAAATGATATTGTTCTTAAATTTATTCCGGCGGCTTCAACAGGAATAGCCCTGATACCAGCCTCCTTAATTAGCAGTATTGCCGCTATTGGAAAATTCGCCATGCTGTTTATAGCGCTGATGTTTGTAATTTTTTATATAAGAAAAATGGTTTCCCGCAAACACCCGGTAGCCACTGGCGCAACCTGGGGCTGCGGATACGCCGTGCCCACAGCAAGGATGCAATATACCGGTAAATCATTTTCGAAGTCGCTCGGAAAATTGCTGAACTTTGTAGTGCTTGAAAAGAAAAAATACAGGGAGATTTCCACCAATGAAATATTTCCCGCTGAAAGAAAGCATTCTTCGCATTACAAAGATTTGTTCGTAGTTAAAATATTTAATGTTATAGTTGACAGGTTGCTGTTTTCAATGAATTATTTCCAGTTTATTCAAAATGGTAAAATCCAGATGTACATTTTGTATGGCATCTTTTTTATTGTCCTGGTGTTTCTGGGAACAATTTTTAAATTTATATAATGACAATGATTACAGCGTTCATATTAATCATCCTTTCGGCCATTGTGCTGATACCATTTGTATCCGTACTTTGGAAAGGAATGATAACCATGGCGGCTGTAACATCGATTGCAATCCTCAGCAGTATCACCTCTTTGCAAACATTGGCCGGAGAAAATTTCGAATACCTGTTTCAGGGTTCATTGATAACCGGCCCTATCCCGGTGAGGATTGACGCATTGTCCGGCTGGTTTATATTAATCATCAATTTTACTTTTATTACCGGGGCGCTTTACGGTTTGCAGTATATGAAACCTTACAAATCGCAAAAGGATAATTTGTCGCTTCATTGCATCAGCTATTTTGTACTACACGCAAGCCTGATTGCCATTTGCTCTTTGCAAAATACATTAGCCTTTTTAATTGCCTGGGAAATGATGGCGATATCCTCTTTCATGCTTGTAATATTTGAACATTATAAAGGGGAAACTTTAAATGCAGGAATCAATTATTTGGTTCAGTCGCACATCTGCATCATGTTTTTAACGCTAGGTTTTATTTGGGTAGCGCTTACAAAAAATTCTTACGACTTTAGGGCCATCACGCAATTTTCCACTTCCAATTCGTTATTGACCGGGGTTGCTTTATTTCTATGTTTCTTCCTGGGCTTTGCCATAAAAGCGGGGTTTGTACCATTTCATACCTGGCTTCCTTACGCACATCCGGCAGCTCCATCGCATGTATCAGGAGTAATGTCGGGAGTAATAATTAAAATTGGTATCTATGGTATTTTGCGGATGCTGCTGTTGATTAAAAGCGACTATCTTGTTATCGGTTATATCATATTATCTGTTTCCACTGTTTCAGGAATTTATGGGGTGATGCTCGCCATTTTACAGCACAACCTGAAAAGGCTGCTCGCCTACCACAGCATTGAAAATATCGGCATTATTGGAATTGGTATTGGCGTGGGATGCATTGGCATTGGAAAAGGGAACCATCTTTTAGCCGTTCTCGGATTTGCCGGCGCTTTATTACATACTTTGAACCACTCTCTTTTTAAATCACTTTTATTTTACGCCGCGGGAAATATCTACCAGTCTATACACACTTTGGATATAGAAAAAACAGGTGGCCTGGGCAAGCGTATGCCGCATACTTCCATTTTGTTCCTTATAGCCGCCCTCGCCATTTGCGGCCTGCCCCCTTTCAATGGGTTTGTTTCCGAATTTCTTATTTATAATGGATTGTTTAAAGGATTACAGGGGGGGGATAAAACACTGCTTTCTTCTATCATTGGCGGTGTTTTTGGATTATCGCTGATAGGCGGGCTTGCCCTGTTATGCTTTACCAAAGCCTTCGGCGCTATTTTTCTCGGCACGCCCCGCCACCACTTTGAGCATCCACCCCGGGAGGCTGGCTTTTGGAAATTATTGCCGATGTATGCGGTGGTAATTTTATTAATGGCGATTGGTTTATTCCCAAAAGTATTCATTGGGGCGCTTTCGAAACCGCTTGGATTATTTATGCAGGATATGCCTGATACGATTCAATCAACACTTGTACCGGTTTCAGCTTCATTATCCATGATTGGTATTTATTCGATGGCTTTTATACTGTTAACTGGTTTAATATTATTATTAAGAAAAAAAATTATCGGTGCAAGGATAAATACCCGGAATGTAACCTGGGGTTGTGGGTACATAGCGCCCACGGCCAAAATGCAATATACCGCCAGTTCTTTTGTGCGGGCATACCGCAAGTTGGCCGAACCCCTGTTTTCCATTCATAAAAATAAAAAAGAAATTACAAAGGTATTTCCAACCGGAGGGGGGCAGGAAACACATCCTTACGATAAGGCGGAAGAATGGTTTATTGATTATCCTTTGCACCTGATAAAGGCTTTTTTAAACCGTTTCATATTTTTGCAAAATGGGAACCTGCAATTTTATATACTTTATGGAATAGTTTTTATTACCCTGGTATTAGCAATCCCATTTGTATTTGAGTATTTAAAATCATTAATTAATTTTTTAAATAAGTTATAAAAAATGATAAGTTTCCTGTTAATAATTGTGGCAAGCCTTTTCTTTACCGGCGTAATCATCCGTACGAAGAGCTTTACTTCCGGCAGGAAGGGGCCTGGTATTTTTCAACCGATGAAAGATGTAATCCGGTTGTTTAAGAAAGGCGCGGTATATAGCAAAACCACCAGTTTTATTTTTCAGATAGCTCCAAGTATTTATTTCGCCTCCATCATTATGGCCATCCTGGTTATTCCTTTTGGCCAATACAAGGGGATCATTTCCTTTGAAGGGGATTTCGTTTTTTTCGCGTACATTTTAGGTACGGGAAAATTTTTCAGCATAATTTCCGCACTGGATACTGGCAGTAGTTTTGAAGGAATGGGCGCAAGCCGGGAAGCGCTTTTTTCCATGTTCGCCGAGCCGGCGTTTTTTATCCTGATGGGTTCTTTCGCACTGCTTACAGGGCACACTTCTTTTCAGGAAATTTTCGCTTCATTGCATTTCGGTTCTTCCATATCCTACGTATTAGGTGTTCTGGCCACTACCGTGTTGGTAATGATAACGCTGATTGAAAATAGCCGTATGCCTTTTGATGACCCCAATACCCACCTGGAATTAACTATGGTTCATGAAGTGATGATATTGGATAACAGTGGCTTTGACCTGGGCATGATTTTATATGCCACCAACCTGAAATTCGCGATGTATGGGGCTTTAATCGCAAACCTTTTTATGGGAAGCGCCCCCTTATACTTTACAATACCAATTTTCCTGGCACTTCAATTTATATTCGCCATAACAATCGGATTTCTTGAATCATTTACCGCAAGGTTCCGAATGAACCATAATGCCCAATACATACTGGCCTTGTCATCGGTTTCACTGTTGATTTTTTTGGGGGTGCTGCTGGTATTAGGACAATTTAATTAACTATTTAAGCTAAATTAAAAATAACATGACAAATGTATTATTGATAATATTTACCATTTCGCTGCTATACCTCGGCATTGCCCACCGCCTGCTTACTTACATTAAGATACTTGTATTTCAGGGATTATTACTTTTCGGGATCGCTTTCATAGAGCTTATTAAAATAGATGCACTCAACCTTGCCTTTGTATTGCTGGAGACTATTGTTTTTAAAGCGTTTTTCATTCCCTTGTTTTTAAATTATGTGATGAAAAAAAACCGGATTACAAGAGATGCGGAACCGTTTTTGCCAAATTTCGTTTCACTCATCCTAATTACGATAATCATCATCGCTACCTTCATTTTATCCAATGCCATTGCCGATTCAAGGATTAGCAAGATATATTTTGTGGTCGCTATTTCCACCTTGTTTACAGGTTTATATATCATCGTGACCCGGCATAAAATAATCACCCATGTGATGGGTTACCTGGTTATTGAAAATGGTGTTTTTATTTTGTCCATCGCGGTAGGCAACGAAATGCCCATGCTGGTAAACCTTGGCATACTGCTCGACATTTTCGCCAGTGTTTTCTTATTGGGGATATTCGTGAATAAAATTGGAGACGTATTGAAAGATGTAGATGTAGAACAGTTGAAAAATTTAAAAGATTAATAATTAATAATAACAAAGAATGACAGGATTATATTTAGCAGGTGCATTCAGTATTGGCGCACTATTATTTTTCAACAGGAAGCGGTTAATTAATTACCTGCTGGTTATAGCTTTCCTTATTTTGCAAATAGGGTTTACAATTTATGAATACCACCATATCAATACAATTGAACTACACTATTTCAGCGCTGACGCATTGGGCATCCTGTTGCTGGTCACCCTTAGTATTATCAGCATACCGGCAATGTATCACAGCTATGTGTTCATGTCGAAAAGCGATGATAACCCAAGGCACAGGGGTATTTATTTTGCCGCGATGGTGGTATTGCTTACGGCCATCAGTGGCGCTTATCTTGCCAATCACATTGCCGTTACCTGGATTTTTATTGAACTCACTACCCTTAGCTCCTCCGCGCTGATTTATCACCGCAGAAATAATCGTTCGCTGGAAGGCACCTGGAAATATGTTTTCGTTTGCGCCATCAGCATTACGCTTGTTTTTATCGGCATACTTTTTTTGAGTTTCACCTTGCAGCAGGCCGGCACGGATGACCTGTCGTTTGCGGTGCTTATAAAAAAAGCGCCGGAGCTGAATTTGTTTTGGTTACGACTTGCTTTCATTTTTATTTTCACCGGGCTTACCGCCAAATTGGGATTGGTTCCCATGTACACTGCCGGCATTGATGCAAAAGACAAAGCGCCCTCTCCCGCAGGTGCCTTACTTTCCAGCGTTTTGATGAATATGGGTTTTGTAGGGATCTTTCGTTTCTATACGGTTATAGCAAATTCGCCCATACATAATTGGGCCAACCATGTCATCCTGATAGCCGCACTCCTCTCCATTTTTGTGGCCACTGTTTATATGACCAAAGTAAAAAATATAAAAAGGATGTTTGCCTACTCCAGCATTGAACACATGGGAATTGTAATGCTTGGATTGGTAGCAGGGGGTATTGGATATTACGCGGCGATTTTACATATTATTTTACATGCCTTTGTTAAATCAAGCCTGTTTTTCCAAATGGGGCAGATATACCGCATTTATAAAAGCAAGAGTATCTATGACGCCGGTAATTATTTTAAATATAACCTTACCGGATCAATCGTAGTGCTGCTGGGCTTCTTCTCCGCCACCGCCATGCCACCATCGGGTTTATTCATAAGCGAATTCCTGATTTTCCGTTCCTTGTTTGAAGCCAATTATTTGTCGGTATTGATAATTGTAATGCTGCTGCTAACCATCATCATCTGGGCATTCGGAAAAAATATTTTTAAATTATTATTCTCACCCGCCGTTGATTTTAAAGAAGATGATATTGAAAAAATAAATCCGGTGGAATCCATTTCACAATTTATCCTTCTTGGGCTGGTGGTTTACCTCGGGCTGAACCCACCAGCCGAATTTGTAACACTTATTCAGGAAGCCATTAAAAACCTGCCGCTTTGATATGAACTATATTAGCATAAAAAATAATCAGACCATCCCCCTCTCCTCCATTCCGGAGTTGGAATATCACTTATTCCTGGAGCAAAATGTTTTCGCTTTAATGAAAAGCGCGGGGGCGCATTGCGTTAACTATTTTGGATATCCATACGCAGGCAAAATAAAATTGATTTGCTGTATCGCCAATGATGAATTGAACAACATAAACATCTCCTCCTGCATAGTAGATATTAAGCAGCCTTTACCCTCTTTTACGAAACACAAACTTTTATTTGAAAAATTTGAGCGGGAAATCCATGAAAATTTTGGGCTGGCTTATACGGATCATCCCTGGCTAAAACCGGTCCGTTATCCGGTTAACCGGTTCAATAAAAATAATACGATCGCTAATTTCCCCTTCTTTAAAATTGAAAGTGAAGAATTACATGAAGTAGGTGTAGGCCCCATACATGCCGGTATTATCGAACCAGCACACTTTCGTTTCATTTGCAATGGCGAACAAATACTTCATCTTGAAATGCAAATGGGATACCAGCACAGGGGTATTGAACAATTATTTATTGAAAAGAAAAAATTACTGCAACGAATTACCTTAGCCGAAAACATTTCAGGTGACTCAGTGGCCGGGCATTCGGTAGCTTTTGTAAACCTTTGGGAAAGCTTATGCAATTACCAGCCTGGAAGAAATTTACTGTGGTCCCGTACGCTCGCTTTGGAAATGGAACGGGTGGCCGTTCACACCGGCGATTTAAGTGGCATGTGTACCGATGTGGCTTATCATTTGGGCAGCGCCGTGTTTGGAAGATTAAGGACGCCGGTAATTAATTATTTTCAAAAATGGTGCGGAAACCGGTTGGCAAAAGGACTGATCCGTGCAGGTAAAACCAACTTTCCATTTACCCATGAATTAGCTTTGGAGTTAACAACCATGTTGGATGAATATGAAAAAGCATTTGAAGAAATTTCCGATGAATTATTCAGTTTGCCGAGCGCTTTGGCAAGGTTTGAAAAAACAGGGGTTATTACTATCAAACAGGCCGCCGCACTTGGCACAGTAGGGATTTCCGCCAGGATGTGTACGATAAAAAGAGATATCCGTTCTTCTCATCCACACGATTTATATACCGAAATGCTACACCGGCCTTTAATAAAAACCCATGGCGATGTTTATGCAAGAACCCGTATCCGAAAAAAGGAAATCGTTCAATCTTTGGGATATATCAGGCAACTGATTCAAAATATTCCACCCGAAGAAAATGGGGCCACTCCATTATCGGCTCCATCACCTGACTCATTTACCCTTTCATTGGTGGAAGGCTGGAGGGGGGAAATTTGCCATTGCGCCATTACGGATAATAAAGGGGAATTGATCCATTATAAAATTAAAGACCCCTCTTTCCACAACTGGCTGGCACTGGCCCTTTCGGTACGAAATAATGAAATTTCCGATTTTCCTATTTGTAATAAAAGTTTCGACCTGTCCTATTCGGGTCATGATTTGTAAAAAATAAAGCTCAGTAATAATGTTGAACAATCTAAAAATACTTTTTCACCAGGGCAAACAATACATACCCGATGTTACCACTGCGAAAGCGCCCGGCGTATTCAGGGGAAGGCCGGTTATCAGTGCGGAAAAAGTGAATGAAAAGGAGTTGATGAACCTCTGCCCTACCAATGCCATCACTTCAAATCCGGTAAGTATTGATTTGGGAAAATGTACATTTTGCGGAGAGTGTGCCTTCGCTTTTCCAGACAAAATTAAATTTACGACTGATTATAAAATTGCCACCAACGAACGAAACAGGCTGATTATAAAAGAAGGCCAGGACGAACCGGTAGAACTAAATCCGGAACTAATCCGGCAGGAAATTAATAAATACTTCAGCGGGTCGCTAAAGCTGCGGCAGGTATGTGCCGGTGGCGATGGCAGTTGCGAAATGGAATTGAATGCCTGTAGTAATGTAAACTTTGATATGGGACGTTTCGGGATAGATTTTGTTGCCTCGCCACGTCATGCGGATGGCATTGTAATAACTGGCCCCATCACGGAAAATATGGCCCAGCCGTTGCAAATATGTTATGATGCGATACCCGAACCTAAAATTATAATCCTTGCGGGAACCGATGCCATCAGTGGCGGCATATTTGAAGGTAGCCCTGCATTAAACAGGAGTTTCTTAACAAAATATAAAATTGATTTGTACGTACCCGGCAACCCGATTCATCCCCTTACATTTATCAATGGCGTGCTTGATTTTATTAAAAAAAGAAAATAAGGAATGGGTGAAAGAGTAAATGGCATAGCTTTCTTCAAAACCATTACCGGCAGCGCTGTAAATGATTAGTGGTTCGCAGTACATTTTAAATTGTCGCTGCAATTTGCCAACTGTGGTGAGTGACCCCATCAGCCAGCGACAATTATATATACACCTTTTTTAACCCACTAACAGTCAAAAAAGTATGATTGAAATTATTTAGGGTCAAGCTCCCCTCTCTTTGGAAAAGAGCCTGTCCCAATTTTTCGGGAGGTTGGGGGTGAGGTCATAGGGTGAATGTTGGCTCTTTTGCAGATGCCCTGCATAGCTAAATTCTGGTGCATTCCAAAATATCCGGTAACATTTAATATTATCGAATAATTATCAGCATCATTTGTAGCCGAATTACTTAAGTTGCCGCACCATCCAGTTATCTACCTGCTGAAACACAAGCTCAGGCTTCATTGTACGCCATTGCGGAAAATCCAGTAAAGCCACGTAGTTTGTAAGCCGGGCTTTTTTAAAATCATGCTGACTATGTTCCGGCATTCCCATTACCACTATCCAGCCACCATCATCCGCCACCTGTTCATTCCATTCTTCGTAGTAGCTGTCATCGCTGCTGTGAAAGTTTAAAACATTTTCCGCGATTAAAATATATTTGATGATCCTGTGTTTGTACATCCAATCAGTTACTTCCCTTCTGATGGTCATGATATCATTTTCAATAGCGTCGTTCCATTCCCCAATCAATTCTATGATAGCGAAATTTTGTTCATAATCCGTGAACAGAATTTTCATATACAAAGTACGGGAACCGAACTCATCCCACTGCGGATGAATATAGTAATTGTAAATGGTATGGGTAAATTCAAACTCATTGTATATGCAGCCATAAAAGGGTGATTGCTCATCTTCTTCCGCTACGTATAAGTGCCGCCAATTATAGTAAGGTTCGATATCCTGCATGGATGGGGATTAATGAAAATTTTAAAATAGCCATGAAAAACAGGCCATTTTATTTTTCAAAATTAATTCATATCCATCAAAGAATTTTCCATAAAATTATTTAAAACATGCAACCCTCGTAAACTGCGCAATGAGTAATAAAAAATATTTTTTAATTCGCATTTTTTTATGGGAGCCAATATTACAGGCGATCCTCCATGTGTTATTTATTTTTCCTTTTTCTGTTTTTTGTTTCCTCCGAATTTCCAGCCGGTGAAAACCTGGAACACATTATTCTTTACATCCACTTTCGGAAAAAAGGAAGGTTGCTGGCCAGGTTCTGGCATTTTATATAAATTTCCGAGGCTGATGTTAACTCTTGCCCCGATTATTAAACCCTTTGCAGGGTGTATTTCTATACCGCCGCCATAGCCGTAATCAAAACGGTTGTAAAGATCCAGGATCTGGTTACCGCTACTGCTGCCGTTGCTGCTGTCAACTTTTGCATTGATTAAATAAGCCATCTGGCCTCCAAACTGAATCGAAAAATATTTGGTGATATTGATGGACATGTACTGTGGCAGCATAATATAGTCAAGGTTAACATTGCCTGTGTTGGTACTACTTTTAT
>JAVHOI010000154.1:0-3416 GCA_036169975.1 Ferruginibacter sp. | reverse complement strand
TAGAGTGGTGCGGAAGAGTTTGCCCTGAGCCTGCAAGGTAACCTCTACAACAGGGAACTGTAAAGCAATTCAATGCCCACTTTTCATGTCGCGATATTATAGCAAGGTTAGTAAAGTGCAATTCCATTCAATAAATTTCTTCTCATTACTTATACTGTTAATTGATCAGCCACTTATCTTTGCAATGTTTTTTGCCTGGCGCCATAAGTCTGCATATTTTCACTCAACTAAAAGAAATGACTGACCTCTCCCAATTTGATCCCAATACAGTAGGCAACCCCAACAATAATATCTTCGGATTGCCATTTTCCGAAGAAGATGCCCGTTTAATAATTTTGCCGGTTCCCTGGGAAGTCACTGTGAGCTACAATGCAGGAACAGCAAGGGCTCCCGAGCATGTATTTAATGCGGGTATCCAGGTTGACCTGTTTGATCCCGAAATAAAAGATGCCTGGAAGCAGGGTTTTTTTATGCGCCCGCTGGATAAAAAGATATTGGTAAAAAGTGATTACCTGCGCAAGGAAGCGGAATTGTACATCAACTTTATTTCGGAGGGGGAGATTGTAAAGGACAATAAATTCATGTGCAAAACTTTGAAGGAAGTAAATGCAGGTAGTGTTTATATGAATGAATGGGTATTTCAGCAAACCAAAGAACTGCTGGATGCTGGTAAATTGGTTGGGTTATTAGGCGGAGACCATAGTACTCCATTGGGCTATTTTAAGGCGATTGCGGAAAAACATGGTGACTTTGGAATTTTACAGGTGGATGCGCATTGTGATTTGAGGAAGGCTTACGAAGATTTCAATTATTCGCATGCCTCCATCATGTACAATGCATTAGAAGAAATTCCGCAGTTGAAAAAATTGGTACAAA
Organism: Ferruginibacter sp.; assembly: GCA_036169975.1. Lineage (GTDB taxonomy): Bacteria > Bacteroidota > Bacteroidia > Chitinophagales > Chitinophagaceae > Ferruginibacter. The sequence continues at coordinate 2,540 of JAVHOI010000154.1, read as the reverse complement.
TTGGTATCAGGGATTTTTGTGAAGAAGAATGGGAGTATATTCAAAAAAATAATCATCGGGTTGTAACCTATCTTGATAAGGAAATTGCGGAACGCCTGTACGAAGGCCAGACATGGCAAATATTGGTAAATGAAATGATTGCCCACCTGCCCGAAAAAGTTTACATCAGTTTTGATATTGATGGCCTCGATCCTAAATTATGCCCGCATACGGGTACGCCCGTGCAGGGCGGTTTTCAAACCGGGCAAGTATTTTACCTGTTCAAAAAACTGTTGGAAAGCGGCCGTCATTTATTGGGTTTCGATTTGAATGAAGTAGGTGTCAGTAACGATCAATGGGATGAAAATGTAGGGGCAAGGTGCCTGTTCAAATTATGCAATTTGCTGGTAGCTTCCAATCCGGTATCAATAACGCCTCCAGACAATTCATTAAGTTCAGCAACAACCATCTAAAGTATTTTTGGAAAAATTAAATCTTCGGATCCTTCAGATTAAAATAGCATCAGGTTTTATTGGTATCCAACATGTACACTTTAATCATAAAAGATAATGGGCCGGATTTGGATATAATAATTACCAGGGCTTTGCTTGCCCTTGCCGCGATAGCCGCATTGGTATATCATAGCGATGATTATTATTTATTAAATTTATTGTTATTTAGCCTGTTGCTTTTTGTAGCGATATTCATGAAATTATTGTTGGTAAAATTCAGGATCAAAAAATTTATTTTGCTATCCATAGCAGCAGTTGTTCTTTTCCTCGCAACCCACTCAATTGCCTTCGCAGCCATATTAATGGTATATGGATATTTGGTTAGGTTTTTAAACATAAACCCGGTCATACAGGTTACCAAAGAAGGCATCAGGATAAAAAAACTATTCTCCAGTTCCACTTATCAATGGAATGAATTTTCCAATATTATTTTAAAAGACGATTTGCTTACTCTTGATTTTAAAAATAACAAATTGATACAAGTTAGTATTGATGAAAATGAACCGGCTGTTGATGAAAAAGAATTTAATGAATTTTGCAGGGGCTTTAAGCAGGCTTTTGATTAACAAAATAAAAAAGTAAATTTGTTAAAAATGAGAAACTATGGCAAGCGTAACAGACAAAGAATTGATACATTATTTTACCCGGCTGGATGAGCCGCAAAAAAAATCATTGCTTGAAATGATGAAGTCATTTTTAAACCCGGGCGGGGAGCAACGGCAGCCCGTTAGTATTGAACAGTACAACAGGGAGTTGGATGAAGCTATGGAGCGTATCGGTAAAGGCGGGTTTACTACATTGGAAGAACTTGAAAAGGAAATGCAATCATGGTAAGCGCAAGGTTGAAGGTAGTAATTGATGAAGAAGCAAAAAAATACCTTAGTGAAGCATACCGGTATATCAGGAAAGATTCTTTACAAAATGCAGAAAAGTTGCGGGCCAAAATACTGGCAACAATAAAAGAACTTCCAAAGAATCCCGGACGCCATGCTCCTGATAAATACCGGGCAAAAAATAAAGATGATGCTTACCGGGCGTATGAAATTTATAAATACAGAATTACCTATCATGTATCAGCCGAAGAAATCAGGATTATCAGGATACGCCATACAAAAATGAACCCGTTAGAATATTAAAATCTGCTACAAATTAACGAATTTTGCCCTCAGCATTTAATAAGCCGATGGAAAAAATAATTTAATGAAAGGTATGGGTTACCGAATTATTGAATCCTTCCGGCTATCAACTGACAATATTTTATTATGCAATTACAACAAAGCCCCTTCCTGCTTTTCTCCGATGGGGAAGGGAATATATTTGAGGATACTACATTATACGCAACAGGACGTAGTGGCTGGGATGCCATGCCCGTGCCATTAAACGAATGGATTTTATTACCCGATGGCGGCAACTTATATGAATTGCCGGGCCGCAGGGGCATTGGTATTGATGTGCAATCCGGGGATATGCGTTTATGCGAAAAAGGCTGGGCCGTAGCCGCCTTTATTCCACCGGCCCATACCGGGTTATATATGGCCGCTTATGAAACGGCCACTGATGCGCCCACTTTACCTTTATTTTGCTACACTGCCGCAGGATGGCTGAATGATAAATTATATGTTACTGCTGTGCGTATCGAACAGGATATCCGCCAGGAAACGATTGGCTATGATGAAGATCAGGTTGAATCAGGGGCGGCAAATTTATTAGAAGCATACCCTCATAACCGGCTGGTAAAGCATTTAATGGAAAATTGCTGCATGACCTACAATTGTCCCGCAGCCAGGAATTTCGCCCTTGGCAGATGGGAATGCCCTGTGCCTTCATCACCCGCTTGTAATGCCAACTGCATTGGCTGCATCAGTTTTCAACCAGTGGAAGAAACCATTGTAAGTACACAGGACAGGCTAACCTTCAGGCCTACACCGGAAGAGATTATCGAGTTTACCGTACCTCATTTGGAAACGGCTCCCTTTCCCATCGTCAGCTTTGGACAGGGATGCGAAGGTGAACCTTTACTAATGTGGGAAACCATTCGGGATAGTATTA
>JAVHOI010000153.1:0-3463 GCA_036169975.1 Ferruginibacter sp. | reverse complement strand
TTAATTCCGGTTTTACCTGGATCCACCATTACAATTTCTTTCCACGGCAGCTTTGATTATTTTATTTGGTATAACCCTATAAATCCTAAGCCTGTCAGAAAAAAAATTCCCCATTGATTATCACTTTATCAATTAAATTAGATCCAAACGAATACGATAAATAAGCCAATGAAGGAATGGGCTTTGTAAAAATCAGGTTTGCCTTTTTGCCAATGGTGATACTACCCAATTGATCACCAAGTTCCATCGCATAAGCGCCATTGATAGTAGCTGCATTGATGGCTTCTTCGGGCAGCATTTTCATTTGAATACAACTCATAGCGACTACCAAATTCATATTGCCACTCGGTGAAGAACCCGGATTATAATCTGATGCCAATGCTATTGCACAACCTGCATCAATTAATTTTCGGGCGGGTTGAAAAGGCATACGCAAAAAGAAAGCCGCTGTTGGCAATAAGGTGCAAAGGCCCTTCCATTGATTGTTTGATAATAGTTCTATTTCTTCACCAGTCAATGTTTCCAAATGATCCAGTGAAACCGCATTTAACTTTTGACCGGCTTCAATTCCCCCAATACTATTTAACTGGTTTACATGCAGCTTTGGCTTTAAACCATATTTCAATCCGGCCCTGCAAATGGTATCTGTTTCTTCCGGTGAAAAAAAACCTGTTTCGCAAAACACATCAATATAGCTGGCTAATTTTTCTGTAGCAATGGCTGGTAACATTTCATTGATGATTAAATCAATATAGCCCTGATGGTTATCCTTAAATTCGGGTGGATAAGTATGAGCGCCTAAAAAAGTCGCTTTGATGGTTAAGGGGGATTTTTGTTTTAATTTTTTAATTACCCGCAGCATCTTCAATTCGCCTGCTACCGTTAAACCGTAGCCGCTTTTTATTTCAATAGCCCCGGTTCCCAGTTTGCCCACTTCTTCAAGCCTTTTCCAGGCATCATTAAATAATACATCTTCACTGGTTTCATTTAATTTTTTAGCGGAGTTTAATATTCCTCCTCCCCCTGCTGCAATCTCCGCATAAGTCAATCCTTTGATTTTATCCACGAATTCGCTTTCCCTGTATCCGGCAAATACAATATGGGTATGGCTATCGCACCAGGAAGGCAATACAAACCTGCCTTGAGCATCAATGATATGTTTTGGCAAATTTGGCACTTTTAATTCCAGCTCATCCATAGCGCCATAGCAGGCAATGATGCCATCTTCAATCAATAAAAAAGCATTTTCCATGCAGGGCAATACGGCCAATCCCTTTCCACGTAATAAATAACTTTTGTCTCTTGTACCGATAAGCTGAACAATATGAATGATGAGCGTGGTCATTGAATTATTTTATTAAACAAAAACTTATGCATTCCCGGATTTAAAAGTTTAGGCTTTTTTGAAAAGAGGTAAACTTTTAATTGCAGGTAATTATAAATCCCCAAAAACTCCTTTTCCAAATTGTTCCAATCCCGGATCCCTTGCACCCATTAATAATAAAACACCCGGATCTGATAAATGTGGACGAACCGCTGTTACAAATTCATTTCTGTTTTCCACAAAGAAAGCATTGCAACCCAATTGTTTTAAATCATTAATTAAATCATTTGCCGATATATCCTTTACGGCTGTACCACCGGCGTAAAATATTTCACTCATCCATATTTCATCTTCCCGCCTTAATACCGCGGCGATCTCTTTTACAAAATCATTTCTTAAAAACCGGGTAGGCCCATAGCCATGCGGTTGGAACCAAGCTACCACCCTGGGCGCTATATACTGACAGGCTGCAATAGACGCGGCGCATTTGGCGGGGTTATGCGCATAATCATCAATAACCCATATACCCTTCTTTTTCCCCAATACCTGGTGCCTCCTGTAAATACCTTCGTAATATTTTAATGCTTCAGCGCATACCTGTAGGCTTACCCCCAACTGGTTGGCCACACAACTTGCGGCAACAGCATTTTCCATATTGTGCCTGCCTACCGTATTAATTGAAAACGGGATTCCTGATAAGGTAAATTGAATATTGAAACCGGATTGGTTAAAATCCATTGCCTGGTATCCGGCAGGAATATTTATATCGGTACTAAAATCATGATTGCTATTTACCGACAATTTTTTTGAAAAAGAATTTGCCTGGTTAACGACAAATAATTCTTTAGTATTATTTTTAAATTGTCCAAATATATTCATCAGTTCATCAATCTCCTGGTGGTCTTTATCAATGTTGAGCAGCAGGCCAACTTCGGGATGATAAAGTACGATGGAGCCATCACTTTCATCCGCTTCAATCACCAGCCATTCTCCTGCCCCCACCTGTGCATTTCCTATTTTACCTTCCCTGATAATGCCTACCAATCCGGCTCCGCTGATAATGCCAGGTTGTAACCCCGCAAAATTTAAAATGTCAAATAACATAGCGCTGGTAGTGCTTTTACCCGAAGTGCCCCCTACGGCAATGGTTCTTTTACTATCAGCGATTAATGCCAGCAATTCAGAACGCTTAATGATAGGGATACCTGATCCCTTCGCCTTTTGTACTTCAAATACGGAGTCCTCCACGGCGGTGGATACTACTACCAGTTCGGTCTGCTCATTGATGCCATCCCCATTTTGTAAAAAACATTGTATGCCTGCTGATTCCAGTTTTACTTTAATTTCATTGTACTCATCAGGTGCGAAAAAGCGGTCGCTGCCCGATACATTTTTTCCAATACCCGCTAAATACTGGGCGATAGCGCTCATGCCGGTACCGGCTACACCAATAAAGAAAACATTTTTAAAATCATTTATTCCTGAGATCATAAATAAAAAATTATTTAAGTTATTGATGTATTGTGGTGCAGGGTACGGTAAGCCAATACCAGGCTAACCGCCATAAATATGCCACCTAAAAAAAATGCCGCACCTGCGAATTGAATAGAAGCGGATGGCTTTGTAAAATAAGAAAATAACCCGGTCATTAGCAACGGCCCAATGATATTTGTTAAACTCATAATGCTGGTTAAGCCCCCCTGTAATTCGCCCTGTTGATTGGCAGGTACCTGCCCGGATATGATTGACTGAAGCGCAGGGCCGCCAATACCACCCAGGCAATAAGGAACCAAAAAAACAAACATCATCCAGCCCTGGGATGCGAATGCAAATAAAAATAGTCCAACAGTATAGAGCGCCAGCCCTGCATAAACACTCCGCTTATTTCCAAGTAAGGGATTTACAACTCTTATCAATCCTCCCTGTACAATCCCTACCAGCAACCCCACCAAACCCAACGAAAGGCCTATTGTTTTTGCTGTCCAGCCAAATTGTTTAATGGTAAAAAAAGACCAGGTACTTTGCACCGCATTAGCTGCCAGGTAAATCAGAAAAAATGAAATCACCAGTCCGCTTACCGATGGATATTTCTTTAATTGTTTTAGGGTACTTAATGGATTGGCCCGCTTCCAGTCGAAT
>JAVHOI010000152.1:2916-15904 GCA_036169975.1 Ferruginibacter sp. | reverse complement strand
TGTAGAATTTATAGGTAGCCGCTGCTATGTTTTGAATACTGTTTTGCTTTAGGAGAAACTGCATGTAATCGGTAACTAGCAATGTACAGTTTTCGGTAAATAGCGATGTACAGCAAATTGGGTCTTTGGATGCATGATAGGAGTTGAAAATAAAGAAAATTATTTTGTTTTTTAAGAGATTGTTTTTGGATGTTTCATAGGGTAACTTTCTCCACTTAATTTGATGATTTCACATCGGTATAAAAGACGATCCAATAATGCCGTTGTGAACACTTCATCGCCGATGGTTTCAGCCCATACTTTTGGCGACTTGCTGGTGGTGATGATAAATGATCCCCAGTCAATCCATGATAGCGATACTTTGTTACCCAAATAATAGGAGCAGTCATTCTTGATACTGTGTAACTTCCGTTACGTTGCAAAGATCATGTAAGTTAAAGGAAGATTTTTTAGCATTACTAAAGCCCTTGCACTAAATTGCATAGTTTTGACTAACGAATGGAACCAATAAACAAATACCCTATAATGTATCCACAACTTCCTCCGCCAAACCAAAGCTTAACGTCATACCGGCTCCGCCAAGCCCATTCAAAATATACACGCCGCTTTCGGGAGACAGATAAATTTCTGTTTCATCATTTTTCATTTTGGGGTAAATACCATTCCAGCTTTGAAGCAAAGACCAATCCTTAAAACAAGCAAAAAGTTTAAGATAATCCATTATCATTTTATTTATAAATTCTTTATCAAAAGGATCGAAAGTTAATCCATATTCATGCGAATCGCCAACTGTTAATTCTCCTTTGCCGTTTTGAGAAACCATTACATGGATACCCCATTCGGAATAACCGCCCATTTCATTTTGAAAACGTTGTTTCAAATTATTTAATGAAGGTGCGGCTTTAAAACTGTTGTAATGAATCAATGATAGTCCGCCACACAGTGAAGTGCCAATGCGCCAGTTGTTTGGCTGTACGGCAAGGCGCATCATTTGCAACTTACACTTGGTAATGGACATTGCTGAAAATATCTCAGGATACAGTGTTTCGAAATCGGCGCCGCTGCAAACAAAAATAATATCTGCCTGGTGCTCTTCCTTATTACCAATATAAATTGTTTGATCGCTTATATAACTTATACATTTTCCCCTATGAAATTCAATATCATATTTTTCCGAAAAATACCCCGGTAGCTTTGCTATAGCTTCCCTTGGATCAATTATCATTTCTTCGTTACTGTATAAACCTCCGGATAAATTGGTGGAATTTACCGCATCATATTTTTGAATTATTGTTGCCTTATTTAGCAGTGATACTTTGCGGTCCTGCTTATTGAAAATATCATTTAATTCTGTAAGTACCTGCATTTCATCGTCATGATAAGCAAGGTGCAAACTTCCTCCGGGTTCATGCCAGATGCCTGCTGCTTCGCAGGTTTCCTTCCAAATTTGCCTGCTGCGTTTGGCACGGTTATACAATTTACCATCGGGTTGTCCGATGGGCCATATCATTCCAAAGTTTCGGATAGAGGCCCCAACTGCCTGTTGCGTGCGATCAAAAACTTTTACAGAAAACCCTTTTAACGACAAGGCCCGTGCAGTAGCTAAACCTACAATGCCGGCACCAATTACGATTGCCTGTTTATTCTTCATTTGTATGAAATTTATTGTTGAACATCGATTTAAAATACCAGCCCGAAATGATGGTACCAACTACACCTGCCACAGACAAAATCATTACGCCGTAAGAATAAAAACTGGTCCAGCTCAACTGAATATGAAATACGCTTTTGCTGAGCATTACGGCTACACTTCCCAGGTAGCCATACGAATCGGCCAAGTACATCAGAAAGCCTACATTGCCTGCATATTTAAATGTGGCAATCATCCTTTCAAACAAAACACAATTGAACGGAATATAGCCCATATACAAACCCAGCCCCACCAGCATCATCCAGTAAAACGGAGGTAGGGTTCCCATCATAAATAATAAAGTAGAAATGCCCGCCAATAAAAAACCGGTGCCAATGATGAGATGAGCAATCATCAGCGCCTGTAGATTATTACGGATATAAATCATTGCTGAAATCAACAGCAGCACGATGATGGTGGTAGGTATTTCGGTGGCCACAAATTTTTCCGGCTGGTTGGGAAAGCCCATCTCTATCCACATATCGGCGGAAAAATTATCCCGGATATCCCTGAAGATGGTGAGAAAAACATAAATGATCAATAGGGTAAGAATGCCTGGGAAAAATGTTTTCAGGTATTCCTTCCTTTCGTGCAGCAGCATGGGCTTTCGCTCCGTGCGTAACAATTTATCTGCCTCGGAAGGCGATGGAATTTTTTCAAGCAGCCAGATAAACAGCAGCAGCGGAACCAAAAATGCAAGTCCTGCAAAAAAGGGCAACCACATATCCGTAATGGCAAACTGCAACTGCAAAAAACCTGTCACGGTTTTTACAAAGCCCGAGGAAAATATAAAACTAACGGCAAGGGCTGCCCCAATAAAATCGGTTGCCCGCCTGCCTTCTACAAATGAAAATACAATCCCCCAGATTAACCCCAACGGAAACCCATTGAGCAGCAGCACAGGAATATTATAAGGCGCAGGAATGATGGCGAAAAAAAACAAGGAAAGCCATGAAATGCCCACCAGTAGAATGATCATTTTACCCCGGCCAAATCTTTTCAATTCGGCTATAAACTTTACACCATAAAACTTGCTGAACATATAACCAACTACCTGGCTGATAACCAAACAACTTTTATAGGCAACGCCCCAAACAGGTTCCACTTCCTGGTAAGTGGCTACGGCAAAGGGTTTGCGAAAACCATATACCATGGCGTAGGTAAGAAAAGTAATGACTGCTGCAAAAACGGGTGTGGCCGAAAATTTTAAAGCAAGTGGCTTTTCAATTATTTTACTCACGCTTTCAGGTTTAAAATGGCAGGTAATTCTGCTAAAGATCCGATGATATGATCAGGAGAAAACTGCTCCAGTTCTTCCCGGCTGTAAGAACCGGTGGTAACGCTTACAATCATTCCGCAACCGGTATTCCTTCCCTCCGCAATATCTACTTCGGTGTCGCCGACTTTTACAACCTGTTTAACATCCTCTATATTCAACTGATCCATAATCGACCGGATCATGAAGGGATGCGGTCTCCCTTGTGGTACTTCATCGCTTGAAACAACGATATCTACCAGGCCATTTTTGATCCACCCAAGGCGATCCATAATGGTGTCGGTAATGATTTTTGTAAAGCCGGTCTCCAGTCCGATTTTAATACCCTTGGCACGCAACAGGTGAAAGGTGTCTTCTGCAAAAGGCAAGGGATGCAAATCGTTTGTTTGTAAATAATAAGCCCGCATGTCTTCGGTAAACTGGTTGTGAATCTGCTTTATCAATGCCTCATTGTTCAACTGCTCCGGATAAAATTTTTCCAATAAAATTTTAATGGCTTCTATTTTACGGTATCCCATGATAAAATTGATTTCAGCGGGTACAACAGGATACCCCGCTTTTTCAAAGGCTCCGCTAAAGGCATCATTTACGCTATCATTGTCTGTTACTGTGGTGCCGGCGATATCAAATACTACCAGGGATGTTTGCATATTTTTAATGGTTGATTGTGGGATTGTTAAATTGTTGAATTATTGGATTGTTGTGTTACTATAATATTGGGTTGTTGATGGCTGCGGCATTTCATTGAAATTTTATTGCCGCGCCAAATGTGTTATCATCCTTGCTCGGAAAACATCGAGTGATGGCAATGGAATATTTTCCAGTTTGGCCTGTTCATCCCACTTCCTTAGCTGGATGTACAATGGATGCAACTCATCTGCTTCAAATGCTGCGGCTTCATCGCTGCTCATCCTGCCTCCCTGAAATTCCAATGTTTTCTTACTTGCTTCGGATAGCTGTGCATAATATTCCGGGTACTTAAAAGTGAGGTATCTTTTTGCGGGCACATGTGCTGCCACCAGCTTCGCAATTTTTTCTGAAAAACCTTTCTGGCGCAGGTATTCAGCCCCCATCACTTCATGATTGACCACACCATACCCATCCATCTGCTCCGAAGGGATCACATGCTCCAGCAGGTGACCAATGTCGTGAAAAAACGCAGCTAATATTACTTCGTCATCAAAGCCTCCTGCTTCTGCCAGTTGTGCGCATTGGCACATGTGTTCAATTTGCGAAACCGGCTCACCAATATAATCATGCTCTCCAAAACGCTGATACAACGTCAATACTTCATCGGTTACTGCCTGAAATTTGCTGATCATAAAAATGCTTTTGAGAATATTTATAAATTAATTTCCATGGTTAAAGAGGCACTTCTACCCATACCGTTGATACCGCTGCCGTGTGTACGATAATCCTCGTTAAAAATATTTTCTACCGCTATATAAAATGATAGTTGGTTGATGGTATAGTTGCCATACAAATTGAACAGGTTCCATCCCGGTGTTCCACCCAAAGCGATTCGGTTATCATCCTTATCCCCCTTCGCCAGCCGCCCTTGTTTACCGGCAAATAAATAGGATGTACCCATGCCCCATTTTTGCTTGCGATAATCTATAAACACACGCCCATTGAAGGGTGGTATCCGGCGCATGGGTTCTTTGTCGGATATGTTTTGTCCATATAAATAAGATGCGTTGGTCTTTACGCTAAGGGCGTTGTTAATCCTGTAATTGAAACTTATCTCTGTACCCCGGATATAGGACTTCTGGCTATTTTGTTTGGTGTAAACATTATAGCCACCCACCTGCTGCCCGGCCACCTGCACACGGGTAATCAAATCTGTAAGGTGCATGTAAAAGAATGCCACAGAAGATTGTATTTTTTTATTGATAAAGCGGTAACCGATTTCTGTATTGTAAGTCTTCTCCGGCTTTAAATCGTAGGCCGGTATTTCGTACCTGAAATCAACCAGTCCCAGCGATCCAAGATCATCAATATTGGGCGTGCGATACCCTGTGCTGAAGGATGAATACACATTTTGATTGGGGCCAATGTGATACAGCAAGGCGATGTTGGTAACCAGTGATGAGGGCTTCACCGTAATATCACCCAGCTTTAATGCCGTGGTAACGGTGTCGGGTATGGTAATGGCCACACTATTATAGCGAACCCCTGCCTCCACATCAAATTTGCCAGTAGTAAAATGATGTAAACTGTACACCGAAAAATTGCCACTACCGGCATTATTGGGATACAAGCCCCGCTGGTTAATGGATTGATTACCGGCAATTGTTATTTGTTGTTTAAAACTATTCACCTGGTCGTGATAATATTCCACACCTGTATTGGCTGTCCAGTCTTTTGAAATAGCCGAGAATACATCTATTACATTTCCCCACGTTCTTACTTTATCTTCTTCCAAAAATTTATTGGCATTGCCATTTTTTTGATAGTCTCTCCGCTCCAGGCTTTTTTGTAAGGAAGCAATCAAACTGATCTTATCCAGCAATTTGTTTTTACTTGTCAACTCCAGTTTTGCATAAGTCATTTGTCGTTGCTGCGGATCAAAAACATAATACGCAAAGTTCTCCAGTTGCACCCGGTGATACAATGGCACATCGGTTTGACGGAGCCACTGGTGCGACACGGTAACAACAGCATTGGTTGCCAGTTGATATTTCAGTTTAAAATCGGCCGCCTGCTCTTTGTAACCGGATGGAGATTGTCTTCGGGTGGTACCACCTCCCACCAAATCGCCAAATTTTTTATTGCTGTAACCCGCTACTACAGCCAGTTTTTCCGAACTGTATTCCATCGTTGCCCGGCCACTGTATTCCATATCCTGTGTGGCCGCTTTTCCCCTGAGCGATCCATGCCAGCTTTTGTTTTTACCGAAGGTCGGGTCTTTGGTAAATACCTGTACCACACCGCCCAATGCATCTGAGCCGTATTGAACAGAACCAGTGCCCCTTGCAACCTCAATTTTTGAAACCGTTGCCGCATCAATGGTATTAAAATATTGATTGGGGCCATAGCGGAAAGTAGCATTGTTGAGCCGGATACCATCCAGCAAAATCAACGTTTGATTGCCTGTTAATCCACGCACAAAAGACGAGCCGCCGCCATGATTTGTTTTTTGAATAAATACGCCGGTGGTGCCGGTAAGCGCATCCGGTGTTGTGCGATATTGAAGGGTAGCAATCTCCCTGACCATAACGAGCGATGCTGAATAAGGGATAGAAAGCAGCCCGGTACTTTTTCGGGTAGCTGTTACTGTAACGTCACTCAATTGAGTAATTGTATCGGATGGTTCCCTGTTGTCGCTATTATTGGCTGTAACGGTAATATGCTGCGCAAAAAGATCCACAGCAATTCCCTGTATAAAAAAAAGCAACAATAGCTTTTTAATCATCATGTTTTATTTATTGCTTCCGCCAATGGTTTGATTTTGTTGATTGTAATGATCGGCACGCATGTCCTTTACATCATCCATTTCAGGCCCCTTCATAATTTTGCGCCAGTCAATGCCGCGATGGTATCTTCTCATCGCTTTCTCCACATCAAAAACACGTTTATCGTGTTGCTCTAAAGTGTATGGAGTGTAGTCTGGTTTATCTGTAAAAAAATCCTGCAACAGCGAAGCCGTCACATCATATTGATTTACATAAGGCACACCCAAAATATTATAAATGGTTTTTAAAATAGCTCCAAAATTGGCATGAGTATGACTCACATATCCTTTCTTAACGTATGGACCGGCCATCATTAAAATACTGCGATGCGCATCAATGTGATCTACCCCACCCTGCGGATCATCTTCGGTAATTATCACCAGCATATTTTTCCAGTATGGTGTACGGGAAAGAAAATGTAAAATCCTTCCCACAGCCAAATCATTATCTGCCATAAAAGATTGTGGGTAGGCATAACCATCTTCCGGCCTTATACCTGCTCCATGGTCATTGGGCACCTGCATGGTGATTAAAGAAGGTAAAGGCCGCTTTCCTTTGATCCACATTTTGGTAAACTCTTCTTCAAACTGGTTCATCCGAAACTGGTCGGGAATATTCATATTAAACCCTGCGTAGTGGTGGCTGGTTCTTGTAAACAACGCCTTTTGCATGGGTACCATCACGGCATGTGAGGCGCCGGTAGCGGTATCCATCCATTCTTCACGCACATGCGCCGTTTCATTGGCTTCGCCAAAATTGTAAAAATTTATTTTCTTCCGTTCCAATGCTTCCCACATACCACCAATCTCCGCATAATCTTCCGGATCCATACTTCCGGTAGAACCCGGGAAACGGCGGCCCGGCGCTTTTGAAAATATTTTCGCGGTTTTACTTACGCTTGAATTGGCTTCCACCCATTCATTAGGTATTACCCCCAACATCCAGTGATGCCCATGAATTGATGCATCGCTGTCACAATAAAAATTATCACTGAAAGAAAACTGTTTCGCCAGTTTATGATGATTGGGAGAAACCTTGAGGTTGTGAAACTTACCCCGCAAAGAATCCGGTATCGTGTTTTCGCAGTTTACGCCAAACCTTGCAAGCGTGCTATCTCCGTTGGCGTTTTTCAACTGCCCCATCACTTCATCATAACTCCTGTTTTCCTTGGTGATATACACTATATATTTTATCGGGCTTTCATGTAGTCCGGGCAATACAGGCAAAGGATTTTTGAGGTCATCTTTTATGGATGAACTTATAAAAGTATTGTTGATGGTTTGTATAGTATATGCATCCAGCTCATTGGCAGTTGGCATCCTTACTTTTTGAAAACTGCCCAATTGAATATCGCCAATATAGGTTCCCTGTGGCGGCGCTACAAAACCTGCGCCACCATTGGGCCCGGCGCCAAGGCCACGACAGGTGATGATGTATATTTCTTTTTCATCTTTGGATAATTGAACCCTTGTTGGCCCCCAGCCGGTAGGTATCAATCCTCTGGTAACTTTAGTTGACACATCTATTACAGCTACCGCGTTAAAACCAAGCAATGCCACATACAATGTTTTTTCATCTTTGCTCAATGTAATTCCGAATGGCAACAGGCCGCGGAATTTATCAATTCGTAAATCAACTTTTATAGGAATATTCCCCAACAATTTATGATGCGGGTAATCTATAATGGAAATATTATCGTTGGTGGCATTGGTAACATACGCCAGGTTTTTGCCTACCGCAATTGAATTGGGGCTTGCCCCGCCAATCACTTCAGCCCCTTCTATCAACTCTCCTACCTGGTAACCGGTTTTAAATTTATCAATCACTTTATTGGTACTTAGGTCAATGGTAAACACGCTCATCGCTTCCAGTGAATGGGGGCTGCCAACACCCGGTATTTTCTTCCCTTCCACTACCGTGCCTTCAATGGATTCCTTTGTATTATCGCCATAAGGATGATGGGGTATCATCATGGAATTATAATTTTCCCTGGTCATCCCTTTTACTAACGGATAGGAATAGGCCCCTACATTGGCGACGAAGGCTATTTTTTTATCGGCGCTTAATGCAAGGCCAAATGGCTGACGGCCTGCAGGTATGGATGCGGTAATTTTTTTCGCGGCAATATCATATCGTACCAGGCGAAAATTTCCCCGGTCCAAAATAAGTAGTTCGTTGTTGGTTTCATTTAATAAAAGATCCGAAGTAAAACTGTCATCAAAATTAATTTTCCCCACTTTCCCATTCAATGAAATAGAATCAATGCGTTGCAATTTTTCAATGTCATACACGATTACAGCACCATTATCACCTCCGCTTAGATAAACTGTTTTTGAATCTCTCGCAAAAGCAACGCCCAAAAAAGAGCCTTGTGGTAAAGCAGTTGGTATCATTTTACTCTTTAAAGAATCGGTGTCAAAAGAGCTTGCTGTTAAAGGCTGGTGTGCAAGTGGAGAGGTTAACTTTTGATCGTAGCCCGGTACCCGGATATCTTTTAGCGTACCCAGGTCAATAATGGTAAACACCCCGTTGTGGAGGGTTACCGCCTTCTTTCCGTTGGGCGAAACCGCCATTCCAAAAGGGTCGTTGGTAATACGGATAAAACTACCCTCAGGCTTCACCAGCCGGCCACTAGGTAGTACGCTCACACCCTTTTCGTTGATGCTGCAATACTGGTTAGCGCCGGGCACCTGTAGCACGGTTACCTGTTTTTGTGCATGACCAGCAATTGCACAAAAAAAGAATAGGGAGAGTAAGCGATATTTTATTTGCATGGTGTAATTGTTGTTCTAATTAAAGCAAGGCGAAACTATGAAAGTTTCGCCTTTACTTAATTGAGCCTCTTTAAAAAATGACGCATTTCAAGTAATAAAATGCAACATGGAGAATATGAGTTATTTAATGATCCACATTTTAGCATTGATATCATCTGTACCGCTAAACTGCGACTGGATGGCACTATTTACGTTGGTAACGTTGATAGATTTTTCAGAAAGCGGGTATTGAAATCTCAATGCAATTCTTTCGCTATTGCCGGTTCCAGGCCCGGTATGAAAAGTAGGCACGCCTGTACGACGCCAGTTGTAATACGCTTCCCATCCGCTGTTCTGGTAGAAGGCAAGATATTTTTGTTGCAAAATCTGCTCTAATGCTGTAGCATTGGATTCAGCGTATCTTACAGACGACTGGTTGTAATAAGTAGCCCAATCATAAGTAATGGTATAGGTATTAAAGTCGGTTAACTTACCGCCTGGCTTTTGAAAAGTTACTGTATTGGTACCATTTACAATACCATAGAATGCAATACTTTCCTGGATACCTTTTTTGTACCAGTCTTCCGCACTTCCTGTAATCCAACCACGGTTAATGGCTTCAGCCATATTAAAACACAATTCTGGGTATCCGATCTGGATGGTATTTTCAGCAGTATAAGTGCTGAAATATCTTTTACGGTTTATAAAAGAATATTTACCCAAACCGGCATCCGCACTCATATTAGCCAGATCATCGCCACTGCCTGCACCGTTAAAAG
Source organism: Ferruginibacter sp. (assembly GCA_036169975.1). Taxonomy (GTDB): domain Bacteria; phylum Bacteroidota; class Bacteroidia; order Chitinophagales; family Chitinophagaceae; genus Ferruginibacter. The sequence continues at coordinate 5,951 of JAVHOI010000152.1, read as the reverse complement.
CTTCAAAGCTATTGGGTGCATTACCTGCAGTTACCAATGCTGCGGCAGGCTCAGCCACATAAAATGTACGTGGATCTTTTAATGCAACTAACTTGTTAAGATAGGTAGAAGTCATATTGATACGTGCCCCATCAAAACCAAAGTTATCCGGGTTGGTAGAATATTTATTGTATTGGTTATTATAGGTGAATTGCATATTATCCGCCATTCCTGTAAACACCGGATATTTGGTTGGATTGCTGATGGTTTCTGCAAATTTTTGTTTGATGTTTAAATCTGCATCTGCCACCTGCTTACTCAATTGAATGAGTACCCGAAGCTTAAAACTGTTAACCGCTTTGCGCCATTTATTTAAATCATTGTTATAATAAAAATCGTTGGCCAACACATAGTTTCCTTTGGTAATAATGGCAGCCATGTCATTGTTAGACTCTTCAAGCCAGGTCAATATTTGCTTAAATACTTCTTTCTGAGAATCATATTTCGGAGCAGTATTCTCAAGCGATTTTAACGCATCAGCAACAGGCACATCACCCGTTTTCATGGTGAGGTTATAGTACATATAGGCTCTTAAAAATTTACCCAATGCACTATATGGATTTGGAGAAGCAATGTTTTTTGCAGCTTCTGTTTCCATTTGAACCACATTTTTAAGTGTACTGTAAGTGCCATAAGAAACACCTGACCAGGTATATTGCTGATCGCTGTAGTAGGCGTAGTTACTGGCATAAAACTGGTTCCACCGCTGGGTGCTGCTAAACGGCCCTTCAAATATATCCGCCAGAACGCCATTTAAAATAAGATTGGCTGGTACGCTTGTTGGTCTGTTAGGATCGGCCTCCAATGAGTTGAAATCCTTTTTACATGAGGTGACCAATAAGGTACTACCCAATATAATGATTGAAAATATCTTTTTCATTTTTAAATTTTTATCCGTGAATATTAAAAAACAATATTGAGATTGATACCATAACTTCTGGTGGTTGGCGTTTGCAGGTTAGTACCTGTTTGGCTACCGGCATACTGGTCAATATCAACATCATTGAAACGCTTATCCTTCATAATGTACAGGATGTTGCGTGCTACAAAAGATATATTTGCCTGCTTAATAAAAGTTTTGCTTACCGGGAGGCTGTAACCAATTACAATCTCTCTCAATTTTAAATAAGACTTGCTCATCATGTTTACTTCTGGAATACTATTTAACCGACTGGTGTAATCCTGTGCGTAGGTTTTGGTGGCATTGGGTGAAAACTTCAAAGCACCAAGATTTGTAATAACACCAGTTACCGGATCGTAAGTAATGGCGGTAGCATTTGAAACCTGCACACCTTCTCCGAGGTATGATTTTATTCCTTTGGTATCATCGTAACGTGCAAGGCCTAAGGCACCTTCTGTTGTTTCAATATGACGGCCACCCTGGAATGTTTTCTTTCTTACATAATCTTCCATTACACCACCTACACGGCCATCAAACTGGAAGCTGAACGACAAACTTTTGTAACTGAACTTGTTGTTAAAACCCCAAACCCAATCAGGATTTGATGTACCCGCATATTGTGCTACCGGCAAAATGAATGGACGGCCACCGCCATCGTTGATCAACTGTCCTTCTGCGGTACGTGCAAATTTCCTGATGTACACTTCATCCGTGCGGCTTCCTACTTTATAGAAATTGTACAAGGTTGTTACACCTACAGGCAACTCTTTAAAAGTTTCCTGGAAGGTTGACCAGTTCATCAATACATCCCAGTTTAGTCCCCTGGCAGATCTGATTACATTACCAGAAAGTGTTATTTCGAAACCCTTTTTTTGTGTTTTAGTTGCATTGATGGTATAGTTGGAATAACCGGAGGCAGCAGAGATTTGCTTGTTAAAAATCTGTGGCCCATCAACATAATTAAAATAGGCTACATCGATACCAAACCTGTTTCTGAAAAATTTCATGTCAAGACCCAATTCAATATTAGATCTGTCATCTGGCTTGATGTTATCATCCAACACCTTATCTGTATAGCGGGCCTCTGTAGTATTGTTGTACCCTACGCCAGTGCTATATACATTGCTAAATGCGTAAGAAGGACCTCCATAAGAGGATGTATATTCTGCACCATAACCCAAAGGATAAGAGTTGTTAGGCGTAGCGCCAATGGTATTGGATACAAATGAGCCACCACCTCTAACCTGTGCAAATGATGCCCTTAGTTTAAGAAATGAAACTACTGAAGGGATTTCAACATAATCAGAAATAACAGTACTTACATTAACAGATGGATAAAAGAAAGTATTGTTCTTGTTTGACAAGGCTGATAATTTATCAACACGGCCTGTAGTATTGATGTTGGCGTATTTTCCCAAACCAAAATCAAATGAATAATATCCGCTTTGAACACGCATATCAGATGCAAAATTATAAGCTACCACCGGGTTACGGCTATTGCTGAAAGTATATACATTGGGTACGTTCAAATAGTTGGTAGTAACAAAGCTGGATGCATAAGAAAAAGTACGCAGGTTGGCTCCAACAAAACCACTGATGTTTAAAAAGTTGGCTACTTCAGGAGATTTCAGGCGAACCATTGCCTCTGTATTGTTTTCAAACAGCGAACGTTTGTCTTCGCGGTAATCACCTCTTCCTTCTTCACGGCCATAAGGATGTGCAGAGAAAGGCATTTTTTCAGTTCTGGTAAGATCATTCGTTGTGATGGAGGTTCTTGCCATCAGTTCTACATACTTATTTACCTTATAGTTCAGCGTTGTGTAACCATAAATATCATTTTTATGGTGTCCACGCAACCACTCATAACTCATAAAATACGGATTGTGGTACCGCTGGTACTCGGCGTAAATGCTTTGTTCGCCTTCTTTACCTGGCTGCCAATAATTGCGCATATCATCAATGTTCCAATCTGCACCACCCCATATCGTCATATTGTAAATAACGCTATTAGGGCCATAATTTACATCCGGAATATTATCTGTGTATTGCTTATTGAAATTGATATTGGCGTCTAATGTCAACCGCTTGCTAAACT
>JAVHOI010000152.1:0-2816 GCA_036169975.1 Ferruginibacter sp. | reverse complement strand
GTGTATTGCTTATTGAAATTGATATTGGCGTCTAATGTCAACCGCTTGCTAAACTTTAAAGTAGTAGCAAGGTTGAAATTGGTACCGTTCAAGTCTGTATTGGGAATAATACCCTGCTGGTAAGTTTGCCCAACAGAAAAACGCAGGTCATATTTTTCGCCGCTTGCAGATACCGCAAGGTTATTGGTAGATAATACACCGGCCCGGATAAAACGTTTCAGGTTGTCTTTACCTCTTGCCGTCCACGGGGTTGCCGTGCGAACACCGGTTACCGGATCAATAGGGCTATCATATTGTTCAATTAATTGTCCATCAAAGCGTGGCCCCCAAATATCATAATCATTGTCATTTGTTCCACCGCCTTTTCCGTCAACAAATTTGTACCTGCCATGATCACCAGGGCCATACAGATCCTGTGTTTTGGGCAATGCTATAAAACCTTTGTTTACCATGGTGCTGCTGTTGAATTCAACTGAGTAACCACGCTTATCTTTAGTACCTTTTTTTGTATTGATAATGATGGCACCATTTTGCCCACGATAGCCGTACAACGCAGAAGCAACCGGGCCTTTCAACACGGTATAACTTTCAATATCATCCGGGCTGATGTTCCAGGTATCTGAGTTTATGGGAATACCATCAACAACATACAACTGGATATTTCCACCCCGTAATAATACCTGTGGATTACCCAATAATTCTGCAGAAGAACCTACAGTAAGACCGGCCACTTTTCCCACCAACGAGTTAATGGGGTTTGGCTCACGGGCTTTTATAAGGTCACTCCCCTTTACTTCCTGTGTTGAATAACCGATGATCCTCTTCTCTTTTTTGAGCCCCAATGCGGTTACTACTACTTCATTCATCTGCCTGTTGTCTGTAGCGAGCTTGATGGTTAAAAAATCACCAGATGCAATCACCTGCTGGTCTTGTGAACCAATAAAGCTGATGGTTAGTTTTTCACCCTTGGGAGCGGATAATTCAAATGCCCCATCCCCCCTGGAACTAACACCCTTTTTTGAATTTTTCAGGGTGATGCTGGCGCTTTCAATTGGATTGCCGGTAGCGGCATCGGTCACTTTGCCTTTAACGGTAATATTTTGCGCATTTAAAAAATGGGGCAGGCACATTATCGTAAATGCGAATAATAGCCTGGATAGTTTTAGTGTAGTTTGCTTCATAAACATTTTTTTTTATGAGCGCAAACCTCCAACATCAATGTTACTGAATTATTGAAAAATTGTTAAGCAAATGTGAAGTAGCGGTAATCCATCATTACCTTATTGTTATCTGCTTCAAAATCCGGTATCCTTAAAAAAATAAAATCTTTAAAATGTTTTACAAGATCCCCGTCAAACAAGTTTTGGTAACATAGGATTAATCTTAGCATAATATTGTAGTAAAATCCGTTCATTAGTTTGCGCTCCTGTTTTATCAAACTATAATCTAATGAACATCCATTCAGTTTTGCGCGGATGCAAATGGTATTTTTTTATTTTGCTTATATTGTTGCTTGCCGCTTCTTTCATGTTGATGATAAATGGCAAGGCCGCAAGTTTTATTTCCCTGAACAGCTACCATCCTTTTTTGCTCAATGTATTTTTTATTAACTACACTTTCCTGGGTGATGGCATTTTCGCTTTATGTTTAACAGTGATATTTTTTTTCTATTTTAAAAGAAATCAACAGGCGTCGGCATTGCTGCTATCCTTTTTAATTTCGGGATTGGCTGCGCAAATAATAAAAAACCTGGTTTATTCCCCGCGGCCACATATATATTTTGAACCGGGGCAATATTTATATTTTATTGATGGGGTAATCCTTGCCAATCATTCCAGCTTTCCATCGGGGCATACAGCTACGGCCTTCGCAATTGCTACCGTACTGGTAATGATGATGAAAAATAAAAACCTGCAGTTACTTGTTTTGCTGGCAGCGGTATTGGTGGGTTATTCCCGGATTTACCTGGCCCAGCATTTTTTATTGGATGTAATAGCCGGAAGTTTTATTGGAAGCGCATCCGGGATACTGTCGGTATATTTATCCCTGAACATCAATGACATCAGGCGTTCCATTCGCAATTTGAAACCAATGCCAGGTAAAGAAAAATCAACATCACCCCAGGAAGTACAGGCAGCATAATTTATATATTGGGTGCCCACATTTTAAGATCCGGAAAATGGTATAGCAACGGATTTTTCTTTAACCCGGCTTTGCAAAAATAAAATTATCACCAGCATATTCATAAGAAATACCTGCCTGAATTCAGGAAGCAAAATGGTAATGGTTTCAGATACCAAAACTTAACATTGGGTTTGTTAATCTAACATTAACTTTGAGTTATCATTAAAAAAAAGAAACGATTATGCCAACAAAAAAATTACACGTAAAAAAAAACACTACCGAACGGGAAGATATTTTTGATAAAATATCAGCGCAATTACATAAGGCTTTACAAAACCTGAAGGAGCAATTGGGTGAAAAGAAATTTGAAAAAAGGGTAAAAAAAGCGGCCAAATTATTGGTAGAAGGAATAAAAGAAACGCATACTGAAAAGAAAGCCGTTTCGCCTAAAAAAATAATACCAACAAAGAAAAAAGCGGTTGAGATCAAGCCAAAGGATTAGAGACAATTGCATTACTGAAGCCATTACTATAAAGCTAAAGGGACGCAAAGTCTATTTGCATACTGTTATTTTTTATTTCAGCAGGATAGACTGTTTATGCCTATACAATAACTATACTGCCAGCAGCATATATTTGTGCAGTGCGTCTCGCTTAATAGATATTCAAATGTTGAATGGAGTCCCGATTAAA